>DASTRJ010000112.1:0-60220 GCA_035761245.1 Capillimicrobium sp. | reverse complement strand
CTACGTGCAGGACGCCGTCGACCGCGGCCTGGACGTCGACGACTTCGCGCCGCGGCTGAGCTTCTTCTTCAACGCGCAGATCGACTTCTTCGAGGAGATCGCCAAGTACCGGGCGGCGCGGCGCATCTGGGCGCGCGAGCTCAAGGAGACCTTCGGCGCCAAGAACCCGAGGTCGTGGCTGATGCGCTTCCACACGCAGACCGCGGGCGTCAGCCTCACCGCCCAGCAGCCGCTCAACAACATCGTGCGCACCGCGATCGAGGCGCTCGCCGGGGTGCTCGGCGGCACCCAGTCGCTGCACACCAACTCCTACGACGAGGCGCTCGCGCTGCCGACCGAGGACGCCGTGCGGATCGCCCTGCGCACGCAGCAGATCATCGCCCACGAGACCGGGGTGACGAACACCATCGACCCGCTGGGCGGCTCGTACTTCGTCGAGGCGCTCACGGATCGGATGGAGGAGCTCGCCTACGAGTACTTCCGCAAGATCGACGAGCTCGGCGGGATGGTCGCCGCGGTCAAGCAGAACTACCCGCAGCGCGAGATCGCCGACGCCGCCTTCGCGCTGCAGCAGGAGATCGACTCGGGCAAGCGGATCGTCGTCGGCGTCAACCGCTACACCGAGGGCGACGACGCGCAGACGCCGATCCTGAGGATCGACCCCGCCCTCGAGCGCAAGCAGATCGGCCGCGTGCAGGCGGTCCGCGCTCGCCGCGACGCCGTGGCGGTCGAGCGCGCGCTCGCGGCGCTGCGGCAGGCGGCCGCCCGCCCGGACGAGAACCTCATGCCGCACCTTCTCGACGCCGCGCGGGTTCATTGCACCGAGGGTGAGATGATCGAGGCGCTCCAGGGCATCTGGGGCGCGTACACCGAGACCCCGGTCTACTGAGGAGAGCACGCACGTGAAGCGAGCCATCGCTGCAGTCCTGGCCGCCGGCGCCTGCGCCGTCGCCGCCGTCCCGGCGCTCGCCGCGACCAAGACGGTCGCCGTCAAGGACGACTTCTTCAGCCCCAAGTCGATGACCGTCGGCAAGGGCACGACGGTGAAGTGGGTGTGGAAGGGCAAGTCGCCCCACAACGTCACCGTCGTCTCCGGCCCCAGGAAGTTCCGGTCGGGCAACAAGCAGAAGGGTGCGACCTACAGCCAGCGGCTCTCCAAGAAGGGGACGTACCGCATCGTCTGCACCATCCACGCCGGGATGTCGCAGACGATCACCGTCCGCTAGACGACCTCGGAGGGGCGCGCGGCGGCCGCGACCGGCCGCCGCGCGACCGTCGCCCGCGCCGGGGGAATAGTCTTCCGGCCGCCATGACGCCGACTCCCACCCAGCGCAAGATCCGGGTCGTCGTCGCCAAGCCTGGCCTGGACGGCCATGACCGCGGCGCGAAGATCATCGCCCGCGCGCTGCGCGACGCCGGCATGGAGGTCATCTACACCGGTCTGCACCAGACCCCGGAGCAGATCGTCGAGACGGTCATCCAGGAGGACGCCGACGCGGTCGGGCTGTCGATCCTGTCGGGCGCGCACATGACGCTCGTGCCCCGCGTCGTCGAGCTGCTGCGCGAGCAGGGCATCGACGACGTCGTGATCACCGTCGGCGGCACGATCCCGGTCGACGACATCCCCGAGCTCAAGGACCTGGGCGTGGCCGAGGTCTTCGGGCCCGGCACGCCGACCCAGGACATCGTCGACTTCATCTCCGGCGCGGTCGTCGCCCGCTAGGAGGCCGCCGGTGACCGAGCAGCGCGTCCGCTTCGAGGTGGCCGACCACGTCGCCACGGTCACGCTGACCCGCGGCGAGAAGCACAACGCCCTCGACGGGGCGATGTTCCTCGGCATCCTCGAGGCGGCCGAGCGCGCCGCCTCGACCCCCGGGGTTCGCGCCGTCGTGCTGCACGGCGAGGGCAAGAGCTTCTGCTCGGGCCTCGACGTCGCCTCCTTCATGTCGGGCGACGGCCCGCTCTCCAACGACGACCTCCTGCGCCGCGACCCCGGGAAGTCCGGCAACGTCGCCCAGCGCGTCTGCACCGAGTGGATCGACCTGCCGGTGCCCGTCATCGCCGCGATCCACGGCAACTGCTTCGGCGGCGGCCTGCAGATCGCGCTCGGCGCCGACGTGCGCATCGCCGCTCCGGACGCGCGCCTGAGCGTGATGGAGGCGCGGTGGGGCCTGGTGCCGGACATGGGGATCACGCGCACGCTGCCGCGCCTGGTGCGCCTCGACGTGGCCAAGGAGCTCACCTACACGGCGCGTGTGGTCTCCGGGACCGAGGCGGCCGAGCTCGGGCTCGTCACGCGCGTCGCCGACGACCCGCTCGCCGCGGCGCGCGAGCTCGCCGCCGAGATCGCCGGGCGCTCGCCCGATGCCGTGCGCGCGGCCAAGCGCCTCTACGACACCGCGTGGAACGGCCCCGCCGACGAGGGCCTGCTGCTGGAGACCGAGCTGCAGGTCGGGCTGCTGGGCTCGCCGAACCAGCTCGAGGCCGTCCGCGCCGGCTTCCTCGAGGAAGCCCCGAGCTTCACGGACTGACCTCGCAGAAACCTGCGCTTTGCAGGGAAAGCCTCGTTGGTTGACTCGTCAGTCAATGAACGAGATACCATCCGCGCGTCCGTTTGCCAGAGGAGGCATCCAAAGTGAAGATTTGCGTCCTGGTGAAGGAGGTTCCCGACGCGGCGGTGACCAAGCGCATCGACCCGTCGACGGGCCGCCTTGACCGCAGTGGCGAGAAGAACCTCAACCCCTACGACACGCACGCCATCGAGGCTGCGATGCAGCTCAAGGAGGGCGGCGAGGTTCAGGTCGACGAGATCGTCGCCGTCACGATGGGCCCCGAGTCGGCCGTGCGTGCCCTGCACAAGGCCGTCTCGCTCGGCGCCGACCGGTCGGTCCACCTGTCCGACGAGTCGCTCGCCGGCTCGGACGTGGCCGCCACCGGCTACGCCCTGGCCCAGACGCTCAAGCGCGAGAACCCCGACCTGGTCCTCCTCGGCCAGCAGTCGGACGACGGCGAGTGCTACACGATCGGCGCCGTCGTGGCCGATCACCTGCAGATGCCGTCGCTCACGCAGGTCATCAAGATGGACGTCGCCGACGGCGGCCTCCGTTGCGAGCGTCAGGCGGAGTACGGCTACGACACCGTCCAGGTCGAGCTGCCGGCCGTCATCTCGGTCGGCGACGCGATCAACGAGCCGCGCTACCCGTCGCTGAAGGCGATCATGGGCGCCAAGAAGAAGCCGCTCGAGGCGGTCGCCGCCGGCGACGTCGGCATCGACGGCTCCAAGGTCGGCGCCGCCGGCTCGCAGGTCGAGTGCGGCAACTTCAAGTCGCCCCCGGCGAAGGCCGCCGGCACCATCATCGAGGACGAAGACACCGGCGAGACGGTCGAGAAGATCATCGCCTGGCTCGACGAGAGGAAGCTGATCTGAGATGGCGGGGATCCTCGTCTACGCCCTCCACTACGAGGGCGCGTTCAACAAGAACTCGCTCGGCGCGGTCGCCGAGGCGGCGAAGCTCGCCGGCCAGCTCGGCACCGAGGCCCACGCGATCGTCGTGGGCGAGGGCGTCTCCGACGACCTCGCCGCGCAGCTCGGCGGCTACGGCGCGTCGAAGGTGTTCAAGGTCGAGGGCCCGGAGGGCCTCGCCCAGCCGGTCGTCGACGCGATGGCCAAGGTCATGACCGACAACGGCCACGACTACGCCATCTTCGGCGGCGGCCTGCTCGGCTTCGAGATCGGCGCCGGCCTGGCCGCCCGCATCGGCGCGGGCGTGACCATGGAGGTCACCAACATCACCGTCGACGGCGGCAAGCTCGTCGGCGAGCGCCCGATCCTGGGCGACTCGGCGATCTCCGAGTCGCGCTACAAGGGCAAGGGCGTGCTCATCGGCCGCCTGAACGCCTTCGAGGTCCCGGCCTCGACCGGCGCCAGCGCCCCGGTCGAGTCCGTCACGGTCGAGTTCTCGCCGTGGTCGACGAAGGCCAAGATGATCCAGCGCGGCGAGCAGCGCGGCGCCGACGTGGACATCGAGGGCGCCGACATCCTCGTCGCCGGCGGCCGCGGCCTCGGCAAGGCCGAGGGCTTCGAGCAGCTCGAGGAGCTCGCGAGCGCGTTCGGCGGCAACACGGCCGTCGCCGCGACCCGCGCGGTCGTCGACGCCGGCTGGTACCCGTACGCCGCCCAGATCGGCCAGACGGGGAAGACGGTCGCGCCGAAGCTGTACCTCGCGGCCGGCATCTCGGGCGCGATCCAGCACAAGGTCGGCATGCAGTCCTCGGAGAACATCGTGGCGATCAACAAGGACGCGAACGCCCCGATCTTCGAGTTCTCCGACCTCGGCATCGTCGGCGACCTCAACAAGATCGTCCCCAAGCTCATCGAGGCCGTGAAGGCCCGGAAGGGGAGCTGAGCCGTGGCCGGGCGTAACGGTTCCGGTCCGGTCGCGCCCGGCGCGTACCCGCCGCCGGTGGACCCGCAGCGCGAGTTCATCAAGCGCGAGCTGGATCCGGAGGACGAGCGGATCGACGTTGGCGTGGCCATCGTCGGCGGTGGCACCGCCGGCCTGGCCACGGCCAACCGCCTGCTGCAGCTGCTGCAGGACGATCCGGAGACGATGGAGCGCCTGGGCGAGGTCCCGGTCGCGGTCATCGAGAAGGCGAAGACGTGCGGCGGGCACAACCTGTCCGGCGCCGTCGTCCGCCCCGGCCCGCTGCAGGAGCTCTACCCCGAGTACACGCGCGAGCAGTGGCGTGAGGAGGGGTGGGCCTTCGGCGAGGTCGACAAGGAGGCCGTCTACATGACGCCGACCTCCAAGATCGCGCTGCGGATCCCGCCGCCGCCGCCGTTCAAGAACCACGGCAACGAGGTGATCTCGGTCTCGGCGCTGGCTCGCTTCCAGCAGCGCCTGGCCGAGGAGGGCGGCGCGTACATCCTCACGGAGACGACGGCCGACCAGCTGCTCGTCACCGACGGGGTCGTGCGCGGCGTCCGGACCGGCGACAAGGGGCGCGGCAAGGAGGGCGAGCCGCTCGGCAACTTCGAGCCGGGCACCGACGTCACCGCCCAGCACACCGTGCTGGCCGAGGGCTGCTGGGGCCATCTGACGGGCGCGGCGATCCGCGAGTTCAACCTCGCCGAGAACCGCGAGCCGCAGACGTGGGAGCTCGGGGTCAAGGAGGTCTGGAAGGTCCCGAAGCCGCTGGATCGCCTGATCCACACGATCGGCCCGTGGCCGGTCAAGCTCAGCGCCAAGTACGGCCAGATCGGCGGCACCTGGATCTACCCGATGAAGGACGCCAAGACGGGCGACGACCTCGTCTCGATCGGCTTCGTCATCGACCTCGACTACGCCGACGCGACGACCTCGGCGCACGACCTGCTGCAGACGTTCAAGCTGCACCCGCTCGTGCGCAAGATCCTCGAGGGCGGCGAGCGCGTCGCGTGGGGCGCCAAGGCGCTTCCGGGCGGCGGCTACTGGTCGATGCCGAAGCTGACGATGCCGGGCGCGCTGCTCGTCGGCGACTCGGCCGGCATGGTCGACACGGTGGCGCTCAAGGGCGTCCACCACTGCATCAAGTCGGGCATCCTCGCCGGCGAGGCGATCTACGCCGCGCTGAAGCGCGGCTCCACCGACCTGTCCTCGTACGAGGACGCGGTCGAGGAGTCGTCGATCGGCAAGGAGCTCTACCAGGTCCGCAACACGCGCCAGCCGTTCCAGAAGGGCTTCCTGCGCGGCGGCCCGATGGTGAACCTCGGCATCGTCACGAAGGGCAAGCTCCCGCCGGGGCGCCTGGAGTGGCACAAGCAGACGTCGAAGCCGATGTTCGTCGGCAACACGAAGGACCGGTATCCGAAGCCGGACGGCAAGTACACGTTCGACAAGCTGTCGAGCGTCTTCATCACCGGCAACGCGACCCGCGACGACGCGCCGAACCACATCCGCGTCCGCAAGAACGTCCCGCGCGAGGTCGCGGAGACGTGGGTGTGGATGTGCCCGGCCGGGGTCTACGAGATCCCGGAGGACGCGCCGGAGACCGGCAACGTCGACGTCACGGTGAACTACACCAACTGCGTGCAGTGCGGCGCGATCACCGCCAAGGGCGGCCGTCTGACGGTCCCCGAGGGCGGCGACGGGCCGCTGTACCAGATCACGTGACGTAGCTCACACGAGCTGCGCCAGCACCTGCGAGGGCCGGAAAGGACGCAACCTTTCCGGCCCTCGGCTGTTGTGGGTGTGGCAATGCGCCGTACCGCTCGCACCCTCGTCCTCGCGCTCGCCCTCGCCGCCGGCGCGCTCGCCGGCTCCGCGCCGGCGGTCGCCGCGCCCGAGGTGTCGGTCGACGTCACCGACTGCCGCACGGCGATCAACGCGCTGGATCGCTCCGTCAGCTTCCGCGGAGAGATGGAGGCCGTCCCGCGGACCGACCGGATGGCGATGCGGTTCGAGCTCTACGTCCAGGAGCCCGCCGACGAGGACTTCGTCCGGGTCGACGGCCCCGGCCTCGGCGAGTGGATCCGCTCGGCGTCGGGCGTCGGCAAGTTCATCTGGACCAAGCAGCTCACCAACCTCGACGTGCCGGCCGAGTACCGCGCTCGGATCAGCTTCCGCTGGTACGACCGCTCCGGCGACGTCATCGAGCGCGCCGTCCGGCGCACCCAGGTCTGCCGCCAGGCCGACGAGCGCCCGAACCTGACGCTCGGCCGCCCGGCGGTCGAGGCGGGGCCGCAGCCCGACCTCGTGCGCTACGCGCTGCCGGTCCGCAACACCGGCAAGGGGGACGCGCCGCCGTTCGACGTGACGCTCGACGGCAAGATGCCGACGACGGTGAGCGGGCTGAAGGTGGGCGACACCCAGACCGTGCGGTTCATCGCGCCGCGCTGCTCGCCCGGGCAGGCGCTCCTGTTCGCCGCCGACGGCGACGGCCTCGTCGAGGAGACCGACGAGAGCGACAACGCGCTGCGCGTCGAGTGCCCGGTCGTCGCGCGCCGGCGCTGAGCGTCGCTAGCGCGAGACGACGCGCCGGAAGCGGCGGATCGACAGCGTCGCGAAGACGACCGCGATCGCGATCGCCCAGACGACGGACATCCAGACGTCGTCGCCCGCGGGCGTGCCGATCCACAGCGCGCGCATCGCGTCGACGACCGTGGTGAACGGGTTCGCGTCGGCGAACGCCTGCAGCCAGTCGGGCATCGTGTCGGGCGGCACGAACGCCGACGAGACGAACGTCAGCGGGAACAGGACGGTGAAGCCCAGCGACTGCGCCGACTCCGGCGAGCCCGCGGTCAGGCCGATCCACGCGAAGACCCACGAGAAGGCCCAGCCGAACAGCAGCATGAGGCCGAAGCCGGCGACGATCTCCGGCAGGCCCGCGTCGAACGAGAAGCCGATCAGCACGCCGACCGTCATGAGCACGGCCAGCTGGATCGCGTTGGTCACCACGTCGGCCAGCGTGCGGCCGGCGAGCACCGCGCCGTGCGCCATCGGCAGCGAGCGGAAGCGATCGACGATGCCCTTGGTGCGATCCTCGGCGAGGCCGAGCGCGGTGACGAAGCCGCCGAAGGCGATCGACTGCACCACGATGCCCGGCATGAGGAAGTCGACGTAGTCGTCCTGCGGCGTCTCGATCGCGCCGCCGAAGACGTACGCGAAGAGCAGCACGAACATGATCGGCTGCACCGTGAAGGCGACCATGAGGTCCGGCGCGCGGCGGATCCGCATGAGGCTGCGCCACGCAAGCAGGAGCGAGTCGCCGATGGCGTAGCGCATCAGGCGGCCTCCCGCTCGTCCTCGTCGCCGTCCTCGGCGACCGCCTCCGCGGTGTGCCCGGTGAGCGTCAGGAAGACGTCGTCGAGCGTCGGGCGGCGCAGCACGAGGTCGTCGATCGGGACGCCGGCGTCGTCGAGGCGGCGCACCGCGTCGGCGATCGCGCCCGTGCGGCGGCGCAGCCCGATGCGGACGATCGTGCCGTCGCAGGTCGGCGGCTCGCCGTCGGCCAGCGCGGCGAGCGCGCCGGTCGCCCGCGCGGCGTCGCCCGGGTCGGCGAGCGTGATCTCCAGGCGCTCGCCCCCGACGCGGTCCTTGAGCTCGTCGGACGTGCCCTCGGCGATCACGCGGCCCTGGTCGATCACCGCGATGCGCGCGGCCAGGCGGTCGGCCTCGTCGAGGTACTGGGTGGTCAGGAGCACGGTCGTGCCCTCGCCGACGAGCTCCTCGACCATCTCCCACGTCGCGATGCGGCTGCGCGGGTCCAGGCCCGTGGTCGGCTCGTCGAGGAAGAGCACCGGCGGCTTGGCGACGAGCGCGGCGGCGAGGTCGAGGCGCCGGCGCATGCCGCCGGAGTACGTCTTCGCCGGGCGCGAGGCGGCCGCCGTGAGGTCGAAGCGCTCGAGCAGCTCGGCGGCTCGAGCGCGGGCGGCGGCGCGCGGCAGGTGGTAGAGGCGGCCGACCATCACCAGGTTCTCGAAGCCCGTGAGGTGCTCGTCGACGGCGGCGTACTGCCCGGCGAGGCCGATGCGCGACCGCAGCTCCTGCGCCTGCTCGACGACGTCGAACCCGGCCACGCGCGCCCGCCCCGCGTCGGGCTTGAGCAGCGTCGTGAGGATGCGGACGGTCGTCGTCTTGCCGGCGCCGTTGGGGCCGAGCAGCCCGACGACGGAGCCGTGCGCGACCTCGAGGTCGACGCCGTCGAGCGCCTGGACGCTGCCGAACGCCTTGCGCAACCCCTCCGTGACGATCGCCGCGTCGCCCATCGAGGGGGCAGGCTACCGGCCGGCCGCGACGCGGCTGCGGGCGGGACGCGCCTTGGCGGCGTAGAGCCGCCGGTCGGCGGCGGCGTGGAGCTCGGCGCTGACGATGCCGTCGCCGGGGAAGCTCGCCGCGCCGGTCGAGGCGCCCGTCCGCGGCGCCAGCACGCGCTCGATCCGCTCGGCGACGTCGCGGGCCTGCTCGGGATCGGCGCCGGGGAGGAGCACCGCGAACTCGTCGCCGCCGAGCCGCCCGAGCGCGTCCATGGGGCGGATGGCGTCGCGGATCCGCTCGACGGTCCAGCACAGCAGCGCGTCGCCGGCCGGGTGGCCGTGGCGGTCGTTGACCGCCTTGAAGTGGTCGAGGTCGATGAGGACGAGGCTCAGCGGCGACTCGTCGCGCGTCGCCCGCGCCAGCTCGCCGTCGAGCCGCTCCTGCAGCCCGCGCCGGTTCAGGCAGCCGGTGAGCGGGTCGGCGCGCGACAGGCGTGCGAGCTCGGCACGCTGGCGGCCGTGCAGCCGCGACTGCCACGCGCACATGGCCGCCGCCGTCGTCAGGCAGCTGGCGAAGACCCAGATGTCGGGCGCCGGCTCGCCCTGGTGGATCGCGACGCCGAGGTAGGAGACGACGATCGCGACGCCCACGAGGATCATGGGGCCCAGCGGGTAGGCCATCGTCGCGAAGATCAGCGGCATGAAGTAGAGGCCGTTGAGCGGGCTGGCGCGCCCGTCGAGTAGGACGATCACCGTGATCGCGCCGATGATCCCCGCGCTCCAGCAGACGAAGAAGACGTTGCGCGCCCGGCCCTCCATGAGGCGGCGCACCGGCAGGATCAGCAGGCCGCCCGAGATCGTGACCATGACGGCGGCGATCGCCAGCAGCGCTGCGCGGTTCGGCCGCTCCGGGGTCCACAGCACGTACGCCGTCGAGTACGCGCACGCCACCAGGCTCAGCACCGAGCCGAGCGTCAGCGTGCGCCGCCAGAAGCGGACGTCCGAAGGGTCCGTCGCGAGCTGGGGCGATTCCGTGCCCACATCCGCTTGATCGGCCGTGAGGCACCGTGACTCAAGCCCCGACCCCGTCGCTACACTGGCTTGCACGATGAAGACCGGCATCCACCCCGAGTACGTCGAGGCTCACGTGCGCTGCACCTGCGGCAACGAGTTCACGACGCGCTCGACCCAGAACGAGATCCACGTCGAGATCTGCTCGAACTGCCACCCGTTCTACACGGGCCGGCAGAAGCTCGTGGACACCGGCGGTCGCGTGGAGCGCTTCAAGCGCCGCGCCGCTCGCCGCCAGGCCGGCCGCTCCTAGCAGCACCAGTGGCCGACACCGCTCGGCTGTCCGACGGCGAGCTCGTCGCCTCGCGCGATCTCCCCGTCGGCGGTCAGGCCGTGCTCGAGGGCGTCATGATGCGCGGCGTCTCGACGTGGGCGGTCGCGGTGCGCAAGCCCCTGCCCGAGGAGCGCGGCGCCGACGGCGTCGATCCCCGGACCGGCGCCCACGGCGAGATCGAGGTCCGGTCGTTCCCCCTGACCTCGGTGCTCAAGCGCCACCGCCTGCTGCGCCTGCCCGTCGTCCGCGGCGTGGTCGCGCTCGGCGAGTCGCTCGCGATCGGCTTCCGCGCGCTGAACATCTCCGCCAACGCCCAGGTCGAGGAGGGCGAGCGCGAGATCACCGGCGCGGTGTGGTTCGGCACGGTCGTCGTCGCGCTGGCGTTCGCCGTCGGCCTGTTCTTCGTCGTCCCGGTCGCGCTGACGAGCCTCATCAAGCACTGGCTCGACTCGGCGGTGCTGTTCTGGCTCGTCGAGGGCGTCGTGCGGACCGCGATCTTCCTCGGCTACCTCGTGCTCATCGCGCGGCTGCGCGACCTGCGGCGCGTGTTCGAGTACCACGGCGCCGAGCACAAGACGATCTCCTGCTACGAGGCGGGGCTCGAGCTGACGCCCGCCAACGCGCAGCGCTTCTCGCGGCTGCACCCGCGCTGCGGGACGAGCTTCCTGCTCATCGTCATGATCGTCGCGATCTTCGTCTTCGCGCCGATCGGCCTGCCCGCGTGGTACTGGCTCGTGGCGACCCGCGTGCTCGGCGTGCCGCTCATCGCCGGGATCTCGTTCGAGATCATCAAGTTCGCCGGCCGCAACCGCCGGCGCCGCTGGGTCCGCGCGCTCATGTGGCCCGGCATGCAGCTCCAGCTCCTGACGACCCGCGAGCCCGACGAGCAGCAGCTCGCGGTCGCGATCGCCGCGCTCGAGGCGGTGCTCGAGGTCGACGACCCCGGCCAGACGGCCGAGGACCTCGTCGGCGTCGAGGTCGTGGCGTAGCCCTCAGGGCTCGAGGTCGACCCGCACGACGAGCTGCTCGGTGCCGACCGCGAGCAGCGCGGCGTCGTTGACCGGGCGGCGCAGCCAGCGCAGGCGGGCGTACGGGTCGTCGTCGGGGAGGATGTGCGCGGTGCCCGTGCGCCAGCGGCCGCCGGCCTTGACGCGCACGCGCGGGTCGGCCTCGATGTTCCGGACGTAGTGCGCGTGGCGGCCGTGCTCGGTGACGATCCAGAACGTGTCGCCGCGCAGGCCGTTGCCGACGGGCACGCGGCGCGGCTCGCCGCTCACCCGGCCCCGCGTCTCGAGGATCGCCCAGCCGCGCGCGAGCACGCCGCGGTCGACGAGCGCGACGACGAGCGGGTTGACGAACCGCGTCGTCGCCGTCCGCGAGACCTCGCGCTTGAGCGCCCGCACACCGTGGTCGCTGTCGCCCTCGCCGGCACGCCCGGTGCCGAGGAGCCGCAGCAGTCGCGACGTCGTCATGGCGAGGGTCTACCCGCCGGGCGCCCCGGCGGCTCTATCCTCGACCGGGTGATCGAGTCGCTCGTCGAGCAGATCGAGATGCGCTTCGCCGAGCTGGAGCGCCAGGTGGTCGACCCCGAGGTCATCGGGGATCGCCAGCGCTACGCCGAGGTCGGGCGCGAGTACCGGCGCCTGCAGCCGGCCGCCGAGCTGGCCGCCGAGTGGCGCCGCGCGGTCGACGACGCCGCCGGCGCGCGCGAGCTGCTCGCCGAGGGCGAGGATCCCGAGGTGCGCGAGATGCTCGCCACCGCCGAGGCGCGCATCGCCGAGCTCGAGGAGGAGATCCGGCTCGCGATGGTCGAGCGCGACCCGAACGACGACAAGAACGTGATCGTCGAGGTCCGCGGCGGCGCCGGTGGGGAGGAGGCCGGCCTCTGGGCCGGCGACGTCTCGCGGATGCTCATGCGGTACGCCGAGCGGCGCGGCTTCTCGGTCGAGGTGATGGAGGCCGGCGACGGCGAGGCGACCTTCGCCGTCAAGGGCGACGGCGCGTACTCGATCTTCAAGTTCGAGGCCGGGGTGCATCGCGTCCAGCGCGTGCCCGTCACCGAGTCGCAGGGGCGCATCCACACGTCGACCGCGACGGTCGCCGTGCTCCCCGAGGCCGAGGAGGTCGACGTGCAGATCGACCCCAACGACCTCCAGATCGACGTCTACCGCTCGTCGGGTCCGGGCGGCCAGTCGGTCAACACGACGGACTCCGCCGTGCGGATCACCCACAAGCCGACGGGCGTCGTGGTGTCGATGCAGGACGAGAAGAGCCAGCTGCAGAACCGCGAGAAGGCGATGCGCGTCCTGCGCGCCCGGCTCTACGAGGCCGCGCTCGCCGAGCAGCAGGCGGAGCTGTCGGCCGACCGCCGCTCGCAGGTCGGCACCGGCGAGCGGGCCGAGAAGATCCGCACCTACAACTACGCGGAGCGGCGGGTCACCGACCACCGCATCAAGCTCACGACGCACAACCTCGACCAGGTGCTCGAGGGCGAGCTCGACGAGTTCACCGCCGCGCTCCAGGCCGACGAGAAGCGCCGCGCCCTCGAGGCGCAGGCGGCCGCCAGCAGCTGACGCCACCGTGACCGCCGTCCGTGACGCCCTCGACTCGGCGCTGATCGCCCTGCAGGCGGCGGGCGTCGACACGCCGCGCCTCGACGCGGAGCTGCTGCTCGCCGACGCGCTCGGCGTCGACCGCACCGCGCTCTACCTCGACCGCGACCTGGCCGTCGAGGGGCCCGCCGTCCGCCGGTTCCAGGACCTGGTCCGGCGGCGCACCGTGGAGCGCGAGCCGGTCGCCTACCTGCTCGGCCGCAAGGGCTTCCGCAACCTCGAGCTCGAGATCGACCGGCGGGTGCTCGTGCCGCGGCCGGAGACGGAGCTGCTCGTCGAGCTCGCGGTCGCCGAGCTGCCGCGCGGCGCGCGCGTGGTCGACGTCGGCACCGGCAGCGGGGCGATCGCGCTCGCGCTCGCCGACGAGCGGCCGGACCTCGACGTGACCGGCTCCGACGTCTCCGCCGACGCGCTGGCGGTGGCGCGGGCCAACGGCGCGCGCCTCGGGCTCGACGTCGCCTGGGTCGAGGCCGACGGGCTGCCGGCGGGGGAGTGGGACGCGGTGGTCGCGAACCTGCCGTACGTCAGCACCGCCGAGCGGCTGGCGCCGGAGATCGTCCGGCACGAGCCCGTCGGCGCCGTCTTCGCCGGCGCCGACGGCCTGGAGGCGATCCGGGCGCTCGTCGCGCGCGCGGCGGGCCGGGTCGCGTGGATCGGGCTCGAGCACGGCTCCGAGCAGGGCGCCGCGGTGCGGGCGATGCTCCGCGGCGGCGGGTGGGCGAGCGTCCGCACCGAGCGCGACCTCGCGGGGCACGAGCGGGTGACGGTCGGATGCTGACCGCCGAGGACGCCGCCACCTTCGAGCGCTGCATGTCGGTCGGCGGCATCGCCGTCTTCCCGGCCGACACCGTCTACGGGCTCGCCTGCGACGCCGGCGACGAGAACGCCATCCGTGAGCTGTACCGGCGCAAGCGCCGGCCGCTCGACAAGCCGTCGGCGGTCCTCTTCTTCGATCGCGAGCTGGCGGCCGCCGCGCTCCCGGAGCTCGGCCCGCGCACCCGCGCGGCGTTCGAGGCGCTGCTGCCCGGCGGCGTGACGCTGCTCGTGCCGAATCCCGCGCACCGCTTCCGCCTCGCCTGCGGCGACGACCCCGGCACGCTCGGGCTGCGGGTTCCGGCGCTGCCGCCGTCGAACGCCGCCCTGCACGCCGTGCGCTGGCCGGTGCTGCAGTCGAGCGCCAACCTGGCCGGCGGCCCGGAGGCGCGGCGCCTCGCCGACGTCCCCGCCGAGCTGCGCGCGGCGGCCGACCTCGTGCTCGACGGCGGCGAGCTGCCCGGCACCGCCTCGACGGTCATCGACCTGCGCCGCTACGAGGACGCGGGAACGTGGTCGATCGTGCGCCACGGCCTCGTGCCCGAGGAGCGCGTCGCGGACGCGCTCGGGTAGGCCCGCGGCCCCCTGCGAGCCGGGCCGTTCGACCGCCCCCACCGCTGGTACGGTGGATCCACCATGAGCGCCGCCGCGGACCTGCCCGCTGACTTCTTCGACCGGCCGCTGGCCGAGGTCGACCCCGAGATCGCCGACGTCCTGCATCGCGAGCTGGAGCGCCAGCAGCGGACGCTGGAGATGATCGCCTCGGAGAACTTCGTGCCGCAGGCGGTCCTCGAGTGCCAGGGCAGCGTGCTGACCAACAAGTACGCCGAGGGCTACCCGGGCAAGCGGTACTACGGCGGCTGCGAGTTCGTCGACATCTCCGAGCAGCTCGCGATCGACCGCGCCAAGGCGCTGTTCGGCGCCGAGCACGTCAACGTGCAGCCCCACGCCGGGGCACAGGCCAACACGGCCGTCTACCACGCGCTCCTGCAGCCGGGCGACACGATCATGGGCCTCTCGCTGGCCCACGGCGGGCACCTGACGCACGGCATGAAGATCAACGTCTCCGGGCGGCTGTACGACATCGCCGCCTACGAGGTGTCGCCCGAGACGAGCCTCATCGACATGGACGAGGTCGCGCGGATCGCGCGCGAGCGGCGCCCGAAGCTGCTGCTGGCCGGCTGGTCGGCGTACCCGCGCCAGCTCGACTTCGCCCGGTTCCGGGAGATCGCCGACGAGGTCGGCGCGCTCTTCATGGTCGACATGGCGCACTTCGCCGGCCTCGTCGCCGCCGGCGAGCACCCGAGCCCGGTCCCGTACGCCGACGTCGTCACGACCACCGTCCACAAGACGCTCGGGGGGCCGCGCAGCGGCATGATCCTCTGCCGCGAGGAGTACGCGAAGAAGATCGACTCCGCCGTCTTCCCGGGCCAGCAGGGCGGGCCGCTCGAGCACGTCATCGCCGCCAAGGCGGTGGCGATGAAGATCGCCGCCTCGGAGCAGTTCCGCGAGCGGCAGCGGCGCACCGTCGCGGGCGCCAAGGCGTTCGCCGCGGAGCTCCTGAACGCGGGCCACGGCGTCAACGTCCTCACCGGCGGCACCGACGTGCACCTCGCCCTCGTCGACCTGCGCGAGTCCGACCTCGACGGCAAGCAGGCCGAGGACCGGCTCCACGACATCGGCATCACCGTCAACCGCAACGCCGTCCCGTTCGACCCGCGCCCGCCGATGGTCACCAGCGGCCTGCGCATCGGCACGCCGGCGCTCGCGACCCGCGGCCTGCAGGTCGACGACTTCGCCGAGCTCGGCCGGATCGTCGCCGCGGCGCTGACGCCCGACTTCGAGCGCCGCCGAGGCGAGCTCGTCGAGCGCGTCAACGCGATCGTCGAGCGCTACCCGCTCTACGAGCACCTGCGCGCCGCGAGCACGGTCTAGCGGCCTCGGGCGCCGCCGCCGCGTCGGACGCGCTCGCAGTCGGGCGCGACGCGGTCGCGGCGGTCGGCCAGCACCGTGTCGGTGCTCGGGCCGCAGGCGACGCGGTCGCGCTCGCCGTCGCGGACGTCGATGCGGTCGCGGCCGGCGGGGAGCGTGCAGTCGAGCACGTCGCAGGAGCCGGGCGCGGTGTCGCCGAAGACGCGGTCGCGCCCGGGGCCGCCGACGATGCGGTCGCTGCCGAACCCGCCGACGACCGTGTCGGCGCCCGTGCCGCCGTCGAGGGTGTCGGCGCCGCCGGGCGCGCGCAGCTCGTCGTCGCCGCCGCGCCCCTCGATCGTGAAGCGGTCGGTCGCCGAGGCGACGCCGTAGAGCGCCTCGGCGGCGTCGGTGCCGACGATACGGCCCGGGCTCGTCACGCTGACGCGCTCGACCCCGCGGACGTCGTCGCCCTCGCCGGGGAACCCGTCGTCGGCTCCGCCCGCGAGCGTGAGCGCGATCGCGCCCTCGGCGCCGGTGCGGCGCCCGTAGTCGGTGAACGCGTCCGTGCCCGCCCCGCCGTCGACGACGTCGCGGCCGGGCGGGCTGGCGCCGTCGCCGGTGATCTCGTCGTCGCCGGGGCCGCCCACCAGCCGGTCGCCACCCGCACCGCCCTCGAGCGCGTCGTCGCCGTCGCCGCCGTCGAGGGCGTCGTCGCCGCCGAGGCCCTCGACTCGGTCGTCGCCGGCGCCGCCGTCGAGGACGTCGCCGCCACCGCCGCCCTGGAGGCGGTCGGCGCCGGCTCCGCCGTCGACCGTCAGCGGGATGCCGGCATCCACGCTCGTCACCACGAGCCGGTCGTCCCCGTCGCCCAGCGAGACGCGCAGGCTCGTCGCCTCGCACAGCACGTCGTCGCCGCGGCGCTCGCAGCCCGCCGGCAGGGCCGCAGTGGCTCCGAAGTCGGTGATCCGCGCGCTCGTGGCGGTCAGCTCGACGAGCAGGTCCTCGGCGGCCGCGTCGGCGGTGTAGGCGACGGCGCCGTCGGCGGCGCGATCGACGGAGGCCGCCTGCGCGGCGGGCGCGGCGGCGGCCGCGGCGAGGAGCGAGCAGGCGGCGGCCAGCGCGAGTCGGGGCATCATGACGGCGACCGTAGGCGCGCCGCGGGGGAGGGGCATCGGGGAAGTCCCTTGCCGCCCGCCGACGGGCGCGCGCGGGCGGAGAGGGAGACCCCCGATGCACCCGCGGGGGCGCTGCACGAAGATCCGCCGCGTGCAGCACTCGACCACCCTCGTCGGCCGCGATCCCGAGCTGGCCGCGCTGCGCGAGCGCATCGAGGCGACCGGGGCCGGACGCGGGTTCGCGGTCGTCGTCGAGGGCGAGCCCGGCATCGGCAAGACGGCGCTGCTCGACGCGGTCGCGGCGGCCGCTCCGCCCGGCCATCGCGTGCTGCGCGCCTCCGCCGCCGAGCCCGAGCGGTCGCTGCCGTTCTCGGCGCTCGCCGCGCTCGTCGAGCCGCTGGTCGAGGCCCGCGCGGCGCTGCCCGCCGCGCAGGCGCACGCGCTGACGGCCGCGCTCGAGGTCGGCCCCGCGGGGGCGCCCGACCGCTTCGCCGTCGTCGCGGCCCTGGTGGGGCTGCTGCGCGCGGGAGCGAGCGGCGGGCCGCTCGTGGCGATCGTCGACGACCTGCACTGGATCGACGACGCCTCCCGCGAGGCCATCGTCTTCGCCGCGCGCCGGGCGGGCGACCTCGGCGTCGGCTTCGTGCTCGCCGCGCGGCCCGCCGCCGCGCCACCCGGCGTCGAGCGCCTGACGCTCGATCCGCTGCCGGACGGCAGCGCGCGCGCCCTGCTGCGACGGGCCGACGCGACGCTGCCGGCCAGCGTGGCCGGCGACGTGGTGGCCGCCGCCGGCGGCAACCCGCTCGCGCTGCTGACCCTGCCGGCGCTCATGACCGAGGAGCAGCGCGCCGGCCGCGCGCCGATCGACCTCGCGCTCGAGCCGGGCGGGCGGCTCGACGCCGCCTTCACGCGCCAGCTGCTCGCGCTCCCGGGCGCGAGCCGTCAGGCGCTCGCGGTCGCCGCGGCGATGGAGCGCGGCCCGGCCGCGTGGCTGCTGGCCGCGCTGGAGGAGCTCGGGCTCGAGGAGGACGCGCTCGCCGACGCGGAAGCGCTCGGGGCGCTGCGGCTCGACGCCGGCGAGCTGACCTTCCGGCATGCCGTCCTGCGCGCGGCCGCGTACCAGGCCGCCGACGCCGAGGAGCGGCGCGCCGCTCACCGCGCGCTCGCCGCGACGACCGACGACGCGCGGCGCCGGGCCTGGCATCTCGCGGCCGCGGTGCAGCACGGCGGCGAGGCGGTGGCCGCCGCGCTGGAGGCCGCCGCCCGCGCCGCCCGCGCGGTCGGCGGCCATGCCGAGGCCGCCGCCGCGTTCGCCCGAGCGGGCGCGCTCTCGCCCGATGCGGCGGCCGGTGCGCGCCGGGAGGTCGAGGCAGCGCGCGACCTGGCGGTCGTCGGCCGTGCGCACCAGGCGCTCGCGCTGCTCGAAGGCGCGGAGGAGCGGGTCGGCCCCGACGAGCGAGCCGGCGTCGCACGCCTGCTCGGCAGCCTCCGGCTGCGCGGGGGAGACCCCGCGGGAGCGCACGCGACGCTCGGCGCCGAGGCGGCGCGGCGCATGGCCGCGGACGATCCCGGCACGGCGACCGAGCTGCTGCTGGAGGCCGTCGTGGCGCTGACCATGACGGGCGACGACGCCGAGCGCGCCGCCACGCTCGCGCGTCTCGACCGCGCGGCGCGGCGAGCGGGCGGCGACATCCGCGTCGCCGCGGCGGCGACGGTGGCGCAGGACCTCGTCGCGCGCGGTCGCGAGGCCGAAGGGCGCCTGCGGCTTGAGGCGCTCTCGCCCGAGCTCGAGCACCTGGACCCGGTCGCCTACACCGAGCCGATCGCGCTCACGGCGCAGGCGTGGCTCTGGATCGGCGACCACGCCCGCGCCCAGCAGCTCATCGACCCGGTGCTCGCCCGCGTCGAGGAGGCGGGGGCGATCGGGCGGCTGCCGTACCCGCTGAGCGTGCGGGCGCAGCTCGAGCTGCGCCGGGGCCGCTGGTCGGCGGCGCTGCGGCAGGCCGACGAGGCGGCGCGGCTCGCGGTCGACCTCGGGCAGTCGACGATGGCGTCGTTCATCCTCACCGTGCTCGCCCGGGCGGAGGCCGGCCGCGGCGACGTCGACGCGGCGCGCCGGCACGTCGCCGAGGCGGCCGACCACGCCGAGCGCGGCGGCGCCCGCGGCCACCTGCTCTATGCCGACGCCGCCCTCGGCTTCGTGGAGCTCGCCGCCGGCCGGCCGGGGGAGGCGATCGCGCCGCTGGAGCGCGCGGCGGCGGCCGCGGACGCGGCGGGCTACCGGCATCCCGGGCTGACGATGAGCGCGGGCGACCTCGTCGAGGCGCTCCTCGCCAAGGGGCTGCGTGACGACGCCGACGCGCGCACCGCCGGCCTCGTGACACGGGCGGCGACGACCGGCAGCGCCTGGGGCCAGGCCGTCGCGGCGCGCTGCCAGCTCCTGCTCGACGACGACGCCGCGATCGACGAGCACGCCGCGCGGGCACGGCGCTGCCACGAGGCGCTCGACATGCCGTTCGAGCGCGCGCGGACGGAGCTGGCGATCGGCGACCGGCTGCGCCGCGCCCGCCGGCGCGCCGACGCGCGCGCACCGTTGCAGCGCGC
The DNA here is from genome assembly GCA_035761245.1 of Capillimicrobium sp. Lineage (GTDB taxonomy): Bacteria > Actinomycetota > Thermoleophilia > Solirubrobacterales > Solirubrobacteraceae > Capillimicrobium. The sequence goes on along the minus strand of DASTRJ010000112.1, from coordinate 41,083 downwards.
GGTCGCGATGTTCGGGCAGCTCGGCGCGCTGCCGTGGCAGCGCCGCGCGCTCGAGCTGCTCGAGGCGGCCGGCGAGCCGGCGCGGCAGAGCTCGCTCGCCGGCCTCACCGACGAGGAGCGCCGGGTGGCCGTGCTCGTCAGCCGCGGGCTCTCGAACCTGGAGATCGCCGAGGCGCTGTTCGTGAGCCGCAAGACGATCGAGCGGCGGCTCACCGTGATCTTCAGCAAGCTCGGGGTGCGCACGAGGACGGCGCTCGCGCGGCTGGTCACCGAGGCGCAGGCCGCCCGCGACTGACGCCGCCGCCGTCGTGCCGGGGGCGGCACCTGCGATGCTCCGACCAGATGGACGAGCTCGACGCGGTCTTCGGCCTCCTCGTGGCAGGCGTCGTCGCCGCGGGCCTCACCCCGCTCACCGCCCGCTTCGCCCGCGCCGTCGGCGCGGTCGACCAGCCGCGCGAGCGTGGCCTGTCGGTGCGTGCCACGCCGCTGCTCGGGGGGCTCGCGATCCTCGCCGGCGTCCTCGTGGCGAGCCTCGTCTTCGTGGACCCCGGCGACGAGATGCGCGCCATCCTGGCGGGCGCGATCGTCATCACCGTCGTCGGCGCGCTCGACGACCGGTTCGAGCTGCCCCCGTCGATCAAGCTGGCCGGCCAGGTCGTGGCGGCCACGATCCCCGTCGCCGCCGGCGTCAGCGTCGACAACGTGACGATCCCGTTCCTCGGCGCGATCGACTTCGGCGACGCCGGCGCCCCGCTGACCGTCGTGGGCCTCGTCGCCGTCATGAACGTCGTCAACTTCTCCGACGGCATCGACGGGCTCGCGGCCGGCGTCTGCGCGATCGCCGCCGCGGCGTTCTCGGTGATCGCGTTCGACCTCGGTCGCGACAACGCGGGCGTGCTCGCGGCGATCACGTGCGGCGCGGCGCTGGGGTTCCTCGTGTGGAACTTCCATCCGGCGTCCGTCTTCATGGGTGATGCCGGCGCGCTGCTGCTCGGGCTGCTGCTCGGCTGCGTCGCCGTGCAGGGCTCGCTCAAGACCAACGCGATCCTCGCCCTGATCTTCCCGCTGATCGTGTTGACGGTCCCGTTCCTCGACACGACGTTCGTCGTGCTCAAACGGCTGAAGTACCGCCGGCCGGTCTACTCCGCCGACCGCTGGCACCTGCATCACCGGCTCTCGAACCTCGGCTTCAGCCAGCGCCGGGCCGTGCTGTACCTGTACGCGTGGACGCTGTGCCAGGCCGGCCTGGCGGTCGCGCTGCGCTTCGTGCCGTACTCCGACAACGGCGGCACCTTCCATCTCGGGTGGTCGCTGGTGATGGCGGCGCTCGGGCTGCTGGCGCTGGCCGCTTCGGTGTACCTCGTCTACGTGCTCGAGATCCTCAAGTTCCGGCGGCGCTTCGCGCGCCGCAAGCCCGAGGCGACCGCGCAGGAGATCGAGGAGCATCTCGAGACCGGCGAGTTCGACGTCGTCAGCGGATGAGTCGCGACGTCTCGCTTGCGATCCGCCGGGCGGCCGTGTAGGTTCCTCGAGTCCCTCGATCAGAGGGAGGACGCTCGATGAGCAGCACGACGACCTACACCCGCACGCAGAGCACGCCCGCCTCCCCGGCGGCAGCCTTGCGTGCCGCCGTCACGCCGCTCGCGTCCTGATCCACGCGGGCGCGCCGCCCGCGAGATCGTCCGTCACATCCCTGGTGTCTCGACCGTCTTCCGGGCGGTGGATCCGTTCCACCACGACCCAAGGAGACCCGCCACGATGTTCACCACCGAGCTCAACCGAGAGACGCTCCGAGCCTGGGCCGCCGCTCCGCCGCGACCCGGCCACGAGCACCTCGTAGAGCGTCAGGTGCGCCACCACCCCCCGCCGGGACCGCGCGCGGTCCGGGCGCGGGGGATCGCCGCCGCCGGGCTCGCGCGCGCCGCGCGCCGGCTCGACGGCGAGGCGGCCCGCCGCGCGATCGCCTAAGCGGCGCGCGCCGCGGCAGGGCATGGGGCGGCACGTAGAGTGCCGCCCCATGCACGTCGCCAACATCGAGCAGTCCGAGCCGTTCGTCACCAAGGACGGCTCGACGATCCGCGAGGTCGCCGGCCCCGTCTCGCTCCCGTCGGTCAACCAGTCGCTCGCCGAGGCGACCGTCCCGGTCGGCGGCGCCACCGCGGAGCACTACCACCGCGTCACCGAGGAGCTGTACTGGTTCGTCGCCGGCACCGGCCGGATGCGCGTCGACGAGCACGAGCGCGACGTGCGGCCCGGCGACTGCGTGGTCATCCCGCCGGGCGCGCGCCACAAGCTGCGCAACACCGGCGACGAGCCGCTCGTCCTGCTGTGCTGCTGCGCCCCCGCGTACTCGCACGAGGACACCGTCATCACCGAGTGACGAGCGCCGGCGTCCCGCCCGGCGGCGCGAGCACGATCGCGCGCCGCTGCGAGCGGGTGATCGGCGGGCCCGCGGGCGCGAGGTCGACGCGCTCGAGCAGCGCGCGCAGCACGACGCGCATCTCGGTCTGGGCGAACGTCGCCCCGACGCAGCGGCGGATGCCGCCGCCGAACGGCAGCCAGCTGTAGGTCTCCGGCGCCCGCCGCAGGAACCGCTCCGGCCGGAAGTCGTGCGGCTCGGGGTAGAGGTCGGCGCGGCGATGCACCAGCCAGATCGACGGCGCCACGCTCGTGCCGGCCGGCAGCTCGTAGCCGGCGACGGTCGCGGGGCGCGAGAGCCGGCGCACCACCGCCGGCAGCGGCGGGCGGAGGCGCAGCGTCTCGGCGATCAGGCTGTCGAGCAGCGCGTCGCCGGCGGCGACGTCGTCGTCGCGGACGGCGGCCACGACGCGGGCGTGGGCCGGCGGGTCGGCGAACAGCAGCGCGAACGTCCAGGCCAGCGCCACCGCGGTCGTCTCGTGGCCGGCCAGCAGCAGGGTCATGAGCTCGTCGCGCAGCTCGCGGTCGGTCAGCTCCGTCGCGGCCAGCAGCGACAGGACGTCGTCGCGCTCGGCCAGGCCGGGGTCCGCGCGGCGGCGGGCGATCTCGTCGTGGAGGATCGCGTCGATCCGCGCGCGCGTCTCGAGGAAGCGGCGCCACGGCGTCAGGGGGCCGAGGTCGCGGCGGAAGGGCGGCAGCAGCGCGATCATGCGCCCGGCGCCCGCCGGCACGAGGCGGCGGAAGAGCGCGCGCAGCTCTTCGAGTCGCGCCGCCTCGTCGATGCCGAAGACGACCCGCAGGATGACCTCGAGCGTGATCGCCCGCGTGCGGTCCTCGAGGCGCAGCGGCCGGTCGCGCGGCCAGCGCTCCACGTCCGCGCGCGCGATCTGCCCCATGAGCGCGGTCCAGCGCGCGAGCCGCTCGCCGTGGAAGGAGGGCAGCAGCAGCCGCCGCTGGCGCAGGTGCGCCGGGCCGTCGAGCAGGAGGATCGAGCTCGGTCCGACGACCGGCTCGAGGGGCGCGTTGCCCTCGCCGGCCCGGAAGACGTCGGGGTCGCCGGTGAAGATCGCCTTGATCGCGTCCGGGTCGGCGACGATGACGCGCTTGCCGAACGGGAGCTGGAGCGTGAAGACGTCGCCGAGGCGGGCGTGGGCGTCGAGGAGCGCCGCCTCCGGCCGCACGATCCAGCGCAGCGCCTGCCAGGCGGCGGGCTGCGCGGGGCCGGGTGGCAGCGCCATGCGGGCAGGATACGGGCGTGCTGATCGCGATCGTCAGCGACACGCATCTGCCGCGCGGCTCGCGGCGGCTGCCCGCCGACTGCGTCGCGCGGATCCGCCGGGCGGACCTGCTGCTGCACGCCGGGGACGTCGTGACCGCCGGCGTGCTCGACGAGCTCGCCGCGATCGGCCCGCCGCTGCTGGGCGTGCACGGCAACGTCGACGACGCCGCGGTGCGCGCCCGCCTGCCGGAGCGCCGGGTCGTCGAGGCGGCCGGCGTGCGCATCGGCATGGTCCACGACGCCGGTCCCGCGAAGGGCCGCCTCGCCCGGTTGCGCCGCGCGTTCCCCGGCTGCGACGCGGTCGTCTTCGGCCACTCGCACATCCCGCTGCACGAGCGCGACGCCGGCGGGTTCCAGATCTTCAACCCCGGCAGCCCGACCGATCGGCGCCGCCAGCCGCGCTTCACGATGGGCGAGGCGCGGGTGGCGAATGGCGCGCTCGAGTTCGCCATTTGCGAGATCGAGGTTTAGTCATGCCATAATCTCGGTTCGTGTCACGGGTGCTCCGACTCCTCGCCGTCTGCGCCGCGCTCGCGCTGGCGGTCGCCGGCTGCGGGCGCGCCGCCGGCGCCGGCCACCCGGGCGACGGCCGCGTGCAGGTCGTGACGACCACGAACTTCATCACCGACCTCGCCCAGCAGATCGGCGGGCGGCGCGTCGACGTGACCGGGCTCATGGGACCGGGCGTCGACCCGCATCTCTACAAGGCGTCGGCCAACGACGTCTCCGCGCTGGCCGACGCGGAGCTCGTCCTGTACGGCGGCCTCGACCTGGAGGGCAAGATGGCCGACGCGTTCGCGAAGCTGGCCGAGTGGAAGCCGACCGTCGCCGTGACCGACGGCATGCCGCGCGACCGCCTGCGCGCCGTCCCCGGCTTCGCGGGCAAGTACGACCCGCACGTCTGGTTCGACGTCGACCTCTGGCGCTACGCGGCGCGCGAGGCGGCGAAGGCGCTCGGCGACGTCGACCCGGCCGGGCGCGCCTACTACCAGCGGCGCCTGCGCGCCTACGACCGGAAGCTCGTCGAGCTCGACCGCGAGATCGCGCGCGGCATCGCGTCCATCCCGCCGGAGCGCCGGGTGCTCGTCACGACGCACGACGCCTTCGGCTACTTCGGCGACCGCTACGGCATCGACGTGGTGGCGATCCAGGGCGTCTCGACCGCGACCGAGGCGACGACCGCCGACGTCGAGCGGGTCGCGAAGGTCATCGCCGACCGGGGGGTGAAGGCCGTGTTCGTCGAATCCAGCACGCCGCCGCAGACCATCGAGGCGGTGCTCGCCTCCGCCGCGCGCCAGGGCGGGCAGGCGCACATCGGCGGCTCGCTCTACGCGGACGCCGCCGGTGACGCCGACACGCCCGAAGGGACGTACATCGGGATGGTGCGCCACAACCTGCACGAGATCGTCGAGGGCCTGCGATGACCGACCTGCTCGTCCCCCCGCCGGCGCTCGAGGTGCGGCGGCTCACCGTCTCCTACGGCGGGCGCCCCGTCCTCTGGGACGTCGATGCGAGCTTCCCGGCCGGCCGCCTCTCGGCGATCGTCGGGCCCAACGGCGCGGGCAAGTCGACGCTGCTGAAGGCCTGCCTCGGGCTCGTGCCGAGCGACGCCGGACAGGCGCTCGTGCTCGGCGAGCCGGCCCGGCGGGCGCTCGACCGGGTCGCGTACGTGCCGCAGCGCGAGGCGGTCGACTGGGACTTCCCGGCCACCGTGCGCGAGGTCGTCGAGATGGGCCGCTACCGCTCGGTGGGCTGGCTGCGGCGGCTGCGCCGCGCCGACCACGAGGCGGTCGACGAGGCGCTCGAGCGCGTGGGGATGGCGCCGTTCGCCAAGCGGCAGATCGGCCGGCTCTCCGGCGGTCAGCGCCAGCGCGTGTTCCTGGCGCGCGCGCTCGCGCAGCAGGCTCCGGTGCTGCTCATGGACGAGCCGTTCGCCGGCGTCGACGCCCGCACCGAGGCCGCGCTCGTCGAGCTCCTGCTGGGGCTGCGCGCCGACGGCCGCTCGATCGTGGTCGTCCACCACGACCTCGGCACGGTGCGGCGCTCGTTCGAGTGGGCGCTCGTCCTCAACGTGCGGGCGATCGCGTGCGGGCCCGTGGAGGAGGTGCTGGTGCCCGAGACGCTCGCGCGAGCCTACGGCTCCGCCGTCGGCGGCGACGAGGACGAGGAGCTCGCGTGGATCGCCTGATCGACCTGATCCCGCTGCCGTACACCGACGCGGTCGTCGCCCTCGGCGCGCTCGTGCTCGGCGTCGTGGCGGGCGTCCTCGGGGTCGTCGCGGTGCTGCGCGAGCGCTCGCTGGTCGGCGACGCGCTCTCGCATGCCGCGCTGCCGGGCGTCTGCGTCGCGTTCCTGCTCACCGGGGTCAAGGAGGCGGGCGGGCTGCTGGCGGGCGCCGCGTGCGCGGGCATCGTCGCCGCGGTCTGCATCGTGCTCATCGAGCGCGGCGGGCGGATCCGCTCCGACGCGGCGATCGGCGTCGTCCTGTCGAGCGCGTTCTCGCTCGGCATCGTGCTGCTGACGGCGATCTCCAACCGCCACGACGCCGACCAGGCCGGGCTCGAGCGCTACCTGTTCGGCCAGGCGGCCGGCCTCAGCGAGCACGACGTCGTCGTCACCGGCGCGCTCGGACTCGCCGGGCTCCTGCTCGTCGCCGTCGGGTTCCGCGCGCTGAAGACGGCGCTCTTCGACGCGGACTACGCGGCGGCGGCCGGCCTCCCGGTGCGGGCGCTCGACGTCGGGATGACGGCGCTGCTCGTCATCGCGGTCGTGGTCGGCGTCCGGATGGTCGGGGCGATCCTGATGGTGGCGATGCTCGTCTCGCCCGCCGTCGCGGCGCGCCAGCTCACCGATCGGCTGTCGCGGCTGCTGCCGCTGGCCGGCGTGCTCGGCGCCGCGATCGGCGTCGCGGGCGCGCTGCTGTCGGCGCGCGAGGAGCTGCCGACGGGCCCGACGATCGTGCTGGTCGGCTTCGCGGTCGTGGTCGCGAGCATCGCGTTCGCGCCCGGCCGCGGGGTGCTGTGGTCGGCGGCGCAGCTGCGGCGCGACCGGCGCCGCGCGCTCGTGGAGAGCGTCCTCGTCGACCTCGCCACCGCGCTCGAGGCCGGCCCGCCGCCCACCGAGGCGGAGCTGTGCGACCTCTCGCCGCGCCCGCCGCGGGAGCTGCGCCGGGGTGTGCGCGCGCTCGACCGCGCCGGCCTGCTCGGGCGCGACGGCGACCGCCTGCGGCTCACCGAGGCCGGCGCCGCCGCGGCGCGCAGGCAGCTCGCGCGGCGCGACGAGTGGTCGCTGTGGCTCGAGCACGGCTGGCGGCTGCGGCTGCCCGACGCGCGCGAGCCCGACCCGCGCGACCTCGAGCGGTCGATCGGCCCGGAGGCGATGGCCGAGCTGCGGGCGCTGGCGCGATGAGCACCGCCGACTGGCAGATCATGCTCACGGCGGCCCTGGTGGCGACCGCGTGCGGCCTGCTCGGGCCGTTCCTCGTGCTGCGGCGGGTGGCGCTGCTCGGCGACGCCGTCTCGCACGCGGTGCTGCCCGGCATCGTCGTGGTCTTCCTCATCTTCGAGACGCGCGCCCCGCTGCCGGTCATCGGCGGCGCCGCGGTGTTCGCGGTGCTCTGCGTCCTGCTCATCGACGCGCTGCGCTCGACCGGGCTCGTGAAGGCCGACGCGGCGATCGGGCTGGTCTTCCCGGCGCTGTTCTCGCTCGGCGTGCTCGGCGTCCAGCAGTGGACGGCGAACATCCACCTCGACCTCGACGCGACGATCTACGGCGAGATCGCGTTCGTGCCGCTGCAGCCGTGGGTGATCGCGGGCGTCGAGCTGCCGCGCGCCGCGTGGGAGCTGCTCGTGGTCGTGGCGGCCGACCTGCTGCTCGTGGTGGCGCTGTGGAAGGAGCTCAAGCTGACGAGCTTCGACCCCGAGTTCGCGCGCACGGTCAGGATCGCGCCGGCCCTGCTGTCGCGCGTCCTGCTGGTGGCGGTCGCGATCACCGCGGTGACGGCGTTCGAGTCGGTCGGCGCGATCCTCGTCGTCACGCTGCTGATCGTGCCGGCGGCGACGGCGCGGCTGCTGACCGACCGGCTGTGGGCGACGGTCGCGCTGGCGGTGGCGGTCGGCTGGGTCAGCGCGCTGGGCGGCTACGGCGTCGCCGTCGAGCTCGACGCCTCGATCGCGGGGGCCATGGGGCTCGTCGCCGCGGTGTGCTTCGTCGTGGCGTTCGCGGGGCGGCGCGTCCTGGAGCGCCGCGGCTCGCCGGCCTGACCCGGCGCGCTAACCGGATCGCCCAGTCCGGTTCGTGCTACCGTGAAGCGGATCGCCGAATCCGCTTACGCCAAGGACGCCGTATGACACCCGCCGAAGCCCGCCGCGCAGCCACCAGCCCCTGGATCGTGCTGGTGCTGGTCTGCCTCGCCCAGTTCATGGTCGTGCTCGACGCCACCATCGTGAACGTCGCCATGCCCTCCATCCAGGTCGACCTCGGCATGACCGAGAGCGACCTGCAGTGGATCATCAACGCCTACACCCTCGTCTTCGGCGGCTTCCTGCTGCTCGGCGGTCGTGCCGCCGACCTCTTCGGCCGCCAGAGACTGTTCCTCATCGGCGTGGCGATCTTCTCGATCGCCTCGGCGATCAACGGCCTCGCGACCAGCCCCGAGATGCTGATCGCCGGCCGTGCGCTGCAGGGCCTCGGCGGCGCGCTGGTCTCGCCGGCGGCGCTGTCGATCGTCATCAACACGTTCGAGGAGGGCGCCGAGCGGACCAAGGCGCTCGGCGTCTGGTCCGCGATCGCGGCGGGCGGCGGCGCCGTCGGCCTGCTGCTCGGCGGCGTGCTCACCGACCTGCTGACGTGGGAGTGGACCTTCTTCGTCAACGTCCCGGTCGGCCTCGCGGCCTTCGTGCTGTCGCTGCGCCTGGTCCCGAACTCGCGCGCCGACCACCTGCCGCGCTCCGTCGACCTCGCCGGCGCCGTCTCGGTCACCGCCGGGCTCGTCGTCCTCGTCTACGCGATCGTCGAGGCGGAGGACGCCGGGTGGGGCTCGCTGCAGACGCTCGGCCTGGGCGGCATCGCGCTCGCGCTGCTCGCGGCGTTCGTGGCGATCGAGCTGCGCTCGCCGGCGCCGCTTGTGCGGCTCGGCATCTTCAAGGTGCGCTCGCTGACCGGCGCCAACGTCGTGCTGCTGTTCATCGCCGCGGGCATGTTCGCGTCGTTCTTCTTCGTGTCGCTCTACGTCCAGCGCACGCTGGGCCTGAGCCCGCTGGAGGCCGGCCTCGCGTTCATGCCGTTCACCGCCGGCATCATGACCGGCGCGACGCTCGCCCAGCGCGGGATCAAGACCCTCGGGCCGCGCACCGTGTCGATGATCGGCATGACGCTGGCCGCGATCGGGCTCTTCTACCAGAGCCACATCTCGGTGGACGGCTCCTACGTCGTCGACATCCTGCCCGGCACGATCGTCATGTCGGTCGGCATGGGCCTGACGTTCGTGCCGATCACGCTGATCGCCACCACGAACGTCGACGGGGAGGACGCCGGCCTCGCGTCGGGCCTGTTCAACACGTCGCAGCAGATCGGCGGCGCGCTCGGGCTGGCGATCCTGTCGACCTTCGCGACGGACAAGACCGCCAACGTGCTCGCCGGCGGCGCGGACCAGATGTCGGCGCTCGTCGAGGGCTGGCAGCTGGCGATGCTGATCGCCGCCGGGCTCATGGTGCTCGCGGTCGTCGTGCTCGGCACCGTCATCCGCCAGCGCGACGTCGCGCACATCACGGGCGAGGACCCCGTGCCGGTGCCCGCGTAGCGGGGTAGCGGATCGACGTGCGCGCCGACGCCCAGCGCAACCTCAACGCCATCCTCACGGCCGCCCGCGAGTCGTTCGCCGCGGGCGGCCTCGAGGTGGGGGTGGCGGACATCGCCAAGCGCGCGGGCGTCGGGACGGCGACGGTCTTCCGGCGCTTCGCCACCAAGGACGACCTGATCTGCGCCGTCTGCGAGCAGAGCGTCGCCGAGATGGCCGAGCGCGTCGCCGCGGCCGAGGCCGCGGACGATCCGTGGGAGGGCCTGCGCGAGTGCATGCGCGCCGCGATCGAGATGCAGGTGACCGACCGCGGGCTCTGCGAGGCGCTGTCGCGCGGGATCGAGGCGTATCCCGCCGTCCGCGAGGCGCACGACGCGCTCGTCGCGCGCCTGGCGGTGCTCGTCCGCCGCGCCCAGGAGGAGGGGCACCTCCGCGCGGATCTCGAGCCGATCGACCTGCCGATCGTCCTCAACGCCGTCGCGCGGGCCGGCGCGGAGCTCGAGCCGATCGCGCCGGGCGCCTGGCGCCGCTACTTCCAGATGCTCCTCGACGCGCTCCGGCCTGGCGCGCCGCCGCTCGAGGTGCCCGCCCCGACGCGCGAGCAGGTCGACGCGGCGTTCGCCGGCGAGCAGGGCGCCCGCTAGGCACACCTGTCACAAAGTTGTTACAAAGTCCTCCGTGCACGCTATATTGCGTGCCGCAAGGCCGCACCCCAGAGTGCACGCCGGACCAGGCATCCCTATGGTCCCGCCTCCCGGCGCCGTGCCGACCCCTCGCCATGCCCGACTTCGACCACACCGCCAGCGACGATGAGCCCCGGCAGCAGCCGCCGGCCCGGCCAGAGCCCTGTCGTCGCCGGAAGCCTGCTGGTCGCGACCCTCATCCTCTGCGCCGCGATCGGCCTCGGAGTCGGGTCGCTCGTCGGCGCGCCTGTCCCGTTGGGCATCGCGGGCGTCTTCGTGGGCTTCGCCGCCGGCATCGCGGTGGTCATTAGGCGGTTCTCCGATGTCTGACCCGCTCTTCCTCCTGCGCTACCTGGATCTCGTCGTCCTCGCCGTGGCGCTGCCCGTCTTCATCGTCGCTGGCTGGCCCGTCGCGGGCTGGGGCGCCGCCGCCTTCGCGTGGATCGCGTGGCGGCTCATCGCGCACTGGACCGACCGCAAGGCCGAGGCCACCGACGACCTCAAGAAGATGGCCGGGATCATGACCGCCTCGATGATCGGTCGCGGCTGGCTCGTTGCCCTTACCATCCTGGCCATCGGCCTCGGGGTCTCCGACGAGGCCGGCCTCGCCGCAGGCGTCCTCCTGTTCGCCGTCTTCACGGTGTCCTTCACGGCGTCCTTCGTCACCCGTCCCTTCGACAACCACCAGCCCTCCACGTGAACAAACGCGCGCTTCTGATCATCGGGATCCTGGTCCCCGCCGTCCTCCTGGTCGTGCTGGGCGTCGCCTTCGGGTCCGAGGGCCAGAACAACAGCTTCAAGCCGCAGGACGAGTTCAAGCTCAACGACTGGATCCCGATCCACATCGGCGCGCTGAACCTGTCGATCAACAAGGCGGTCGTCTACCTGCTGATCGCCGCCGTGCTGACGATCGGCTCGATGCTCTACATCGCCAAGCGCATGCAGGCGCGGCCGAACCGGACGCAGACCGCGGTCGAGTCGGCCTACCAGCTCATGCGCAACAACATCGCCGGGGGCAACATGGACCCCGCGATGGCGCGCAAGTGGTTCCCGTTCGTGGGGGCCCTGTTCCTCTTCATCTGGTGGTCGAACATGATCGGCTACCTGCCGCTGCCGATGAACGACCACGGCAAGGTCGACGTCTTCGGGGTCGAGCTGCCGTCCTTCGGCCTCTACGCGGCGACCGCCAACATCTCCGTGCCGCTGATGCTGACCCTCATGGTCTGGGTCGCGTACCACGTCGAGGGCGTCCGGGCCAAGGGCCCGATCGGCTACCTCAAGAGCTGGGTGCCCGCGGGCGTCGAGGGCCCGGCGGTCGGACCGATCTTCCTCATCGAGGTGATCTCGCACTTCGTGCGCATCATCTCCCTGAGCGTGCGGCTCTTCGCCAACATCCTGGCGGGCCACCTGCTCATCCTGTTCATGGCGGGCGGCCTCGTCGTCCTCCTCGGTCTCGCCGCGCTCGGCGTCGTGACCATCCCGATGGCCGTGGCCTTCTTCCTCTTCGAGGTGGGCCTGGTCGCCACGCTGCAGGCGTTCATCTTCGCCACTCTCACCGCGATCTACCTCGGCGGCGCCGTCGCCGAGGAGCACTAAAAGGAGTCCCACTCAGATGCTTGAGACCCTCTCGATCCTCGCCCAGGCGGACGCGGAGGCCACCGCCAAGGGCCTGCGCGCCATCGCCCTCGGCGTGGGCGCCGGTCTGGGCACCGTCGGCCCGGGCGTCGGCGTCGGCTACATCTTCGGCAAGGTCATCGAGTCGGTGACCCGTCAGCCCGAGATGCGCGACGAGATCACGTCGATCCAGTGGCTGGGCTTCGCCCTCACCGAGGCGATCGTGTTCTACGCGTTCATCTTCGGCCTGATCGCCTTCTTCCTGTCGGCGTAGCTCATGCTGGCCCTGTTCGCAGCCGAGACCGCCGAGGAGGGCGGGGGCAACTTCCTCGTCACGCCGAACGTGGGGATCATGATCTGGACGCTGATCGCGTTCGGGATCACCCTGTTCGTGCTGTGGAAGCTCGCCTTCCCGCGCATCGGCGAGGCGCTCGACAAGCGCCAGCGCGCGATCGAGGAGGCCATCGACGCGTCGGAGCGCACCAAGGCCGAGGCCGACCAGCTCCTCGCCGAGTACCGCGAGCGCCTCAAGGAGGCCCGCGTCCAGGCCGAGGAGATCGTCGCCCGTGCCCGCAAGGCCGCGGAGGTCCACGAGCGCGAGTCGCTCGACGCCGCCCGCCAGCAGCGCGAGGAGCTGCTCGAGCAGACCCGTCGCGACATCGAGGCCGAGACGCGGCGCGCGATCCAGGAGATCCGCGCCGAGGTCGCCGACCTCACCGTGCTCGCCACCGAGAAGGTCACGCGCAAGACGCTCGACCCCGCCGACCAGCGCCGCCTGGTCGACGAGGCGCTCGCCGAGCTCGACTTCTCCGCCCTGACCCGCGAGGGAACGGCGTAGATGGAGGAGATCGGCCAGGTCTACGCGCGCGCGCTGTTCGAGGTCGCCCTCCAGCGGGGCGACCTCGACCGCATCCGCGAGCAGCTCGGGCAGTTCGCCGACGCGCTCGACGCGGATCGCTCGCTGCAGACCTTCTTCTTCTCTCCGTACTTCTCCACCGAGGAGAAGAAGGACGGCCTGCACAAGGCGGTCGAGGGCGCCGACGACGCGATCGTCAACTTCCTCGAGCTCCTCATCGAGAAGCACCGCATGCCGGCGATCTTCCGCATCCGGCGGCAGCTCGACGCCATGTGGCGCGAGGAGAACAAGATGCTGCCGGTGCAGCTGACCAGCGCGATCGAGCTCGACGCCGAGACCGTCGCGAACCTCGGCCGTACCATCGGTGAGAGGACCGGGCGAAAGGTCGACGTCACCGCACAGGTCGACCCGGACATCCTCGGCGGCATCGTCCTGCGGGTGGGCAACTCCATCCTCGACGCCTCCATCCGCAACCGCCTCGAACAACTGAGAAAGCAAGTCGCCAGGAGCTGACACCCCAGTGCAGATCAAGCCCGACGAGATCACCTCCATCCTCAAGAGCCGCATCGAGGGCCTCGACGCCGGCCAGGCCGAGCTCACCGAGGTGGGCACGGTGCTGTCGGTCGCCGACGGCATCGCGCGCGTGCACGGCCTCGAGAACGCGATGTCGTTCGAGATGCTCGAGCTCCCGCACGACGTCACCGGCCTGGCGCTCAACCTCGAGTCCGACAACGTCGGCGTCGTCCTCTTCGGCGAGTGGGACAAGATCGTCGAGGGCGACACGGTCAAGCGGACCGGCCGCCTCCTCGAGATCCCCGTCGGCGAGGCCCTGCTCGGCCGCATCGTCGACCCGCTCGGCCGTCCGCTCGACGGCAAGGGCCCCATCAACACCACCGAGACGCGCCCGGCCGAGTTCAAGGCCCCCGGCGTCGTCCAGCGCAAGTCGGTCCACGAGCCGCTGCAGACCGGCCTCAAGGCGATCGACTCGATGATCCCGATCGGCCGCGGCCAGCGCGAGCTGATCATCGGCGACCGCCAGACCGGCAAGACCGCGATCGCGATCGACACGATCATCAACAACAAGGACACCGGCGTCGTGTCCGTCTACGTCGCGATCGGCCAGCGCATGGCCACGGTCGTCGGCGTGGCCGAGACGCTCGCCGAGGCCGGCGCGCTCGAGAACACGATCATCGTCGCCGCCGGCGCCGACGAGGCCGCGCCGATCAAGTTCATGGCGCCGTACGCCGGCTGCGCGATGGCGGAGTACTTCCTCTACAAGGGCGGCCACGCGCTGGCGGTCTACGACGACCTCACCAAGCACGCGTACGCCTACCGCCAGATGTCGCTGCTGCTCCGCCGCCCGCCGGGCCGCGAGGCCTACCCGGGCGACGTCTTCTACCTGCACTCCCGCCTGCTGGAGCGCGCGGTGAAGCTCAACGACGACCTGGGCGCGGGCTCGCTGACCGCCCTGCCGATCATCGAGACGCAGGCCGGCGACGTGTCGGCCTACATCCCGACGAACGTCATCTCGATCACCGACGGCCAGATCTTCCTCGAGCCGAAGCTCTTCTACTCGGGCGTCCGCCCGGCCATCAACGTCGGCATCTCGGTGTCGCGCGTGGGCGGCTCGGCGCAGATCGCGCCGATGAAGAAGATCGCCGGCCGCCTGAAGATCGACCTGTCGCAGTACCGCGACCTCGAGGCCTTCGCGCAGTTCGGCTCGGACCTCGACGCCTCGACGCAGAAGACGCTCGCCCGCGGCGACCGCCTCGTGCGGACGCTGAACCAGAGCGAGCGCTCGCCGCTGCCGGTCGAGGACCAGGTCGTCCAGATCTACGCCGCCACCAACGGCTACCTGGACCGCGTGAACGTCGACCGCGTGCCGGAGTTCCTCGACGCGCTGACGCAGCGCTTCCACGCCGAGCACGGCGAGGTCCTGCGCAAGATCGCCGAGGGCGACTGGTCCGACGCGACGCAGGACGCGGTCAAGAAGGGCGTCGCCGAGTTCGCCGACGACTTCGGCTACGACCTCGACGAGGACGGCCAGCCGATGGAGGCCGGCGAGTCCGAGCGCGTCGCGACGCGCCGCGAGGAGACCGCCGAGACCGCCGAGGAGCCGGCCGCGGAGGCCGCGGTCGCCTGATGGCCTCCCAGCGCGACGTCAAGAACCGGATCTCCTCGGTGCAGAACATCGAGAAGATCACGCGCGCCATGCAGATGGTCGCGGCGGCGCGCCTGCGCCGGGCCGAGCAGCGCATCGAGGCGCTGCGGCCCTACGCGGGCGCCATCCGCCGGATGACCCGTCAGGCCGCCGAGGCGGCGGAGAACGTGCCGAGCCTGCCGATTCTCAACGAGCACGAGTCCGTCGATCGCGTCGCGATCCTGCTGGTGACCGGCGACCGCGGCCTGGCCGGCGCGTTCAACTCGCAGATCATCCGCGCCGGCCTGCGGGCCGCCGCGGAGCACGAGGCGGAGGGGCGCGAGGTCGTCTTCTACGCCTCGGGCCGCCGCGGCGTGTCGACGCTGCAGTTCCGCAACCGGGCCCCCGAGGGCGGCTACACCGGGTTCACCGACCGGCCGGCCTACGCCAACGCCCGTGAGATCGCCGACGACCTCATGACCGCCTACGTCGACGGCAAGGTCGACCAGGTCGAGGTCTTCTACAACGGCTACGTCTCCGCGCTCACCCAGGAGGTGCGCCGCGAGACGCTCCTGCCGCTGCAGCAGGCGACGATCCTCGAGGCGGCGCCGGACGAGGACGAGGCCGAGGGCACCGGGCATCACGCGCTGGTCGAGTACGAGCCGGATCCCGAGGAGATCCTCCGCCGGCTGATCCCCGACTACGTCGAGATCTCGATCTTCCGCGCGCTGCTGGAGTCGACCGCGTCGGAGCACGGCGCGCGCATGACCGCCATGCGCAACGCCTCCGAGAACGCGGGCGAGCTGATCGAGGACCTCACCCTGGAGATGAACCGCGCGCGTCAGGCGGACATCACGCAGGAGATCATGGAAGTCGTCGCCGGCGCGGAGTCGCTGGTCTAGGGCCGCGCGGCGGCGAAAAGGAGACATTCAGAGTGGCAACCGACACCCCCACCAAGACGAACGTCGGGCGCATCGAGGAGATCCAGGGCGTCGTCATCGAGGCCGTCTTCCCCGATGGGCTGCCCGAGATCAACACCGCGCTGCACATCCAGCGCAGCGCCGCGAACCGCTCCGAGGAGGCCGAGGGCATCTCGGCCGGCTCCGAGGAGGAGGTCCTCGTCTGCGAGGTGCAGCAGCACCTCGGCGACGACCGCGTCCGCGCGGTGGCGATGGACACCACCGACGGCCTCAGCCGCGGCATGGAGGTCATCGACACCGGCGAGCCGATCACGGTCCCGGTCGGCCGTGCGACGCTTGGCCGCATCTTCAACCTGCTCGGTGACCCGATCGACCTCGGCGAGCCGATCCAGGTCGAGGAGCGCTGGCCGATCCACCGCGACGCCCCGAACGTCGAGAACCTGACCCCGACGACCGAGATGTTCGAGACGGGCATCAAGGTCGTCGACCTGCTCGCCCCGTACGCCAAGGGCGGCAAGGTCGGCCTGTTCGGCGGCGCCGGCGTCGGCAAGACCGTCCTCATCCAGGAGCTCATCAACAACCTCGCCCAGGAGCACGGCGGCCTGTCGGCCTTCTGCGGCGTGGGCGAGCGCTCCCGCGAGGGCAACGACCTCTGGGTCGAGATGACCGAGTCGGGCGTCATCGACAAGACGATGCTCGTCTTCGGCCAGATGAACGAGCCCCCGGGCGCCCGCATGCGCGTCGCCCTGTCCGGCCTGACGATGGCGGAGTACTTCCGCGACGTCGAGGGCCAGGACGTGCTGCTGTTCATCGACAACATCTTCCGGTTCGTCCAGGCCGGCTCCGAGGTGTCCGCGCTGCTCGGCCGCATGCCGTCGCAGGTGGGCTACCAGCCGACCCTGGAGACCGAGATGGGCCAGCTGCAGGAGCGCATCACCTCGACGCGCAAGGGCTCGGTCACGTCGGTGCAGGCGATCTACGTCCCGGCGGACGACCTCACCGACCCGGCCCCGGCGTCGGTGTTCGCCCACCTCAACGCGACGACGGTGCTCTCGCGGGCGATCTCCGAGAAGGGCATCTACCCGGCGGTCGACCCGCTCGACTCGACGTCGACGATCCTCAAGGCCGACATCCTCGGCGAGGAGCACTTCACCGTCGCCAACCGGGTCAAGGAGATCCTGCAGCGCTACAAGGAGCTCCAGGACATCATCGCCATCCTCGGCATCGAGGAGCTGTCCGACGAGGACCGCCTGGTGGTCGGCCGCGCGCGGCGCATCGAGCGCTTCCTGTCGCAGCCGTTCCACGTCGCGGAGCAGTTCACCGGCACCCCGGGCGCGTACGTCCCGATCGCCGAGACGATCCGCGGCTTCAAGGAGATCCTCGACGGCAAGCACGACGACATCCCGGAGTCGCACTTCCTGCTGAAGGGCACGATCGACGACGTGGTCGAGGCCGCGAAGAACGGCTGATGGCTCGCACCACGTTCCCGGTCGAGGTCCTCACCCCGGAGGGTGAGGTCTTCAACGACGAGGTCGAGATGCTCTCGACGCGCACGGCGGTCGGCTCGATCGGCGTGCTGGCCAACCACCAGCCGCTGCTCGCCATGCTCGACCCGACCGAGCTCCGGCTCTACAAGTCGGAGACCGACATCGTGCGCTTCGCGCAGGGCGAGGGCTACCTCCAGGTGGCCGAGGGTCGCGCGCTCGTGCTCGTCGAGGAGGCCACCGACCCGGGCGCGCTCTCCACGAGCGACCTCCAGGAGCGCCTGCGCAAGGCCGAGCAGGACCTCGCCGAGTGCGAGGCCGGCTCGGAGGCCGAGCGCACCGCGCGGCGCGACAAGCGCCGCTGGGAGGCGTTCCTGCGGATCGCCGAGGGCGCGGGCTCCTAGCCGCGCCGCGGGCCCGGCCCGCGCACATCCCCGTCGAACTGCGGCGGCGCGAGAGCGCCGCCGCAGTCTTTTCACGTCCGCGTGCTGATCCGTCACAGGCCGCGTGGCACGGTCTCTCCCCATGGCCGACGACGTGGTCCGCGTTGCCCTCGCTGAGCGAGGGTCACGCGCATCAGCCCTCGACGTGGCGATCGCGATCGCGCGGCGGCAGCGTGGCGTCGTCGCTCGACGGCAGCTCCTCGAGGCGGGCGTGAGCGCGGCGGCGATCGACCGTCTGCTGGCCAATGGCCGGCTCGTCCGGCTGCATCGCGGGGTCTATGCGATCGGCCATGCGGCGCTTCCGCGGGACGCGCTGTGGATCGCGGCCGTGCTGGCCGGCGGGCCGGGCGCCGTGCTCTCGCATCGGTCCGCCGCCGCGGCATGGGGACTGCGCGAGGGCGCGCCGCGACTCGTCGACGTCACCGTTCGCGGCCGCGCCGGCCTGCGCCAGCGTACGCTCAGGGCCCACACGGGCCGGCTGCATCCCGGCGACGTCACGCGCCTCGACGGGATCCCGATCACCACGGTCCCGCGCACGCTGCTCGACCTCGCCGAGGTGGAGACGCTGCACGTGCTGCGGCGCGCCGTCGATCGCTCGATGGAGCTGCGCCTCTTCGACCTGCGCGCCATCCACGCGACGCTCGGCCGCGCGAACGGTCGCCGTGGCGTGAAGCCGCTACGGCGCGTGCTCGACGAGCTCGTCGGCCGCCCGTCGGGCTCGCGACAGGAGCTGGAAGCAGCGGCGCTCGACCTCATCCGCGCGCACCGCCTGCCGTACCCGGTCGTCAACACGCTGCTCGAGGGCCACGAGGTCGATCTCCTCTGGCGCGAGCGGCGCCTCGTCGTCGAGCTGGACAGCTGGACGCATCACGGCACGCGGCCCGCGTTCGAGCGCGACCGGCGCCGCGACGTCGACCTCCAGCTCGCCGGCTACCGCGTCGTGCGGTTCACCTGGCGCCAGGTGACCGAGGAGCCGCGCTGGGTCGCCACCCGGATCCGCGCGCTGCTGCAGGGGTGATGCGCAGGACCCTCGCTCAGCGAGGGCAACGCGCATCACGTCGGGCGGCCCGGCCGCGCCTCGCCGTACCCTGGCCAGATGCCGCCGCTCGTCCGGGACGTGATCCTCCGCGACGGCAGCGTGATGCGGCTGCGCGCCCCCACGCCCGAGGACGAGCCGGCGATCAAGGCGTTCTTCGACCGGCTCGACCCGGAGAGCCGCTACCTGCGCTTCCACGGCAGCGTCCGCTCGGACCGGGTCGCCGCGCACTACGCCGCGGCCGACGGCGAGAACCGCGTGGCGCTCCTCGCACACCGGGAGGGCGAGGTGGTCGCCGTCGCCGGCTACGAGCGGCTGCGGGAGCTGGGCGCGGCCGAGGTCGCGTTCGCGGTGCTCGCCTCGGCGCAGGGCCGCGGCCTCGGCACCCGGATGCTCGAGCAGCTCGCCGCGCACGCCGCCGACCACGGCATCGACCGCTTCGACGCCTCGGTCATCGCGGAGAACCGGCGGATGCTGCGCGTGTTCGCCAGCGCCGGCTTCGAGGTCCGCCGCGAGACGAGCCACGGCGTCACCGAGCTGTCGATGGACATCCGGCCGACCGAGCGGCTCGCGGAGCGGATCGCCGAGCGCGACCACCTCGCCACCATCGCGAGCCTGCGCCCGCTGCTCGAGCCGGCCTCGATCGCCGTGGTTGGCGCCTCCGACCGGCCGGGCTCCGTCGGCGGCACGATCTTCACGAACGTCCTCGACGGCGGGTTCGCCGGCATCGCCACGCCGGTCAACCGGCATGCCCGCGTCGTGCACTCGGTGCGCGCCTACCCGCGCGTGTCGGACATCCCGGAGCCGCCCGAGGCCGCCGTCCTCGCGGTCCCCGCCGAGGACGTCCTCGACGTCGCGCGCGACGCGGCCGGCGCCGGCGTACGCGCGTTGATCGTCGTCTCCGCCGGCTTCGCCGAGCGCGACGAGGCCGGCCGCGAGCGCCAGGACGCGCTGCTCGACCTCGCCCGCGACCACGGCATCCGCCTGATCGGGCCCAACAGCCTCGGCGTGCTCAACACCGACCCGGCCGTCTCGCTGCACGCCGCGCTCGGGATGCTGCGCCCGCGCCCCGGCCGCCTGGCCATCTCGTCCCAGTCCGGAGCGCTCGGCGTCGGCCTGCTCGGCCAGGCGGTCGGGCGCGGCCTCGGCGTCGCCGGGTTCGTCACCCTCGGCAACCGCGCCGACGTCTCCACGAACGACCTGCTCGAGTGGTGGGAGGACGACGACCGCGTCGCCGCGATCGCGCTCTACGTCGAGTCGTTCGGCAACCCGCGGCGCTTCTCGGCCCTGAGCCGGCGCGTCTCGCGGAGCAAGCCGATCATCGCCGTGAAGGGCCATCGCGCCGGGGATCTCGGCGCGGCCGACGGGTCGCACACGGCGCGCGCGCTGCGCGGCGAGGCGGTCTTCGACGCGCTCTTCCGCCAGGCCGGCGTGCTGCGCGTCGAGGGCGCCCAGGAGCTGTTCGACGCGGCGGCGCTGCTCGAGCGCCAGCCGCTGCCCGCCGGCCGCAGCGTCGCCGTCGTGACGAACTCGGGCGGGCTCGGGACGCTCGCGGCCGACGCGTCGCTCAGCCGCGGCCTCGCCGTCGCGCCGCTCGCGCCGGCCACGTCCGAGGCGATCGCGGCCGCCGCGCCCGGCGCCGACCGCACGACCAACCCGGTCGACCTCGGGATCTCCGCCACCCCGGAGCAGATGCGCGCCGCCGTCGACGCCGTGCTGGCCGACGAGGCCGTCGACGCGGCGATCGTGCTCTCGGTCGACCTCGCCGGCGTGCCGCCCGCCGACATGCTCGCCGCGCTGGAGCCGGCCGATCCCGCCACGCGCGCCAAGCCGGTCGTGGCGTCCATCGTCGGCGCCGACGGCCGCATGACCGAGCCCGCCGGCTCGGTGCCGAACTTCCGCTTCCCCGAGGCGTGCGCGGGCGTCCTCGCGCTGGCCGCCGACCGTCGCGACTGGCTCAGCCGCCCGCTGGGCCAGAAGCCGCCGCTCGACGACGTCGACCCCGACGCGGCGCGCGAGCGCGTGCTGGCCGCGCTCGCCGACGACGGCGAGCCGCGCTGGCTGAGCGCCGCCGACGTCGAGGCGCTGCTCGCCGCCTACGGCATCCCGGTCGTGCCGAGCGCGACGTGCGCCTCCGCCGACGAGGCGGTCGCCGCCGCGCGCGCGTTCGGCGGGCCGGTGGTCCTGAAGGCGATCTTCCCGCCCCCCGCGCACGCCTCCGAGGTCGACGCCGTCCTGCTCGGGCTGGAGGGCGAGACCGCCCTGCGCGCCGGGTGGGAGGCGCTGCGCGAGCGCGTGGCCCGCGCCGACCGCGACTGGTTCGGCGCGGCGGTGCAGCCGCTGGCCGACGCCGGCTTCGACGTGCTCGTCGGGGCGGTCCACCACCGCGACCTCGGCGTCGTCGCCGGCGTGGGCGCGGGCGGCCGCCAGGCGGGCCTCGCGGGCGACGTCGCCTTCCGGCTGGCGCCGGCCACCGACATCGACGCGGAGGAGATCCTCGCGACGGCTCCCGTGGTCGCGGCATGGCTCGACGGCGCGCGCGGGCTGCCGCTCGACCGCGATGCGCTCGCGCGCGCGGTGCTGCGCCTCACCCGCCTGTTCGAGGACGTGCCCGAGCTGATCGAGGGCGACCTGAACCCGGTCCGCGTCCACCGCGACGGGATCAGCGTGCTCGACGCCCGGCTGCGCGCGGGGCGGCGCCGCGAGCCTGAGCGCATCAAGACCTGGTGAGCTAGACCCGCGTCAGCCCTGCCTCGGCGCAGCCCGCGCGCAGCGCGTCCAGCCCGAAGCCGTCGACGGGGCCGAGGGCGCCGCTGCCCGACAGATGGCCTTCGAGCGCGCGCTCGGCGCCCCAGGCCAGGAGGTCGGCGGTGAGGTCGTAGTGGTTCGGGCCCTCGAGGTGCACCGTGCTGAGCGGACGCCCCGCCGCATCGGACGCGACGGCGACGAAGTGCGAGCGGCTGCGTGCCCGGACCTCGCGGTCGGGCCCGCCGTTGGAGCCGGAGACCAGGCGCGCGGACACCCGCTCGAGCGCCGGCTTGACGCCGGGCACGCGGATGAGCGCCGCCGTCCCGGCCGACATCGCCTGCATCGCCCGCGAGTATGGGCCGAACCACCCGAGGTAGACGTCGACGTCGCGCAGCGACGCCGACAGCCGCGGCAGCGCCAGCGCCTCGCTGCTGCCGACGGAGATGCCGCTGCGCTCGCGGCCGCGCACGTCGAACGCCCGTACCCGGGCGGCGGCGCGCTCCAGCCGCACCGCGCCCTCCGCGAACGTGTGGCTCGGCTCCAGCGTCGCGCCGACGGTCGAGGCGCGGGTGCCGCCGCTGCCGGCCTTGCCGAGATCGACGTCGCCGACGATGAAGTAGCCGATGTCGAGCCGCACCGCCGCGTCGCCGGCCTCCTCGAGCGCCATCCCGCCGGCGAGGTTGCCGGGCACCCAGTCGTAGCCGAACGCGGTGACGAGCGCGGCGCCGGTGCGCTCGGCCTCGGGGCCCCAGCGCTGGAAGACCTGCCGGATGAACGCCGGCTCGCCGGTCGAGTCGACGTAGGCGCAGCCGGCCTCGACGGCGGCGCGCACCGCCGGGCCGCCGAAGCGCGCGAACGGGCCGACGGTGGTGAGCAGGACGTCGCCGCCGGCGACCAGCGCGCGCACCGTCTCGGGCCGCGAGACGTCGGCCACGCGCGTCTCGAGGCCGCCCAGCTCGGCCGCGAGCTCGCGCAGCGGGCCCTCGGACCGCGCGGCGAGGACGGGGCGCACGCCGCGGCGCACGAGCGCGGCGGCGGCGAGGCGACCGGTGTAGCCGGTGGCGCCGAAGAGGACGATCTGGCCTGGCACGGACGCGACCCTACCCCGCCGGGCGGCGCGGGTACCCCGCCGTACCCCCGCCGGATGGGTCACTAGGCTGGTCCGCTATGGACGAGCGCCTCCTGGCCGAGCGTCTCATCACCTACGACACGTCCACCAAGGACGGGTTGCGCGCCGCCGCCGGCTTCGTCAAGGGCTGGCTGGAGGCGCGCGAGATCCGCGTCGCCGACCGCGTCCACGAGGGGCTTCCGGTGATCCTGGCCGAGGTCGGGCCGCAGGACGCCCCGCGCGTGGTCTTCCACGGCCACGTCGACGTCGTCCCCGCGCGGCCCGGCCAGTTCGAGCCGCGCGTCGAGGGTGACCGGCTCTACGGGCGCGGCGCCTACGACATGAAGGGCGCGCTCGCGGCGATGATGCTCGCGCTGCGCGACGTCGCCGACCAGGACCGGGTCAACGTGCGCTTCGTCTGCGTCCCCGACGAGGAGTCCGACGACATCGAGTCGCGCTCGATCGACGCGGCGGTCGCCGGCCCGCTCAAGGACGCCGACTTCGCCATCACCGGCGAGCCGACCGATCTCCACATCGGGGTGCAGGCCAAGGGCGTGCTCGCCGTGCGCGTCGAGGTCTCCGGCACCGCGGCGCACGGCTCGACGCCGTGGCTCGGCGACAACGCGATCCTCAAGGCCCACGACGTCTTCCGCCGGATCGAGACGCTCCCGTTCAGCCGGATGAGCTCCGACCTCTTCGACCGCCCGTCGATCAACCTCGCGCGGATCATGGGCGGCGACGCGTTCAACAAGGTCCCGGACCGCTGCGGGATGGACGTCGACATCCGCTACCTGCCCAACCAGGACCCGGGCGAGATCCTCGCCCAGATCCGCTCGATCCCCGACCTCGAGATCGTCCGCTGCTTCACGCGCGTTCCCGCGATCGTCAGCCGCCGCAACCCGTACGTGCTGGCGCTGCGCGACGCGGTCGGCCGCGCGGTCGAGGGCGACGCGCTCTCGATCGGCCGCGACGGCGCCTCCGACGCGGTCTCGTTCCTGGAGCGCGGGATCCCGGCCGTCGAGTTCGGCCCCGTCGGGGCCGGCCACCACGGCCCGGAGGAGTGGGTGTCGCTGCGCTCGCTGCAGCGCTACCGGCAGGCGCTCGGCGACTTCGTGCGCGCGCTGCCGGGCGCGCTCGCCGCCCGCGAGGAGCAGCCGCTGCGTGCCGTGGAGGGCGGCCTGGCCTGATGAGCGTCTACGAGGAGGTCGACGCGCGGCCGGTCCGTCACGGCCGCCGCATGCTGTGGAAGTTCCTGCTGGCCGCGGTGATCATCACGTTCGCCTCGGCCGCGGCGACCGCCAGCACGCTGCTGCTCGAGGTCGACCGCCTCGTCAAGGTCTTCGACGACAACAGCGGCCCGAGCCCGGTCTCCGAGAACGTGCTCGACAAGGTCCCCGCGGGCGAGCCGCAGACGATCATGCTGCTCGGCTCCGACCGGCGCTACGTCGACAAGGTGCAGGGCAACCCCGCCCGGTCGGACACGATCATCCTCGTGCGGCTGGACCCCGACCGCGGCGTCACGGCCGTGCTGTCGATCCCGCGCGACCTCAAGGTCAACATCCCGACGAAGAACGGGGTCGTCACCGACAAGATCAACGCGGCCTACTCGATCGGCGGGCCGGAGCTGACGCTCAAGACGGTCAAGAACCTGCTCCACATCCCGATCCACCACATCGTCAACATCAACTTCGGCGGGTTCGAGGACGCGGTCAACACGCTCGGCTGCGTCTACGTCGACGTCGACCGGCGCTACTTCAACGACAACAACCCGCCCAACGGCAGCCCGTACGACTACGCGACGATCGACGTCAAGCCGGGCTACCAGAAGCTCTGCGGCGGCAAGTCGCTCGACTACGTCCGCTACCGCCACTTCGACACCGACCTCGTCCGCTCGGCGCGCCAGCAGGACTTCCTGCGCCAGGCGAAGGAGCAGATCGGCGTCAGCAAGCTGCTCAACGACCGCGAGCAGCTGCTGAAGGTCTTCGCCAAGCACACGCAGACCGACGTCAAGGGCACCGACGAGGTCCTCTCGCTCCTCAAGCTCGGCTACGAGTCGGCGAAGAACCCGATCCAGGAGGTCCACTTCCAGGCCGACATCGGCGAGTCCTACGTCGAGGCGAGCCCGGAGCAGATCGCCGCCACGCGCCGGGAGTTCCTCGAGGCGCGCGCCTCGGAGAACCGCGGCGAGCCGCAGCCCCGCGAGGGCGACGGCCAGCGCCGCCGCCAGACGCGCAAGCGGGAGGCCGGCACGTACCCGGGCACGTTCGACGCGGCGCAGGTCGCCGAGGACCAGGCCGTCCAGGTGGCGGTCGCGCTCACGAAGCTGCGCCCGAAGCGCCAGACCCTGCCCGTCTACTACCCGAAGCTCGCCGCGGTCGGGTCGGAGTACATGAGCGAGGACTCGACGCCGCGCGCGTACCGCATCGTCGACCGCTCGGGCGAGCGCTACAAGGCCTACCGCCTGGTCGTGCGCGCCCCCGGCCTGGGCCAGTACTACGGCATCCAGGGCACCACGTGGAAGGCGCCGCCGATCCTCGACAACCCGTCGGAGACCAGGACGATCGGCGGCCGCGACTACGACCTGTTCTACGACGGCAAGCGGCTGCGCATGGTCGCCTTCCGCACCGACGACGCGGCCTACTGGGTCTCGAACACCCTGCTGCAGACGCTCACCGAGAAGCAGATGCTCGGCATCGCGACGTCGCTGACGCGCGTCGGCAGCTAGGCGTCCGGGAGCAGGCGATAGCCTCCCGCGCTCTATGGCTGAGCGTGAACCGATCGGCGTCATCGGCACCGGCTACGTCGGGCTGGTCACCGCGGCCGGGTTCGCCGAGCTCGGCAGCGACGTCCACTGCATCGACATCGACGCGGAGAAGGTCGCGCGGCTGCGTCGCGGCGAGATCCCGATCTACGAGCCGGGGCTCGAGGAGCTCGTCGCCAAGAATCGGGAGCGGATGCACTTCTCGACCGACGTCGCCGACGCCCTCGAGCACGCCCGCCTGCTCTTCGTCGCGGTCGGCACGCCGCCCACCTACAGCGGCGACGCCGACCTCAGCGCCGTCCACGCCGTCGTCGACGCGATGCCGGCCAGCGACCGGCACGCGCTCGTCATGAAGTCGACAGTGCCGGTCGGCACCGGCGAGGCGATCAAGCGCCGCTTCCGGGAGACCGGCAAGGACGGCTTCCGCTACGTCTCGTGCCCCGAGTTCCTCAAGGAGGGCTCGGCGGTCGCGGACTTCCTGCACCCCGACCGCGTCGTCGTCGGCGACGACGGCGACTGGGCCGGCGACGCGGTCGTCGAGCTCTACGCGCCGCTGGGGGCGCCGCTGGTGCGCACCGACATCGCGTCGGCGGAGATGGTCAAGCTCGCCGCCAACGCGTTCCTCGCCACGAAGATCAGCTTCATCAACGAGATCGCCAACGTCTGCGAGGAGACGGGCGCCGACGTGCTCGAGGTGGCGCGCGGCATGGGCCTCGACGAGCGCATCGGCCCCAAGTTCCTGCAGGCCGGGATCGGCTACGGCGGCTCGTGCTTCCCGAAGGACGTCAGCGCGCTCAAGCAGCTCGCGGGCAACTCCGGCTACCACTTCCAGCTGCTCAACGCGGTCATCGAGGTCAACGAGCTCCAGAAGCGCCGCGTCATCGGCAAGCTCCACAAGCACCTCGGCACCCTGGTCGGCAAGCGCATCGCGCTGCTCGGCCTGGCGTTCAAGCCGAACACCGACGACATGCGCGAGGCGTCGAGCCTCGTCCTGAGCGCGCGCCTGCAGGCCGACGGCGCGAGCGTCGTGGCGCACGACCCGATCGCCGAGGGCGTCGCGCGCGAGCTGATCCCGACGGTCGAGCTGGCCGACGGCCCGCTCGAGGCCGTCGAGGGCGCCGACGCCGTCGTGCTCGTGACCGAGTGGCCGCAGTTCGTCGAGCTCGACTGGCAGGAGGTCGCCCGCCGGATGGCCGGCACGACGATCGTCGACGGCCGCAACGCGCTGGACCCGGACGCCGTCAGGGCGGCCGGGCTGACCTACGAGGGGATCGGGAGGTCCTGATGCAGGCGGTGATCCTCGTCGGCGGGGAGGGCACGCGGCTGCGGCCGCTGACGTCGACGGTGCCCAAGCCGGTCGTGCCGCTCGTCGACCGCCCGTTCATCGCCTACATGCTCGAGTGGCTGACGGGCCACGGCGTCGACGACGTGATCATGTCGTGCGGCTTCCTCGCGACCGCGGTGCGCAACGTGCTCGGCGACGGCTCGGCGTACGGCATCCGCCTGCGCTTCGTCGAGGAGCCCGACCCGCGCGGCACCGCCGGGGCGCTGAAGTACGCCGAGGAGCTGCTCGACGAGCGCTTCCTCATGCTCAACGGGGACACGCTCACCGACCTGGACCTCACCGCGCAGATCGCCCAGCACGAGCGCACCGGCGCCGTGGCGACCCTCGCGCTCGTGCCGCAGGACGACCCGAGCGCCTACGGCCTCGTGCGCACGAACGGCGACGGGACGGTCCGCGAGTTCGTCGAGAAGCCGTCGCCGGACCAGATCGACACGAACCTGATCTCGGCCGGCGCCTACGTGCTGGAGCGCTCGATCCTCGACCTCGTCCCGCCCGACGAGAAGGTGTCGATCGAGCGCGAGGTGTGGCCGCGGCTCGTCGGCCAGGGGCTCTACGCGACGGCGCACGACGCCTACTGGCTGGACATCGGCACGCCGCAGCGCTACCTGCAGGGCACGTTCGACATCCTCGAGGGCAAGGTCCGCACGGCGGTGGCCGAGCGGATGGGCAGCACGTTCCTCGGCATCGCCGGCGACGCCGAGCTCGCCGGCCGCACCATCCCGCCGGCGGTCGTCGAGAGCCGTGCGAGCGCCGCCGCCGGCGCCCAGGTCGGGCCGCTGGCGGTGCTCGGCAGCGGGGTGACGATCGGCGAGGGCTCGATCGTGGAGCGGTCGGTCGTCCTCCAGGGCGCGGAGATCGGCCGCGACTGCGTGCTGCGCGACTGCATCGTCGCCGCGGGCGCGCGGATCGGCGACCGCTCGCAGATCACGGGCGGCGCCGTGCTCGGCGAAGGTGTCACCATCGGCACCGACTGTGTCGTGACCCGGGGCGCCCGCGTGTTCCCCGGTGTCGAGATCCCGGACGGGGGGCTGAAGTTCTGATGGGTGGATCCGTGGACACCGACGCGCTCGGCCCCGAGGCCGTCGACCGCGTCGACGCCGCTGGGCAGCTGAGCGACATCCTCGACCTGCCGGAGCACCTGCGCGACGCGCTCTGGCGCGTCGACTCGGCGAACCTGGGCAGCTGGGACTCCCCGGCCGGCCTCGTGGTCGCCGGCATGGGCGGCTCGGGGATCGGCGGCGACCTCGCGCGGGTCTGCCTCGGCGACCAGGCCTCGCGCCCGATCTTCGGCGCCCGCGGCTACGGGCTGCCGTCGTGGACGACGCCGGAGACCACGGTCCTGTGCGCGTCGTACTCCGGCAACACGGAGGAGACGCTCGCCGCCTACGAGGCGGCCGGCTTCCTCGGCGCCCGCCGGGTCGTCGTGACGACCGGCGGCAAGCTGGCCGAGGCCGCGCGCGCCGACGGCGTCCCGGTCATCCCCGTCCCGGGCGGCTTCCAGCCGCGCGCGGCGGTGGGCTACATGACCGTCGCGGCGCTCGAGGTGGCGGCGGCGTGCGGCGCCGCGCCGCGGATGGCCAGCGACATCGACGTCGCGGCGGCCCACCTCGACGCGCTCTGCGGCGAGTGGGGCCCGGACGCGCCGGCCGACAACGAGGCCAAGCGGCTCGCCCGCGCGCTGCACGGCAGCGTCCCGGTGATCGCCGGGTCGGGGCTGACGACGCCGGTCGCGTACCGGTGGAAGACGCAGATCAACGAGAACGCCAAGGTCCCGGCCTTCGCGCACGAGCTCCCCGAGCTCGACCACAACGAGATCGTCGGCTGGCAGGGCGCCGCCGGGCTCGGGCGCTTCTCGGCCGTCTTCCTCGACGACTCCGACAACCATCCGCGCATCGGCGACCGGATCGAGCTCACGAGCGAGCTGATCGCCGACCAGGCCCACACGGTCCAGCGCGTCGCGACGCGCGGCCAGGGTCGCGTCGAGCGCGTCATGTCGCTGGTCCTGCTCGGCGACCTGCTGTCGCTCTACCTCGCGGTGCTCCAGGGGATCGACCCCACGCCGGTCGAGGTCATCGAGACGCTGAAGACGCGGCTGGCCGAGCGCTGAGCGCCCCGCCCGCGAACCGCGGTTGCGCCGCGCCCTGCCGGGGAAGGGCAGCCGACATGACTCCGAACGACCTGGGGCGCGCGGTGGGCGCCGGGCTGCACCTGAGCCGGGCTGCGGTCGGTGCCGGCTTCAGCATCGCGCTGACCCCGCTGAGACTCGTCCGGCACGTGCTCCATCCGGGCGCCGCGCAGCCCGACACCGCCGCGTGGCAGCCGCCGCCGCAGCCGGCGCCGCCGGCGCGACCCGTGCCGGTCCCCGAGCCCGATGGCGCCGGGTTCGCCGCCGAGGCGGAGGAGGCCCCGCCGGCGCCGCCGCCCGAGGCCCCCGCGCCGCCGCCGCAGCCGGCGCCCGAGCCGGAGGCCGAGCCCGAGGGCGCGCCGCCGCCGGCCGAGGACGTGCCGCGCACCAACGACCTCACTGCCGCCGAGGCCGCTCGCCTCCGCGAGGACGAGCGCGAGGCCTCGACCGACGCCGACTCGCCCGGCCCGGAGATCCGCGTCGAGGCGCCCTGGCCCGGCTACGACGAGCAGAACGTCGGGCAGATCCTCGACCGGCTCACCGGGGCCGACCAGACGACGCGCGCGATGGTGCGGCTCTACGAGGAGACGCACAAGAACCGCAAGGGCGTGCTGCGCGCGACCGAGTCGCCCGGCGCCTGACGAGCTCGCGTCCATCGGCCCGCGGCCTCGGCGGCCGCTCGGAACCTTGACACGATCTTGGTAACGTTCGGGGCCGATGGACGCGCTCACCATCAACGAGGCCGCGGAGACGACCGGCTGGTCGCCGCGAATGCTGCGCTACGTCGAGCAGATGGGGCTCATCGCGGCCCGCCGCTCGCCGGCCGGCTACCGGCTGTACGGGCCGGAGGAGCTGCAGCGCCTGCGCACGCTGCGCGAGCTGCTCGCCCGCTTCGACGTCGGCCTCTCCGAGATGGGGTTCGCCTCGCGCCTGCGCACCGACGAGGAGCTGCGCTCCGCCGTCGACGCATGGTTCGAGGCCGAGCCGAAGCGCCCCGACGACGTCACGGCCGCCGACTGGCTGCGCTTCGAGCAGGAGAAGCACCAGAGGCTGCTCGAGGCGGCCCTCACCTGAACCCCACCCGGAGTGGAGATGACGACCGACACCGCCACCGCCCACGACTTCAAGGTCGCGGACCTCTCCCTTGCCGCCTTCGGCCGCAAGGAGATCCAGCTCGCCGAGCACGAGATGCCCGGCCTCATGAAGACGCGCGAGGAGTACGCCGCGACCCAGCCGCTCAAGGGCGCGAAGATCATGGGCTCGTTGCACATGACCATCCAGACCGCGGTGCTCATCGAGACGCTCGTCGCGCTCGGCGCCGAGGTCCGCTGGTGCTCGTGCAACATCTTCTCGACGCAGGACCACGCCGCCGCCGCGGTCGCCGTCGGCCCCAACGGCACGCCGGAGGATCCGCAGGGCGTGCCCGTCTTCGCCTGGAAGGGCGAGACGCTCGAGGAGTACTGGTGGTGCACCGAGCAGGCGCTCACCTGGCCGGGCGGCGACGGGCCGAACATGATCCTCGACGACGGCGGCGACGCCACGCTGCTCGTCCACAAGGGCACCGAGTTCGAGAAGGCCGGCGCCGTGCCGGATCCCGAGTCGGCCGACTCCGAGGAGTTTCAGGTCGTCCTGCGTCTCCTGCAGCGCACGCTCGCCGAGGACCCGCAGAAGTGGACGAAGATCGGCCAGGGCATCAAGGGCGTCACCGAGGAGACGACGACCGGCGTCCACCGCCTCTACCAGCTGGCCGAGCGCGGCGAGCTGCTCTTCCCGGCGATCAACTTCAACGACTCGGTCACGAAGTCGAAGTTCGACAACCTCTACGGCTGCCGCCACTCGCTCGTCGACGGCATCAACCGCGCCACCGACGTCATGCTCGCCGGCAAGGTCGCGGTCGTCTGCGGCTACGGCGACGTGGGCAAGGGCTGCGCCGCCTCGCTGCGCGGCCAGGGCGCCCGGGTGATCGTCACCGAGATCGACCCGATCTGCGCGCTGCAGGCCGCGATGGAGGGCTACCAGGTCGCGACGCTCGAGGACGTCGTCGAGACGGCGGACGTCTTCATCACCACGACGGGCAACAAGGACATCATCCGCGCCGAGCACATGGAGCGGATGAAGCACCAGGCGATCGTCGGCAACATCGGCCACTTCGACAACGAGATCGACATGGCCGGCCTCGCCCGCATCCCGGGCATCAGGAAGGTCAACGTCAAGCCGCAGGTCGACGAGTGGGTCTTCCCCGACGGCAAGGCGATCCTCGTGCTGTCCGAGGGGCGCCTGCTGAACCTCGGCAACGCGACCGGCCACCCGTCGTTCGTCATGTCGAACTCGTTCACGAACCAGACGATCGCCCAGATCGAGCTGTTCACGAAGAACGACGAGTACGACAAGCAGGTCTACGTCCTGCCCAAGCACCTCGACGAGAAGGTCGCGCGGCTGCACCTCGACGCGCTCGGCGTGAAGCTCACGAAGCTGACCGAGGAGCAGGCCGCCTACATCGGCGTCCCGGTCGAGGGCCCGTACAAGCCGAACCACTACCGCTACTAGGCCTGGACCCGGGGGCGAGATCCCGCTCTCATCCGACATCGCCGATCCGCGCCTCGCCGACGAGGGGGAGGCGCGGATCGACTGGGCCGACGGGTCGATGCCCGTCCTGCGGTCGATCCGCGAGCGGTTCGCCGCCGAGCGCCCGCTCGAGGGCGTCAGCGTCGTCGCGTGCCTGCACGTCACGGCGGAGACCGCGAACCTCATGCGCACGCTCATCGCGGGCGGCGCCCGGGCGGCGCTCTGCGCGGCCAACCCGCTGTCGACGCGCGACGACGTGGCGGCCGCGCTGGTGGAGCGCCACGGAGCGGTCGTCCAGGCGCGCCGCGGCGAGGGCCCCGACGCGTACGCCCAGCACATCGGGGCGATGGTCAAGAGCGGACCGCAGGTCACGCTCGACGACGGCGCCGACCTCATCTCCACGCTCCACGCCGCCGGCCGCGACCGCGGCATGCTCGGCGGCATGGAGGAGACCACCACCGGGCTCGTGCGGCTGCGCCGGCTCGACGGCCTCGCGTGCCCGGTGCTCGCCGTCAACGAGGCGCTGACCGAGCGGACGATCAACGACCGCTTCGGCACCGGCCAGTCGGCGTTCGACGGCATCCTGCGCGCGACGAACGTGCTGCTCAGCGGCCGCACCGTCGTCGTGCTCGGCTACGGCTGGACGGGCAAGGGCATCGCGCTGCGGGCGCGGGGCGCCGGCGCCGAGGTCATCGTCTGCGAGGTCGACCCGCTGCGCGCGCTCGAGGCGCGGATGGAGGGCTTCGGGGTCATGCCCGCTCTGGAGGCGGCCGAGCGCGGCGACGTCTTCATCACCGTCACCGGCGGGCGCGGCGTCCTCGGCCGCGAGCACTTCGCGCGCATGAAGGACGGCGCGGTGCTCGCCAACGCCGGGCACTTCGACGTCGAGATCGACATCCCGGCGCTCGAGGAGCTGGCGGGCGAGGTCCGCGACGTGCTGCCGCTCGTCGAGCAGTACGACCTCGGCGACCGGCGGCTGAACCTGCTCGCGCGCGGCCGCGTCGTGAACCTCGCGGCGGCGCAGGGGCATCCCGCCGAGGTCATGGACATGAGCTTCGCCCTGCAGGCGCTGTGCGTCGAGCACCTCGTGCGCGAGGCGGGGCGCCTGCCGGCGGGCGTGCAGCCGGTGCCCGACCCGATCGACCGCGAGGTCGCGCGGCTGAAGCTCGCGTCGCTCGGCGTCCAGATCGACGTGCTGTCCGACGAGCAGCGCGCCTACCTCGGCGCGTGGTCTCCGGGCGTCTAGGATCCGGCCGCGGATGAGCGCCGACGGGCTGCGAGAGAGCGTCGAGAAGATGCGCGCCGAGGGCGTCGCCGACGCGGCGATCGCCACGTTCGGCGAGCTCTACGAGCGGCTCGTCGCCGGCGAGACCGGCTTGATCGCGGAGTCCGAGATCGAGCCGGTGGAGGCGCTGCCCGACGCCGAGGAGCTGCCGCCCGGCGGCGAGGACGTCCTCGACCAGGCGGTCGTGCTGAAGCTCAACGGCGGCCTCGGCACGAGCATGGGCCTGTCGGGGCCCAAGTCGCTGCTGGAGGTCAAGGAGGGGCTGACGTTCCTGGACCTGACCGCGCGGCAGGTGCTCGCGCTGCGCGAGCGCCACGGCGTCCGCCTGCCGCTCGTGCTCATGGACAGCTTCTCCACGCGCGAGCCGTCGCTCGAGCTGCTGCGGCGCTACCCGGAGCTGGCCGCCGACGTGCCGGCGGACTTCCTGCAGAACAAGGAGCCGAAGCTGCTGGCCGACGAGCTGCGGCCGGTGTCGTGGCCGGCCGACCCCGGCCTCGAGTGGTGCCCGCCCGGCCACGGCGACCTCTACACCGCGCTGGCCACGTCGGGGATGCTGGCGGCGCTGCTGGACGCCGGCTACCGCTACGCCTTCGTCGCCAACGTCGACAACCTCGGCGCGGTGCTCGACCCGCGGATCCTCGGCTGGTTCGCCAGCGAGGAGATCCCGTTCCTCATGGAGGTCGCCGACCGCACCGAGGCCGACCGCAAGGGCGGCCACCTGGCGCGGCGCCGCGACGGGTCGCTCGTCCTGCGCGAGACCGCGCAGACGCCCGACGAGGACCTCGCGGCGTTCCAGGACGTCACCCGCCACCGCTTCTTCAACACGAACAACCTGTGGCTCGACCTGCGCGCGCTCGACGCCGTGATGCGCGAGCGCGACGGCGTGCTGGGGCTGCCGATGATCGTCAACCGCAAGACCGTCGACCCGCGCGACGGGTCGACCCCGGCCGTCCTCCAGCTCGAGACGGCGATGGGCGCGGCGATCGGGGTCTTCGAGGGCGCCCGCGCCCTGCGCGTCCCGCGCTCGCGGTTCGCGCCCGTCAAGACGACCGACGACCTGCTCGCGCTGCGCTCCGACGCGTACGTCGTCACGGAGGACTGGCACGTCACGCTCGCGCCCGAGCGCGACGGCCCGCCGCTGATCGAGCTCGACGATCGCTTCTACAAGCGGGTCGGCGACTTCGAGGCGCGCTTCGCCGAGGGCGCGCCGTCGCTGATCGGCTGCCGCTCGCTCGCAGTCGACGGGGACGTCGCCTTCGGCCGCGACGTGGTCGTGCGGGGCGACGTCCGCGTGCGCCACGACGGCGCCGGGCAGCGCCGCATCGACGACGGCACCGTCCTCGAGGGCTGATCCGCTACGGGCTGGGCTCGAGCGGCGGCTCGCCGTAGCGCTCGGCGCGCTGCTCCTCGCGCTCGGACTCGGCCAGCATCCGCGCGAACAGCCACGCCAGCGCGATGCCCATGATGATCGACTGCTCGAGGGCCATGACGAGGCCCGCGACGGCCTGGTCCTGGCCGGGCGTGAGGCCCCAGTAGTCCGGCTGGTCCTCGTAGAAGGCGTAGAGCGGGTCGGGGGAGAACGTGAGCACGATCCCCAGCAGCCCGACGAAGAACTTGGTCGAGACCATGTAGGCGACGGGCTGCATGCCGCTGGTGCGCAGGCGCGAGCGGATCGGGCCGATGAGGTGCCACCAGTAGAGCAGGCCCGCCGAGGCGAAGCAGACGTGCTCGAGCACGTGGATGGGCGCGTGCTCGGCGGCCGCGTCGTAGAAGACCGGCACGTGCCACACGCACATGGCGCCGACGTACAGGACGACCGCCACGGCCGGGTGGCCGAGCGGCCCGGCGGCGTGCTCGACGGGCTGCAGCCGGCGGGTCACCGGGCGCAGGATCGCCTTGGTGAGGCCGAGGATCAGCAGGATCGGCACGAAGTCGAGCAGGATCACGTGCTGGACCATGTGCATGGTGAGGATCTGGTCCGCGAGCCGGTCGATGGGCGAGAGGAGCGCGGCGACGATGCCCAGCAGGCCGGCGAGGAAGGAGACGAGCCGCCAGCCGGCGGCGGCGCGCGGGCCGTCCTTGACGCGGACGGCGCGCCAGCGGTGGACGTAGAGGACGCCGAGGATCACGACGAGCGCGATCGCGCCGGGCTCGAGGGTCCACGCGGCGTCGGGCGAAGCGGACACCTGACGATTGTCGCACCGTCGTCGCAGCCTCCTTGCGATCGCGTGTTGTTCGGTGACCTCCGGTCGCGCAGGATCGGCGCATGCCGCTCACCGCCCCCTATCGCCTGCTGCTGGCCGTGGTCGCGCCGCCGTCGTGCCCGGCCTGTGGGGCGGCGCTCGCGGGTACCTACGACGCGCTGTGCCCCGCGTGCGCGCGCGAGCTGCCGTGGCTGGGGCGAGCGGTCTGCCCGCGCTGCGCGCTGCCGTCCCCCTGCGACCCCTGTCCGGCGGCCGCGCGCGCGTGGGAGCGCGCGTGGGCGCCGTTCGCCCACGACGGCCCGGCGCGCGCCCTCGTGGCCGCGCTGAAGTTCCGCGGGCTGACCGCCGCCGCGGAGCTGCTGGCCGCGCCGCTGGCCGCCGGAGCCGCGCCGCTGCTCGCCGGTGCCACGCTGGTCCCGGTGCCCGCCGATCGCGGGCGCCGGCGCCGTCGCGGCTTCGACCACGCCGCGCTCATCGCCGACGCGCTGGGCCGGCGCGCGGGGCGCCCGGTCGCGGCCTGCCTCCGGCGCGAGGGCGGCGGCCGGCAGCTGGGCGCCGGCCGCGCGGCGCGGCTGGCGGGCGCGGCGCGGGCGCGGGTCGTGGCGCGCGGCCCCGTGCCGGCGCGGGCCGTCGTCGTCGACGACGTCCACACCACCGGCGCCACGCTCGACGCCTGCGCGCGGGCGTTGCGCGCGGCGGGTGCGGCGCACGTCGACGTGCTGACCGCCACGAGGGCCATTCGTCGATGAGCGGGTTGACTGCGTCCGGCGCGTCTTTACCCTTCAGTCACAGGTTCGCGACATCCGACCCAACGGAGGGCCACGATGCAGATCGCCATCAAGGGCCGCGGCATCACCGTCAGCGACGAACTGCGCGAGCGCGTCAGCAAGCGCTTCGCGAAGGTCGACAAGCAGGTCTCCGACCTGGCGCGGCTCGAGGTGGAGCTGAGGCGCGAACGCAACCCGGCCATCCCGGACTCCGAGATCGCCGAGGTGACGCTCTACCTGAAGGGCGTGACGCTGCGGGCGTGCGAGCGCGCGCGCGACGTGCAGTCGGCGATCAACCTGTGCGCGGACGACCTCGCGCGGCAGGTCAAGCGGCACCGCGTGAAGCGGCGCCGCCGGCGCGAGGCGCGGGCCGCCTCGGCGGCCTTCCGACCGGCCGTCTGAGCCATTTCCCTATCGGTTGGGAGCCGTTGGCGCAGTCAGCGAACGGTTCCCAACTGACCGGGCCGCGATCCACTGGTACGCTGGATCGCATGTCCCTGTTGGACCGCGCCCTGCGCGCCGGAGAGAGCAAGCAGTTCAAGTCGTACGAGAAGCGGGTCGCGCGGATCAACGCGTTCGAGCCCGAGCTCGAGCTGGAGAGCGACGAGGAGCTGCGCGCGCGTGCCGATGCGCTCCGCGAGCGCGCTCGCAACGGGGAGAGCCTCGACGAGCTGCTCTACGAGTCGTTCGCGCTGACCCGCGAGGTCGGCAAGCGGACCCTCGGCATGCGCCACTTCGACGTGCAGCTCATCGGCGGCATGGTGCTCCACGACGGCGCGATCGCCGAGATGAAGACCGGCGAGGGCAAGACGCTCACCGCGACGCTCGCCGTCGTCCTGAACTCGCTGCCGGGCACCGGCGTGCACGTGGTCACGGTCAACGACTACCTCGCGCGCCGCGACGCCGAGTGGATGCTGCCGATCTACGAGGCGCTCGGCGTCCGCGTCGGGATCCTCCAGAACATGATGCCGTACGAGGAGAAGCGCTTCGCGTACTCCTGCGACGTCACGTACGGCACGAACTCCGAGTTCGGCTTCGACTACCTGCGCGACAACATGGCGCAGTCGATCGAGGAGAAGGTCCAGCACGGCGGCCGCTACGACGAGAACGGCCGCCCGAAGACGTCGCACGCCTTCGCGATCGTCGACGAGGTCGACAACATCCTCATCGACGAGGCGCGCACGCCGCTGATCATCTCCGGCGCTCCCGAGCAGGCCGCCGAGCTCTACGTGCAGTTCGCCAAGCTCGCCAAGCAGATGGAGCGCGGCGAGCGCCCGGAGGGGCTCGACCCGCGGCAGAAGAAGGAGTTCGTCGCCGACTACGACTACGAGGTCGACGAGAAGCACAAGACGGTGTCGGTCACCGAGCGCGGCGTCGCCAAGGCGGAGCGCTTCCTCGGCATCGACCACCTCTACCGCGCCGAGAACGGCCACCTGGTCAACCACCTGCACCAGGCGCTGAAGGCCGAGGCGCTCTACAAGAAGGACGTCGACTACGCCGTCATCGACGGCGAGGTCAAGATCATCGACGAGTTCACCGGCCGCATCATGGAGGGCCGGCGCTGGTCGGAGGGCCTGGCGCAGGCGGTCGAGGCGAAGGAGGGCGTGCGGGTCCAGGAGGAGAACCAGACCCTCGCGACGATCACCCTCCAGAACTACTTCCGGATGTACGAGAAGCTCGCCGGGATGACGGGCACCGCCCTGACCGAGGCGACGGAGTTCATGAAGATCTACAAGCTCCAGGTCGTCCAGATCCCGACGAACCGGCCGATGCAGCGCATCGACCAGAACGACCAGGTCTACAAGACCAAGGAAGGCAAGTGGAGCGCGGTCGAGCGGACGATCGCCGAGTGCCACGAGCGCGGTCAGCCGGTCCTGGTCGGCACGATCTCCGTCGAGGTCTCCGAGCTGCTCTCGCAGCGGCTGCGCAAGCGCGGCATCCCGCACACCGTGCTCAACGCGAAGCCCGAGCACGCCGAGCGCGAGGGTGAGATCGTGGCCGAGGCCGGGCGCCCCGGCGCCGTGACGATCGCCACCAACATGGCCGGCCGCGGCGTCGACATCAAGCTCGGCGGCAACGCCGAGCACCTCGCCCAGGTCGAGCTCGCCAAGCTCGGCCTCAAGCCCGGGCAGCCCGACTACGACGAGCGCTACGCGCAGATCCTGCCCCGCATCGAGGAGCGCGTCGAGGCCGATCGCGAGAAGGTCATGGCGGCCGGCGGGCTCTACATCGTCGGCACCGAGCGCCACGAGTCGCGCCGGATCGACAACCAGCTGCGCGGCCGCTCCGGCCGCCAGGGCGACCCCGGGGAGTCGCGCTTCTTCCTCTCCGCCGAGGACGACCTCGTCCGCCTCTTCGCCGGCGACCGGATCTACAAGATCCTCGACCGCCTCGGCACCGTGGACAAGGAGGGCAACGAGGAGCCGATCGAGGCCAAGATGCTCTCCAAGCAGATCGAGAAGGCCCAGAAGAAGGTCGAGGAGCAGAACTTCCTCATCCGCAAGCGCGTGCTCGAGTACGACGACGTCATGAACGAGCAGCGGCGGATCATCTACGCCTACCGCGACGAGGTCCTCGAGGGCCGCGACATGGGCGAGCAGGCCCGCGAGGAGGTCGCCAAGGTCGTCGACCGCCTCGTCGACGACTACACCGCCGGCGACTTCGTCGAGGACTGGGACCTCGACGGGCTCGTCGTCGCGCTGCGCAGCATCCTGCCGATCCACATCGACGTGCACGACCTGCAGGAGGCCGGCATCGACCGCGCCGAGCTCAGCAGCCGCGTCGCCGGGCGCGCCGTCGAGCTCTACGACCGGCGCGAGCAGGAGCTCGGCCCGGAGCTCATGCGCGCGCTCGAGCGCTTCCTGCTGCTGCAGATCATCGACGAGCGCTGGCGCGAGCACCTGCTCGACATGGACT
Organism: Capillimicrobium sp.; assembly: GCA_035761245.1. Taxonomy (GTDB): domain Bacteria; phylum Actinomycetota; class Thermoleophilia; order Solirubrobacterales; family Solirubrobacteraceae; genus Capillimicrobium. Next base: position 2,589 of record DASTRJ010000112.1, on the reverse strand, counting down.
ACCTCCGCGAGGGCATCCACCTGCGCGGGTTCGCCCAGATCGAGCCGATCGTCGCCTACAAGAACGAGGCGTTCGAGCTGTTCACCGACCTGATGAACACGATCTGGTCGGACTTCTCGCGGATGATCTTCAACGTCCAGGTCCAGGTGCAGGCGCCGGAGGGCGAGGAGGCCGCGGCGCCGCCGCCCCCGCAGCAGTACGCCTCGCCGGGGTCGTCGACCCGCGGCACGAGCAAGGTCTCGTACTCGGCCGGCGGCGCGCCCGTCGGCGCGAGCGCGATCACCGCGGCCGCCCATCAGGCGGCCGGGCTCCAGCCGCCGCCGGAGGCCGCCCCCGCCGAGCCCGAGCCGGAAGCGCCCGTCGTGCAGCAGCGCCGCGTGGACCACGCCGAGAGCATCGGCCGCAACGACCCGTGCTGGTGCGGGTCGGGCAAGAAGTACAAGAAGTGCCACGGCGCCTGAGCGCCGTGGCGCCCTGACCTCCGCGACGTCCCTCCGCTTGAGCGGCCGCCGGTCGGCGCGCTAGCGTGCCCGGCGCATGGACGGCAGCGGCGCAGCGGCGTCTTCGGAGGGGATCACGAAGGGCACCGCCATGGCGCTGCTCGCCATGGGCCTCGCGGTCTTCGTCGTCGCCAACGACTTCACCGCTCTGAGCGTCGCGCTGCCGCAGATCGAGCGCGATCTCGACGCCGACGTCGCGACGGTGCAGTGGGTCATCAACGCCTACGCGCTGCTGTTCGGCGTCCTCATCGTCACCGGCGGCCGGATCGCCGACATCATCGGGCGGCGCCGGGCCTTCTTCGCCGGCGCCGGGATCTTCGCGCTCTTCTCGCTGCTGGCCGGGCTCGCGCCCGACGCCACGACGCTGATCCTCGCCCGCGCGCTCATGGCGATCGGCGGCGCGCTCATGTGGCCGGCGGTCGTCGGCCTCACCTTCTCGATCCTCCCCGACGACAAGGCCGGCCTCGCCGGCGGGCTGATCCTCGGCGTCGGCGGGATCGGCAACGCGTTCGGGCCGATGCTCGGCGGCGTGCTCACCGAGGCGATCGACTGGCGCGCGATCCTCCTGCTCAACCTCCCGATCGCGGCGATCGCCTGCGCCGTGACCTACCGCGAGGTCCCCGCCGACCGCCCCGTCGCCCAGGACGAGCGGATCGACTACCGCGGCGTCGTCACGCTCAGCGTGGCGCTGATCGCCCTGCTCGTCGCGCTCGACCAGGTCGTCGACTGGGGCTGGACCGACGCGCGCGTCCTCGGCCTGCTCGTCGTGTGCGCCGCCGGCCTCGCCGTGCTCGCGCCGCTTGAGCGCCGGGCCGGCCGGCAGGCGCTGCTCCCCGGCGACGTCGTGTCCAATCGCTCGTTCGTCGGCGCCTGCCTCGCCACCGCGTGCATGGCGGCGACGTTCTTCTCGATGCTGCTCTTCGCGCCGCAGTTCATGCAGAAGGTGCTGGGCTACTCCGCGCTCGAGGCCGGCGTCGGCTTCCTGCCGATGATGGGCCTCTTCGCGCTGACCTCGTTCGTCGCCGGCCCGCTCTACAACCGGGTCGGCCCGCGGCGCCTGCTGCTGCTCGGCGCGGCGCTCATCCCCGCCGGCGCGCTCTGGCTCTCGTTCCTGGAGGCGACGTCCGGCTACGGGTCGATGGTCCCCGGGCTCGCGATCATCGGCGTCGGCGTCGGCCTCTTCACGCCCACGCTCACCACCGCGGCGATCACCTCGGTCGACGCGTCGCGGTCGAGCCTCGCGGGCGGGATCCTCTACATGTTCCAGGTCGGGGGCGGCTCCGTGGGCCTCGCCATCACGACGACCGTCGTCACCTCCGTCGCCGACGACACCCACCTCCACGGTCCTGAGGCGTTCGTCGACGGCCTCCAGGCGGGGCTGCGCCTGGACGTCGCGCTCGCCGTCGTCGCGCTGCTCATCATCGCCACGACGGTGCGGCCGGCGCGCACGGCCGGGGCCGACGCCGAGCCTGCGCCCGCGGCCGCGTCGGCGTAGGCCGACGCGAGCGGATACCTTCACAGGGTGCCTCAGCCGCCCAGCACCAAGCAGTCCCCGAGCGCCCGCCTCGCCGGCATCAACGAGGCGCTCGGCCCGCTGCGCGACAGCCTCGATCCGGACGCGCTCGCCGAGCAGGTCTCCACGCTCGAGGCCGAGATGCAGGCGCCCGGCTTCTGGGACGACGGCGACCGCGCGCAGCGCGTCTCGCGCGAGCACGCGTCCGCCAGCCGCAAGCTCGGCGCGATCCGGGCGCTCGAGACCGACCTCGACGACCTCGGCGGCCTCATCGAGCTCGCCGAGGAGGACCCGTCGCTGGCCGAGGAGCTCGACGCGCAGATCGCCTCCGTCGAGGAGCGCCTCGAGGCGCTGGAGGTCGAGCGGCTCTTCTCGGGCCGCTACGACGCCGGCGACGCGCTCGTGACGGTCAACGCCGGCGCGGGGGGGACCGACGCCCAGGACTGGGCCGAGATGGTGCTGCGGATGGAGATGCGGTGGGCCGAGAAGCGCGGGTTCGCCGTCGAGCTGCTCGAGGTGAGCCCGGGGGAGGAGGCCGGCATCAAGTCCGCGACCTTCCGCGTCTCCGGCGAGAAC
>DASTRJ010000111.1:0-11622 GCA_035761245.1 Capillimicrobium sp. | reverse complement strand
TCGCGGACATCCGCGAGCAGACCGGCATCTCGTACCTCCTGATCAGCCACGACCTCGCCGTCGTGCGCCAGATCACCGACGAGGCGATCGTCATGCACCGCGGGCGGGTCGTCGAGCGCGGGCCGACGGCGCAGATCCTCGACCACCCGCGCGAGGCCTACACGAAGCTGCTGCGAGCGAGCGTCCCGCGGCCCGGCTGGAAGCCGGCGCGGCGCTCGGCCGTCGTCGCAGAGGGGAACGCGGCATGATCGTCGTCCACGTCTCGCCGCCGGCCTCGCCGGCCGAGCGCGGCGAGGAGCTCGGCGCCGCGCACCCCGCCGCGATCGCCGCCAACCTCGAGCGCTACGCCGAGCTGTTCGCGATCGTTGCGCGCGGCGCGGTCGACCTGCGCGCGCTCGGCACAGAGGCGCTGGAGGCGATCGGGCGCCATGCGCCGGATGCGGCGGAGGAGATCCGCGGGATCGCCGGAGGCGCCGGCCTCGAGCCGTGGGAGGTCGCGCTGCTCAACGCCCGCACCGAGGTGCTGGCGCGCCTGCGCGCGCCCGTGCGCGGCGAGTGCTCGACGATCGTCGCGCTGCGCGCCCCCGGAGCCGCACCGGCGACGCTGCAGACGTGGGACTGGCACGACACGTTCGCCGACGGCTGGCTGGTGTGGACGATCGAGCACCCGGACGGCCGCGTCGTCCACATGCTCACGGAGCACGGGATCCTCGGGAAGATCGGCGTCAACAGCCGCGGCGTCGGGATCCACTTCAACATCCTCGGCCACGAGCGCGACGGTGGCGCGATCGGCCTGCCGGTGCACGTGCTCGCCCGCCAGGTGCTCGACCGCGCGGGCAACGTCGGCGAGGCGCTCGCCCTGCTCGGCGGCGCCGAGGTGTCGGCGTCGTCGGTGCTGACCGTCGTCGGCGCGTCGGCCGCGGGCGAGGCGGCCGTGTGCGCCGAGCTGTGCCCCGCCGGGCCGCGCTTCGTCACGCCCGGGCGCCGCGGCGTGCTCGTGCACACCAACCACTTCCTCGACCCGGAGCTGCGCCGCGGCGACCGCGCGCCGACGACCGCCCCGGACAGCTACCTGCGTCACGACGTCCTCGAGCGCGCGCTCGCCTCGGCGCCTCCGCCTCGCGACCGCGACGACCTCCTCGAGCTCATGACGAGCCATGTCGGCGGGGCCGGCGCCGTCTGCTGCCACCCCGACCCGGGCGCGCCGCTGGGCGAGCGCTGGACGTCGCTGGCCACCGTCTCGCTCGACGTGCCGGCCGGCGCGCTGTGGGTGCGCGAAGGCGGGCCCTGCGCCCCCGGCGCCGCCTGGCACGTCTCGACCCTCACCACGCAAGGAACTCCCGCATGACCCCTGTCCTCGACCTCGCCCTCGTCAACGGCCGCGTCCGCACGCTCGACCCCGAGCGCCCCGCCGCCTCGGCGGTCGGCATCGCCGGCGGCCGGATCGTCGCGGTGGGCGACGACGCCGAGGTCCGCGCCGCGGCGGGCGCGGCCACGGAGACGATCGACCTGCGGGGCGCGGCCGTGATCCCGGGGATCACCGACAGCCACCTGCACCCGTTCATGGGTGCCGTCGAGGCCCGCGGCGCCGACCTCATGGACGCGCGCACGCTCGACGACGTCCGGCGGCTGCTGGCCGAGGAGCGCGCCCGCTGCGCGCCGCACCAGTGGGTCCTCGGCTACGGCCTGGACTACAACGTGTTCGGCGGCCGCGAGATCCGCGGCGAGCTGGTCGCCGACGCGGCCGGCGGCGGCCCGGCGCTGCTGACGTTCATCGACTTCCACACCGCGCTGGCGACGCCGCGCGCGCTCGAGCTCGCCGGGGTGGACGGCCCGCGGTCGTTCAGCGAGCACGCGGAGGTCGTCGTCGACGGCGACGGCGTGCCCACCGGCGTGCTGCGCGAGAACGGCGCCATGCAGCTCGTGCGCGACGCGGTGCCGCATCCCACGGCCGCCGAGCGCTACCGGCTGTGCGCCGACCAGCTCCGGCGGTTCGCCGCCGTCGGCATCACCGGCGCGCACGGCATGGACGGCGACCTCTCGACGCTCGACCTGCTCCGCGAGCTGGAGGCCAACGGGGACCTGGCGATCCGCCTCGTCATGCCGTTCTGGTCCCAGCCCGAGACGCCCGAGGAGGTCTGGGAGCACTACGCGCGCCACCGCGGCGACCGTGGCGAGCGCTGGCGCGCGGGCGCGGCGAAGCTCTTCATCGACGGCGTCATCGACTCGGGCACCGGATGGCTCGTCGAGCCCGACAGCGAGGGGGCGGGCCGCGACCCGTTCTGGCCGGACATGGACAAGTACCGCCGCGCGGTGGCGTTCTTCGCCGCCGAGGGCTTCCAGGTCGTCACGCACGCCACGGGCGACCGCGGCGTGCGCGAGGCGCTCGACGCCTACCGCGCGGCGGGCGCCGCGCCCGGCGTGCGCCACCGGATCGAGCACATCGAGACCCTGCAGCCCGCCGACCTGCCCCGCTTCGCCGCCGAGGGCGTGGTCGCGTCGATGCAGCCGCAGCACATGATCTGGTGCGAGGCCGACCGCAGCGACAACTGGTCGCAGCGCCTGGGGCCCGACCGCTGCGATCGCGCGTTCCCGTTCCGCGCGCTGCTGGACAGCGGCGCGATCGTGGCGTTCGGCTCCGACTGGCCGGTGGCGCGCTACGACTGGCGCGAGGGGATGGCGGCGGCCCAGCTGCGCCGCGCGCCCGGCCACCCGGACCGCGCCCCGTACGACGACCAGGCGGTCGACGCGCTGACCGCCCTGCACGGCTACACGACGAGGGCTGCGCTGACCGTCGGCGACCAGGAGCGGCTCGGCCGCGTCCGGGCCGGCTTCGCCGCCGACCTCACGGTGCTCGCCGAGGACCCCGTCGAGGTAGCGCCCGACGACCTGCTCCACGATCCCGTGCTGCTGACGATCGTCGACGGCGAGGTCGTCTTCCGCGGCTCGGCGCTCGAGGGCTGAGGTCCGAAGCCGATGCCGGATCCGACGCCGCCCCGCCACTACGGTCCGCCCGACGCCTCGCGGGCGCCGCGGTACACGGGCATCCGCACCTTCGGCCGGTGCCCGAACGTCACGGACTACGCCCACGCCGACGTCGCGGTCGTCGGCGTGCCGTTCGACACGGCGACCAGCTACCGCACCGGCGCCCGCTTCGGGCCCGCCGCCATCCGCGACCAGAGCCAGCTGCTGCGGCCCTGGCATCCCCATCACGGCATCGACGTGTTCGCGACGCTGTCGACGATCGACGCCGGCGACCTCGAGGTCACGCCCGGCAACGCCGAGGCGACCGCCGCGCAGATCGCCGCGGGGCTCGCACCGATCGTCGACGCCGGGACCGTCCCGCTCGTCCTCGGCGGCGACCACTCGATCGTGCTCGGCGAACTGCGGGCGCACGCCCGCGCCCACGGGCCGCTCGCGGTGGTCCTGCTCGACGCCCACGCCGACACGTGGGACGCCTACTACGGCGAGCGCTACTTCCACGGCACGCCGTTCCGGCGGGCGCTCGAGGAGGGCCTCATCGACCCGCACCGCTCGCTGCTCGCGGGCATGCGCGGCCCGCTGTATGCCGCATCCGACCTCGACGAGCCGCGTTCGTGGGGCTTCGAGATCGTGACGACCGACGAGCTGCGCACGTGGACGCCCGCGCGCTACGGCGATCGCGTCCGTGAGCGGGTCGGCGACGGCCCCGCGTACCTCTCGTTCGACATCGACGTGCTCGACCCGGCGTTCGCGCCGGGGACCGGCACGCCGGAGGTCGCCGGCCTGCTGCCGCACGAGGCGCTGGGCTTCCTGCGCGCGCTGGCCGGCCTGTCGTTCGTCGGCTTCGACGTCGTCGAGGTGTCGCCGCAGTTCGACGGTCCCGGCCAGGTGACCGCGCTGCACGCGGCGGCCGTCGCCTACGAGCTGCTCGCGCTGGCCGCGGTGGCGAAGCGGTCGTCCTGAGGAGCTCCGGCGAGCGCCCGGCCGGTGTCAGAGCCTGCCGGCGCGTTGCCGGACCAGGCGCCTCAGGTCGACGCGCGGGTCGCCCAGCTCCTCGGGGTCGACGCGGATCTCGCGTGCGATGAGCCGCTGGGCCGGGCGCACCGCTCTCGCGACGCCGGTGCCGACCGACACCCCGCAGGCCGCCACCAGGCGACCATCTCGAACGGCGAGGAAGGACAGGCCCTCGGGATCGTCGACGCTTCCGCGACGGACGACCACGTCGGCGTCGTCGAAGTCGAAGCCGGCCATCTGGATGTGAGCCTCGCCCTGGTCGGACCACATCCACGGGACGGCCCGGTACGGCTCGGCGGCTCCGAGCATGCTCATCGCCGCGCACCGTCCCTGCTCCTGCGCCGGCTCCCATTGCTCGATGCGCACGTGGCGCCGTTCGCCGGCGTGATGGACGCGGGCGACGTCCCCGGCGGCGAAGATGCTGTCGTCGCTGGTGCGGAAGTGCTCGTCGACCAGAATGCCGTCGTCCGTCGCGATGCCGGCGGCAGCCGCGAGCTCGCTGCGCGGGACGACCCCGATGCCGATCACCACCGTGTCGGCCGGGAGGACCTCGCCATCCGCCAGGACGACGCCGCGAACGCGCTCGTCGTCGCCTTCGAAGGCGACCGGGCGACACGAGGTGCGCACGGTGACGCCCCGCGTGCGATGCAGCGCGGCGATCGCGTCGGCCAGCTCGGCCGGCACGACGCGCCCCATCAACCGCGGCCCGGCCTCGACCACGGTCACGTCGCATCCCAGCCGACGGGCACTCGCCGCGACCTCGAGGCCGATGACGCCGCCGCCGACGATCACGACCCGGCCCGACGCGTGCAGCGCGGGCCGCAGCCGCCGGGCGTCGGCGAGGTCCCGCAGGTAGAAGAGGCCTGTGAGCTGCGATCCCGGGACCTCGAGGCGCCGGGGCTCGGCTCCCGTGGCGAGGAGCAGCCGGTCGTAGGCGATCTCGCGCCCTTCGGCCAGCACGAGCGTGTGCGCGCCGGCGTCGATCGAGACGACCTCGCTGTCGAGCTCGAGGCGAATGCCGCGCTCGGTCAGCCCAGCCGGGTCGAGCGGCGGAGGGTCGGCGGCGAGGGGGTCGGTCAGCGACGCCTTCGAGAGGACCGGCCGCTCATACGGGACGACTCCCTCGGCGCCGAGGAGGCACACCTCGTCGCCGACGCTCTGCTCCTGCAGAGCGACGGCAGCCGCGACCCCGGCCGCGCCGGCACCCACGATGGCGATCATCGGCCGACGTCACCAGCGGTTCTTCGCGCCCTGCTTGGCCGCGGCCCTCTTGAAGCGCTCGTTCATGCGCTTCTCCGCCTCTTCGGAGCCGTCGTGGAACGTCTGGAACCACTCGTCGAAGGGCACGAGCGTCGACCCGTAGTTGCACTCGAAGTGCTTGTGATGCAGGTAGTGCATGTAGTCCAGGTCGATCGCCTTCTCGTCCTGGACGACCATCTTGCCGAAGCCGGTATGCGCCACCGACGGCGCCAGGCCGCCGCGGACCAGCATGAACATGGCGTGGATCGGGTTCGCCGGGACGATCCAGAACAGCAGGACGTTCGAGAAGTACAGGACGTGCTCGACCGGGTGCATCGACAGGCCCGACCACGGCCCAGGGTTCACGTTGTTGTGGTGGATCTTGTGGGCGAGCCGGTACAGGAACGGGATGTGCACCAGCCGGTGCATCACGTAGAAGTGCAGCTCGGACACGAACGGGATCACGAGCAGCAGCAGGGCGAAGTAGACGGGATGGTCGGAGAAGCTGACGTACGGGATCACGTCGTTGGCGTAGGCCCAGAACGTGACGGCCTCGTACGCCGTCCAGATCGTCACGCCGCTGGCGAAGGACCAGATGACGTTGTCGATGGTCTGGTCGTTGAAGAGGAACGCGGAGTTCTTCGACGGCCACCGCGCGTTGAACTTGAACGCCGTGCCCTGCCGGCGCTTCACGTACAGCGGCACGTGGAAGAAGCTGACGGTCAGCGTCAGCAGCACCGCGTTGATCGCGAACAGGGAGAGGATCCAGTCCGGGGCGAAGGTCTCCATCGTCTCGAGCGACGGCGTGAGGTAGAGCCACAGCGCGACGCTGAGCGCGCCCCACACGAAGTTCCACGGGAAGAGGTAGCCGTCCCACCCGAACAGCCACTTCGCGAGCGCCACCGGGCGAGCCGGCCAGGCGAACAGGGGCGCGATCTCCGGGCCCTTGAAGGGCTTCCAGTCGCCGCGCTTGTTCCTCGTCCCGTACGCCTCGTCGTCCAACATCCTGGGCCTCCGTCGTCTCAGTGTTCGGTGTGCCGTGGGTCGATGAAGACGGTGCCGTCCTCGACCTTCGTCTCGTACGTCCGCAGGTCGATGCAGACCGGGGCGCCCCGGGCCTCGCCGGTCGTGTAGTCGAACAGCCCGTTGTGCTTCGGGCACTCGATGAGCTCGTCCATGACGAAGCCGTCCGCGAGGTGGACCTTCTCGTGGGTGCAGAGCCCGGAGGTCGCGAAGAAGCGATCGTCCGGGCTGCGGTAGACGGCGTACGTGGCCCCGTCGTGATCGAACCGGATCACGCTCTCGGCCTCGAGGTCGTCGACCCGGCAGACCGGCACCCACTGCGACACGTCGGCATCGGCGTGGCTCACGCGCTCCCCTTTCAGCGTTCGGCGTTCGCGATCCGCAACCGCTGCGCATCGCCCGCGTCCGATGATGGGGGGTGGAGGGCTTGCGTGTCAAGCGTAGCATGCAACATGCAACGCTCCTACGGATAGATGGCGCGCTGCCGCCCGGTCGCCGCGACGCGCTCGACGGCCGCCGCCGTCGCGGCCGTCCGCCACCCGACGTTGCGGTCCCGGGCCACGCGCAGCATCTTCTCCACGGCGCCGTGCAGGCTGTGGCGCAGCAGGTCGTCCAGCGCCGCCGGATCCCGTCGCGTGGCATCCGTGCGGTCCGTGGCCCACTCGACGTACGAGGCGAGCACGCCGCCGGCGTTCGCCACGATGTCGGGGACGAGGTCGATGCCCCGCCGAGCGAGGACGCGCTCGCCCTCGGAGGTCGTCGGCCCGTTCGCGGCCTCCACGACCAGCCGGCAGCGCAGCCCCGCCGCGACGTCGCCGGTGATCTGCCCCTCGACGGCCGCGGGGATGAGGATGTCGCACGGGGTCTGCAGCAGCTCGACCTGGGTCACCGGCCGGTCGCGGTAGCCCGCGAGGGAGCCGTGGTCGTCGACCCAGGCCGCGAGCGCCGGGACGTCGATCCCCGCCGGCACGACGACGCCGCCGGTCACGTCGCCGATGCCGACGACCCGCGCGCCGCGCGCATGGAGCATGAGCGCCGCGTGGCGCCCGACGTTGCCGAAGCCCTGGACGACGACGTCCTTGCCCGCGAGGTCCTCGCCACGGTGGTCGAGGACGGCTTCGAGCGCGTGGACGACGCCACGCCCGGTCGCCTGCTCCCGGCCGGGCAGGCCGCCGAGCAGCACCGGCTTGCCGGTGACGATGCGCGGCTCGGCGTGTCCGGCCGACTGGGCGTAGGTGTCGTAGAACCAGCCCATCTCGCGCGCGCCCGTGCCGAGATCCGGCGCCGGGATGTCGCGGTTGGGGCCGATGAAGTCGGCGATCTCGGCGACGTAGCGCCGCGTGACGCGCTCGAGCTCGCTCTCCGACAGCGCGCGGACGTCGCATCGGACGCCCCCCTTGGCGCCGCCGTACGGCAGCTCGAGCAGGGAGCACTTCCACGTCATCCACATGGCCAGCGCCGCGCACTCGCCGAGGCTCACGTCGGGCGCGTAGCGGACGCCGCCCTTCGTCGGGCCCATCGTCATGACGTGCTGCACGCGAAAGCCGGTGAACGCGCGGACCTCACCGGAGTCCAGGCGCACGGGGAAGTTGACGACGAGGGACCGCCGGGGCGACAGCATGCGCAGGCGGTCGGCGGTGCCGATCTCGACCAGATCGGCGGCGCGGGTGAACTGGGCCACCGCCTCGGCGTAGAGGGGCGATTCCCACTCCCGCGCGGCCGAGTCCTGCCTCATCGGCGTGCTCATGGTTGGAGTGTAACACGCTGTATGCTACGTTCCGACTCATGGAACCGCGACTCGGACACCTTGCAGCGCCCGAAACGCCGTCCGTGCGGGCGGCGATGCTCGCCCGCCGTGCGGAGGCCGTCATGCCGGGCGGGGTCACGTCCGGCTCGCGGCGCAACGAGGCGCTGGGCCGCACGCTGTACTTCCGCGAGGCCGCCGGCTCACGCCTCGTCGACATCGACGGCACCACGTACATCGACTTCACCGGCGGCAGCGGGGCCTCGATGCTGGGCCACGGGCACCCGCGCGTCGACGCGGCCATCCGGACGGCGCTCGACCGCGGCACCATGTGCACCGCGGAGACCGAGGCGCACGTCGAGCTCGCCGAGCGCCTGTGCGAGCTGATCCCGTCGGCGGAGTCGGTGCGGTTCGCCTCCACCGGGACGGAGGCCACGCTGGCCGCGCTGCGCGTCGCGCGCGGTGCGACCGGCCGCGACAAGATCCTGCGCTTCACCGGTCACTACCACGGCATGCACGACGCCGTGCTCGTGGGGTGGACGAACGCCGCCGACCCCACCGGCGCGGCGCCCGCCGACAGCGCCGGCGTCCCCGAGGCCGTGCGGGACCTGGTGATCGCGGTCCCGTTCAACGACGAGGCGGCGTTCACCGCCGCGATCGAGCGCCACGGATCCGAGCTGGCGGCCGTCGTGCTGGAGCCCGTCAGCTACAACATGGGCTGCGTCCCCGCCGACCCCGCATGGCTGCGCACCGTGCGCGAGCAGACGCGCCGCCACGGGATCGTCCTCATCTTCGACGAGATCCTGTCGGGCTTCCGCATGGGCATCGACGGGGCGCAGGGCATGTACGGCGTCACGCCGGACGTGACCACGCTCGGCAAGACGCTGGGCGGGGGCTGGCCGATCTCGGCCGTGGTCGGTCGCGAGGACGTGATGCGCGTGCTCGGGCCGGGCGGCGGCGTGCCGCTGAGCGGCACGTTCACGACGCACCTCTCGGCCGTCCTGGCCGCCCTCGCGGCGCTCGACGTCATGTCGGCCGACGGCTTCTACGACGAGCTCAACGCGCGATCCGAGCGCTTCGTCGCCGGACTGCGCGAGTGCTTCGAGGCGGCCGGGATCCCCGCGACGGTGCAGGGCGTGGGCGCGCGCTTCGCCATGTACTTCGGCGTCACCGAGCCGGTCCGCGACTGGGAGGGCGCAACGCGCTCGAACGTCGCGATGAGCCGCGCGCTCGTGCGCGAGGCGATCGCCCGCGGCGTCTACTTCGCCGACTTCCCGGGGCGCAAGGTGCCGATGCACTACGGCATCGGCGCCTCGCACTCGGACGCCGACATCGACGCGGCGCTCGACGCGCTGGGCGCTGCCGCCGGCGCCATGGACCCGGCCACCTACGAGACTCCCTGAAAGCGAGGACCATGCACTTCGTCTGCATCGACGGCGAGCCCCAGTTCGAGGAGGTCGTCACCCGCCTGGCCGACGAGCTCCTGGTCAGCGCGGGTCACACGTTCACCTATCACGACACCACCCCGGCGTCGGAGGCGGAGTATGCGGAGCGCCTGGAGGGCGCCGACGGCGTGCTCGTCCTCTTCACCGTCCCGCCCGAGGTGCTGCGTGCGGGAGGCGACCTCAAGGTGCTGAGCTGGTGCGGGACCGGTGTCGCGCGCTTCGTCGACCTGGACGCCGCGAGCGCGGGTGGGGTGACGGTGTGCAACGTCCCGAGCTACGGCGCCAACGCCGTCGCCGAGCACGCGCTGATGCTGCTCCTCGGCGTCGCGCGGCGGCTGCCGCGCGCCGATGCGCTCGTCCGCGACGGCGCGTGGGAGCAGTTCGAGTGCCTGGAGCTGACCGGCCGGCGCCTGGGCGTCGTCGGCCTCGGCACCATCGGAGAGCGCATGGTCCAGCTGGGCAAGGGCGTCGGCATGGACGTCGTCGCCTGGACGCGGCGGGCCACCCCCGAGCGCGCGGCGTCCCTGGGCGTCGAGCTCGTGTCGCTGGAGGAGCTGTTCGACACGTCCGACGCCGTGTCGATCCACCTCGCACACACCAGCGAGACGGAGCGCATCGTCGATCGGTCGCTCCTCGAGCGCCTGCACGACCGCGCGATCGTCGTCAACACCGCACGGGCCGAGGTCGTCGACACGGACGCGCTGGCGGAGCTGGTGGCGGAGGGCCGCCTCTGGGGCGTCGGCGCGGACGTCTTCGACTCCGAGCCGCCCGAGCCGGACGACGGCCTGCTCGGGAGCGAGCGCTCGGTGCTGACGCCGCACACCGCGTTCTTCACGGCGTCCGCCGCCGAGGAGCAGTACCGGATCGCGATCGCGAACCTCGCGGCCTTCGCCGAAGGCCGTCCGACGAACGTGGTCGACTGAGATCCGAGGGCGTTCCGCGCCGGCGCGGCTACGAGCCGACCGTCGCCGGCGGCACCTCGGCCCAGTCGAGCTCGCCGGACTCGTCGCCCGCGCGGCGCAGCAGCTCGTGCGCCGTGTCGATGATGTGCCGGCGCATGATGGCGGCCGCCGCGGCGGCGTCCTGGCGCTCGAGCGCGTCGTAGATCTCGCGGTGCTCGCCGAGGTACTGACCGAGGTCGCGCTGGGCCGCCATGGTGTACAGGCCGCGCATCGAGAGGAGGTCTCGAAGATGGTCGACGTACTCCGCGAGCCGGCGGTTGCCGGAGGCCTGGAGGATCGCCGCGTGGAAGCGGCGGTCGATGTCGAGCACGCGGTCGTACTGGCTCTTGGGCCGCTTGCCCTTGCCCTGCAGCAGCGACTCGCCGTCCTCGACCAGCTCCCGGAGCTCGGCGAGCTGCTCGGGCGTGAGCTGCTCCGCGGCGCGGAACGTCGCGGGGACCTCGAGGAGGAGCCGCAGCGTCAGGATCTCCTTGAGGTCGTGCACCGACGTCTCGAGGACGCGCACGCCGTGGTTGCGCTCGAAGCGGACCATGCCGCGCGACTCGAGGTCGATCAGCGCCTCGCGGACGGGCGTCCGGGAGACGCCGAGGTCGGTCGCGAGCGACTGGACGGAGTACAGCGTGCCCGCGACGAGGCGACCGTCGATGATCGCGCTGCGCAGCGACGCGAGGATCTGCTCCTTGAGGCTGGGGTCCTGGCGGACCGAGTCGAGACGGGTGGGTTTTGCAGCCATGTCGTTCCCCCGGGTTTGGACTACGGCAGCTTCTTCCCGGGGTTCAGGAGACCCTTGGGGTCGAAGATGGACTTTACTTGACCATGCAGTGCGACGGCGCGAGGCGCCCATTGGCGCCGGAGGTGCCCGTTCTTGAGGACGCCGAGCCCGTGCTCGCCCGAGATCGACCCCTCCAGCGCGATCGCGAGGTCGAAGAGCTCGACGGCCGCGCGGTGGGCTCGCCGGAGCTCGTCGGGGTGCTCGGGCGACACCAGGAAGCTGGCGTGGATGTTCCCGTCGCCCGCGTGGCCCCAGCTGCAGGCCTCGAGCTCGTGGCGCCGGCCGATCTCGACCGCGCGCTCGATCGCCTCGCCGAGCCGGTCGACCGGGATGGAGATGTCCTCGCTGAGCTTGGCTCCGCGGCGGGCGGCCACGGCCGACGACACGGACTCGCGCCAGGTCAGCAGCGCCTCGACCCGGGCGCCGTCGGCGGTGAGCGGC
>DASTRJ010000110.1:0-13971 GCA_035761245.1 Capillimicrobium sp. | reverse complement strand
CTGACGACCCCGAACCGGACGATCGAGGAGTTCGCCTACCGCTTCGTCGTGCGCACGAGCGAGCCGCGCGTGAAGGCGCTCACGCTCGGCGCCCGCCGCAGGGTGCCGCTCGACCTCGTGTCCGACCTGCTCGGCGCCTCCATGGCGTCGGAGGTGATCGCCCGCCGGTCGCGCTCGGCGTCGCGCACGCCGTCCGGGTCGCTCGAGCTCGACGTCCGCACCGCCAAGCGCCTGGTCCGGGGCGACCGGCCGCCCGCGCTCGACGAGGTCAGCCGCGCGGCGTGGCTCTCTGAGGTCCAGGGCGTCAAGGAGGTCATCGACGCCGGCCTGCGCGAGCGCACCGGCCGCACCGAGCTCGACGCGGATCACGCGATCGACTGGGACGACACCCCGACGATCCACCAGACGATCGAGCTGGCGCACGGCCACGTGCTGCACCTGCGCGAGGTCTGGCGGGCCGACGGCTACTCGCTCGGCGACCTGCTCTACTCCCTGCCGCTCGCCCCGCTGCAGCGCCGGCGGATCGCCGTCGTCGACTGGGAGCGGCGCACCACCTCGGCGCGCGAGGAGGCGCTCGAGTTCGAGGAGGAGCTCGACGCCTTCGTCAGCCGCGACCGCGACGTGCGCGAGATCGTCGGCGCGCACCTGCGCGAGAGCACGTCCGGCGGCTCGCGGAGCACGACGTTCGGCGCGGCGGCCGGCCTCGGCGGCGGCTACATCGGCGACGGCTGGGGCATCTTCGGCGGCGTCGCCGGCGGCTACGGCGCGTCGACGGCCAGCGCGTGGCAGCGCTCCTCCCGCGACTTCGCGGCCAGCTCGATGCAGCGGCTGCAGGATCGGGTCAGCCAGCGCGCCTCGGCGCTGCGCGACGAGCGCTCGACGGTGATCCAGACGGTCGCGCAGGGCGAGACGATGCGCGCCGAGACCGAGGTCGTGGCGAACTACAACCGCTGCCACGCCGTCACGATCGAGTACTTCGAGGTGCTGCGGCACTTCCTCGTCACGCACGAGCTGGCGGACGTCACCGAGTGCCTGTTCGTCCCGTTCCCGCTCGAGCCGTTCGACCGCGGCAAGGCGCTGCGCTGGCGCGAGCCGCTCGCCCGCCATCTGCGCGACCGCTCGCTGCGCAACGGGTTCGACGCGATCCGGCGCGTGGCCGACGACTGGGTCGGGTGGGACTACCCGGAGGCGCGCTTCAGCCAGGAGGCGCCGGAGAGCCTCGAGGGCGAGCTGCGCATCTCGTTCGTCCTGCCGCGGCCGCGCGACGACGAGGACGGCGAGTTCCAGCACGAGGAGTGGGCGCCGCTGCGCAACTTCCTCGGCATCGACCTCGCGGAGCTCTTCCGCCGCGCGCTCGGGATGAAGACCCCGCAGGAGCGCGACGTCACGTTCCGCACCGAGGTCGCGCCGCAGATCGCCGAGAACCTCGTGCAGAGCCTGCGCTTCGCGTACGTCACGGCGGGCGGGGGCGAGGTGGAGGTGCCGCTCGACGCGACGCTCGTCTCGCGCTACAGCGAGGGCGTCCCGCTCTACGTGTCGCTCAACCCGCGGGGGCCGCTGCCCGCGATCCCGCGGGAGGACATCACCTACGTCAAGGTCTGGATCGACGGCCTCGAGCCGCCGCTGCCCGCCGACGCGCGCATCATCGTCCACTCGGGCAAGCTGCGCTACCGCGCCGCGCACTCGAGCGCGCTGCTGTTCAACGCGCCACGCCTGCTCGACGACGTCGGCACCGGCGACCCCGCCGTCGTGCCGACGCCGCTGACGCGGGCCGAGAAGCGCGACCCGCGGGCGGAGGATCGCCGGCTCGCCGACCGGCTCGTGGCGCACCTCAACGACCACCTCGAGCACTACCACCAGGCGATCTGGCTGAGCCTCGACGCGCAGCGGCGCTACATGCTGCTCGACGGCATCGTCGTGCCCGGGCTCGACGGCGCCAGCGTGGCGAGCGTCTGCAGCAACGAGCTGATCGGCATCGTCGGCAACTCGCTCGTGCTGCCGGTCGCGCCGGGGCGGCGGATCGATCCGACCGTCGGCGTGCCGGTCGTCAAGGACGACGACGGCAACGAGGTCCCCGTCGCGCTGCGGGACGCGTACGCCACCGACGCGCCGCCGCCGCTGCGCGTCAGCGTCCCCACCCGCGGCGTCTACGCGGAGGCCGTCTCCGGCGCGTGCAGCGCCTGCGAACAGCCCGACGACACGCGCTACTGGCGCTGGTCGACCGACGGGCTCCTCGCTCCGCCGCAGGTCGAGCAGGTCTCCACCGAGTCGCGCGCCGACGACGAGCAGCCGCTCTCGCCGACCCCGCTGCCGACGCCGCTGGTCTCCATCCAGAACGCGCCGGCGGTGCCCGCGCCGGCGGGCCTGAGCGGCGCGTTCGGGCTGCTGGCCACGAAGGACCTGTTCCGCGACGTCACGGGCCTCGAGGGCTCGCAGAAGAACGCGCTCGCCGCGTTCGAGGCCAGCACCGCGGCCGCGGCGGCCCTCGGCCAGGAGGCCGCGAAGCTGGCGATCCAGCAGGAGCTCGGCCGCGACGCCGAGCGGATGATCGGGCGGATCGCGCAGGCCCAGAAGGACGGCCTGCTCACGCCCGAGGCCGCCGAGGAGCTGACCCAGTCGGCGCTGCAGGGCATGATCGGCGAGGACCGCGAGAAGTCCGGCGCGCCGGAGCGCGACTCGGCCGCGGAGAAGGTGCTCGAGTCGGCCTCGAAGGCGTCGAAGGGCGAGGTCAAGGTCACCAAGCCCGACGAGACCGTCGAGGCGAGCTTCGACGACGGCGAGGTCGTCGTCGGCGCCGGCCCGACGAAGAAGGCGGGGCTCGCGCTGCCCGGCTTCCGCCCGTGCTGCGCGCTCGGGCAGTGGGACCTCGGCATGGGGCTCGACGGCGAGCTCGACCCGACGAAGCTGGGCGGCCACCGGTACGGGCCGAGCGGCGGGCCGACCGGCTACGTCTACACGTCGACGTCGGGCTTCATCGACTTCGGCCACCTGCGCGACTGCACGAACATGACGAAGTTCGTCTACGACGCGCTCGTCGGGGGCTTCACGCGGCTCGAGCTCTACGAGGGCATCGCCGAGATCCCGGCCATCCCCGCGTCATCGGCCGACAAGCTCGAGCTCGCCGCCGCCATCGCCTACGTCGAGTCGTGGGCGCACGAGCTGCAGACCTGGGACGACTACTCGTCGTTCTCGCCCGAGGACATCGTCTCCAACATCGCCGGCATCGAGGTCGCCAAGCGCGCCATCAAGGCCGGGGGCGCGTTCGAGGCCGAGGTCGACAAGGCCGTCGACCACATGCTCAACACCGAGCTCGGCGCCCGGCCGAAGGCCGACACGAAGGCCGCGTTCACGAAGATCAAGGGCGACTGGTACGACGTCTCGCTGGCCTTCGGCATCCCGCTGGTGCTGCGGCGGCGCAACTTCGACGGCGATCCGTGGCTCGCGGGCATGCCGTTCGACGCGGGGGCCTCGTTCCCGTGGCTCGGCCCGTCGGTCTTCACGCCGCAGTTCTCGAAGTTCACGTACACGATGACCCACTCGGTCGCCGGCAAGGCCGGCGTCAGGCACACCGACATGGCGGCCGAGACGGCGAAGCTGCGCGCCCTCTGGGTCAAGGCCCATCCCGGGAAGGACAAGCCATGAACGTCACCGGCAAGGTCACCGGCCCCGCCGACGTCGCCGGGTACCGGGTCACCGCCGGCTTCGAGGCGGCCGTCGCCGACGCCCCCGAGGGGACGACCGCGATCGCGCGGCGCATCGCCGACGTCGCGCCGAGCGGCGACTTCGCGCTCGAGCTGCCGGATGCGGCCGAGCGCGTCGGCCCGACGACGTTCGCCGTGGCGTCGCCCGCCGGGCTGGAGGTCGCGCGGGTCGTCAAGACCGAGGAGGAGCTCGCCAAGCCGGTCGAGATCGCCGTCGACGCCGCGCCGCAGCCGGTCTCCGTGCCGCCGTCGGCCGACCCGGGGCTGGGGCGCGCCGTCACGTACGCCGGGCGCGTCATCGATCCCGCGGGGACGGGCGCGCCGGCGGGCCTGCTCGTCGTGCTCTGGGGCATCCCGCCCGGTGGGGCCGACGACGACGCCACGCCGCTCGACGTGGCGAGCACCAGCGCCGGCGGCTACGTCTACGGGCCATGGCCGGACGAGGAGCTCACTCGCGCGTTCGCCGTGGTCGCCGGCGGCGAGCCGGTGGAGATCGCCCTGGAGGAGCGGCGCCTGCCCGCCCGGTTCGCGATCGTCCTCGACGAGCTGCCGGCGGCGCCGCAGGCCGCCGGCGACGACTGCGCGTGCGAGGCCCCGCCGCGCGCCCCCGACCAGGCCCAGCTGGCCGAGAACGGCGAGGCGTTCGCCGCGGACGTGAGCCGCTGCGCGGACTTCAGCGTGCCGAACCGGACGCTGGAGGAGGTCACCTACCAGGCCGTGGTGCGGACCACCCAGCCGGAGCTGCGCGGCACGCCCGCCCCGCGCCGGCCGCAGGTGCCGCAGACGGTCGTCGCCAAGCTGCTCGAGCTCGCGCGCGGCGCCGGCAGCATCCGGTCGGGCGACGACGACGGACGGCCGGCGCTGCGCCGCGGCACGATGGAGGCGGAGCACCGGATCGAGCGCCGGACGCCGATCCGGCTCGCGCCCGAGGTGGTGTCGGAGATCGTCGGCGACGACACGCTCGCCGAGACGGCCACCACGCGCGCCAGGATGCTCCTCGGCGGGATCGACCTCGACCGCGACCTCCCGGCGGACGACGGTGTGACGCCGCACGACGTCGCCGCGGCGGTGATCGAGCGCCGCGACGCGGCGCGCGCGCCGCTGCAGCTCGAGCCGTCGGTGCTCGCCGAGCTCGCGCGGGAGCAGCGCCCGCTGACGCCGCTGCGGCTCGTCGACGCCGAGCTGTCCAGCGCGGTGCGCCGCTTCCGCGGCGCCGTCGACCAGATCGCCGCGCCCAACCCGGCGCGGTTCGAGCTGGGGGACGCCCATCAGGTCGACTGGGACGAGCTGCCGCTGCCCTACCAGGCGACGACGATCGCCCACGGGCACCTGCTCACGCTCAAGCAGGTCTGGAAGGCCGACGGCTACTCGCTCGGCGACCTCCTGTACTCGCTGCCGCTCGCGCCCGGCCAGCAGAAGCTCGTCTCGGTGCTCGACTGGGACCGCCGCGAGACCGCGCGCCGCGACGCCCGGCGCACCGAGACGGAGCAGCTCGGCGCGAGCATCGCCCACGATCGCGACATCTCCGACGTCGTCAGCTCGACGCTGCGCGAGCGCCTCGACGGATCGTCGTTCGCGGACGTCGGCGCGGCCGGCGGCGGGCTCGGCGCCTTCATCGGACCGCTCATCATCGGCGGCGCCGGGGGCGTCGCAACCGCGTCGTCGACGGCGCGCCAGTCGTCCGGGCGCGACGTGAGCGGCTCGGCGCTCAACCAGGTCCGCGACCGCACCATGCAGGCGGCGAGCGCCGTGCGCGGGCAGCGCGCGACCGTGGTGCAGACCGCGCGGCAGGGCGAGTCGGTCAGCGCCACGACCGAGGTGCTGGCCAACTACAACCACTGCCACGCCATGACGGTGGAGTACTTCGAGGTGCTGCGCCACCTCCAGGTCTCCCAGGAGCTGCACGAGGTGCAGGAGTGCCTGTTCGTGCCGATGGCGATCACGCCGTTCAGCCAGAGCAAGGCGCTGCGGTGGCGCGACGTCCTCGAGCCGAGCCTGCGCCGGCCGGCGCTGCGCGGCGCGTTCGCGTCGCTCGAGCGCGTCGCCACCAGCTGGGCGGACGCCGACATGCCCGACGGCCGCTACGCCGACGAGCCGGTGGTCCACCTCGAGGGCGACCTCGGGCTCCGCATGCGCATCCCGCGGCCGCAGGACGCCGGCGACGGCGGGTTCGACGAGAGCCAGTGGGTCGGCTACGAGCCGTGGCTCGGCGGGATCACGCCGCGCGAGGCGTTCGAGCGCTACCTCGGGATCGCGCCGCCGAACCGGCGCGACGCGATCTGGGATCGCAACCTCGCGCCGGGCATCGCGCAGCGGCTCGTCAACGCGCTCACCCTGGAGCTTCTCCGCGCGGGCGCCGCCGGCCCGCACCGGCTCGTGATCGACCCGACGCTCGTCTCGTCGTTCGCGCAGGACCGCACGCTGACGATCGGGCTGCGCGTCGACGCCGCCTCCATCGCCGGCGTGACGCGGGCGGCGATCTCCGGGGTCCGCCTGGGGGCGCCGGCCAACGCGCCCGGCCAGGTCACGATGACCGTCGACACCGCGTCGTTCCGCTACCGCACCGATCACCTCGCGCACGACCTCGTCGCCGGCCGGCGCGTCAGCAACGACCTGTCGGCCACCGACGCCGCCGAGCTGCTGGCGCCGCTCGACGCGCTCGAGCGGCGCAACCCGCGCGAGCGCGACCGGCGGCTCGCCGACGAGCTGCTCGAGCACCTCGACGAGCACCTCGAGCACTACCACCGCGCCATCTGGCTGCGGATGGATCCCAACCGCCGCTACCTGCTCCTCGACGGCTTCATCGCGCCCGACGCCGGCGGCCGCAGCGTCGCCTCGGTGGTCGAGAACCGGATCGCCGGCATCGTCGGCAACTCGCTCGTCATGCCGCTGCGACCCGGCGCCAAGCTCGACCCGACCTACGAGTTCGCCGACGCCACCGCGGAGGACCTGCGGCACCTGTACGCCGGCGATCCGGCGCCGCCGATGCGCATCAGCCTGCCGACGCGCGGCGTCTTCGCCGAGGCGGTGCTCGGCCACTGCAACTCGTGCGAGGTCATCGACGACTCGCGCTCCTGGCGCTTCGAGGAGGCGCCGATCCCCGACGCGCCGACGGCGATCCAGCCGCTGTCGACCGGGTCGCGGCGCCGGCCCGAGCCGAGCCTGACGCCCGACGTGTTCCCGGAGCCGCTCGTGCGGCTGCAGCAGGCGCCGGCGGCGCCGGACCCGACCGGGCTCGCGGCGGCGATGACGACGCTCGGGACGGCGGGCGTGTTCCGCGACATCACCGGGCTCGCGCTCAACCAGGCCAACTCGGCGGCGGCGCTGAAGACCGCGATCGGCACCGCGCAGACGTTCGCCACCCAGGCCGGCGCGCTCGCGCAGCAGCGGTTCATGGCGCGCGAGATCGACCGCAGCGTGGCGCGGATCAAGGACGCGCGCGACCAGGGGCTGATCAAGCCCGAGCAGGCGCAGCGCCTCACCGAGAGCGCGATGCGCGCCGCGCTCGGGCAGAAGCGCCCGAAGACCGAGAGCGCGACGAGCAGCGCGGGCGTCTCCGCGGTGATCGACCGGGCGACCTCGGCGTCGAAGGGCGGCTCGCTGCGCATCACGCGCCCGGAGGGCACCGTGGAGGTCAAGACCGGCGCTCAGGCGTCCACGCCGAAGGTCGACGCCGCCGTCGACCCGGAGGTGGCGCCCATCAAGCAGCAGAGCAGCCTGGTGTGCTGGGCGGCCGCCGGGACGATGATGCGCAACTGGAAGGAGCGGTCGAGCACGACCGTCGAGGCGACGCTCGACGCGCTCGGCGGGCCCTGGCGCGCGCACTACGACGCGAACAAGGGCGTCACCGCGACGCAGCTGCGGGACTTCGCGGCGGCGCTCGGGCTCACGGAGGAGGGCGCCGCCAGCTACACGGTCGAGGGCCTCGCCGCGCTGCTGTCGTCCGAGGGGCCGCTGTGGGCCATCACCGACGACGACTTCGGCGACGGCAACCACCTGCTGCACGCGCGGATCGTCACCGCGGTGCGCGGGGACGGCACCGCGGACGGCACGACCGTCGTGCTGGCCGACTCGGCGTCCGGCAAGGTGGAGTCCGAGCCGTTCACCGAGTTCGCGCGGCGGCTCGAGGCGACCGAGGCGGTCCGGTTCGGCACCGGCGTCTTCCACTGGTGACCGCCGGCGGGCGCGGCACGCCGGCCCCCTCGGCGGTCCGCCTCAGCCCTGCTCGGGCCCGCCGCTCTCCGGCGGGAAGCGCTCGACCGCGCTGTCGGCGACCTGGATGAGCTGCTGGGCCAGGCGGCGGGTGTCCTCGGTCAGCCGCATGCGCTCGGCCCAGACGAGGTCGGTGTCGTGGTCGAGGCGCTTCAGCTTCGCCTCCGCCTCGGCGACGATCGCGGCGGCCCGCTCCTCGGCGTCGGCGACGAGCGCGTCCGCGTCGGCCTGGGCCTTCTTGACCATCGCGTCGGCCTTGCCGTGCGCGACCCGCAGGATCTCGGCGGTCTCGTCGCTGAGCTGCTGGATCTCGGCCTCGACCGCGACCTCGGGGTCGAGCTGGGCGCGCAGGTCCGCGAGCTCCTGCTCGAGCGTGGCGACGCGCTCGTCGACGGCCGTGCGCTCGTAGCCGCCCCAGACGGCGGTCGGGAAGCGATCGATCTCGCGCTGGTCGAAGACGTCGAACTCGGCGGTCGACTCGTCGTCGTCGCCGGGCGGCAGCGCGCCCGCGGCCACGAGCGGGCCGCGGCGCAGCAGCCGGCTGAAGCGCGCGAACGGCTCGGCGTGTGGGGTCGAGGGCGGCGCCGGCTCCTGCTCCCGGCCGGGCGCCTCGTCGTGAGGACGTGGGTTCATGTGGCGATCTCCCGCAGATCGGACGGACAACGACTGCGGTCGGTCTTCGCGGCTCGCCGGCGGCACCCTCCCGGCTCGTGCACCCTGGTCGGCCGCCTGCAAGACGGCGCCCGGCTCAGCCGGCCTCGGCCATGCGGTCGGCGCGCTCGACCAGCCGCGCCACCTCGACGCGCGAGTCCGCGCCGAGCTTGGCGAAGATGTTGCGGATGTGGGTCTCGACCGTCTTCGGGCTGAGGAAGAGCGCCTCGGCGATCTGACGGTTCGTCCGGCGGTCGACGATCAGGCGCGCGATCTCGAGCTCGCGCTTCGTGAGCGCCGCGACCCCGGTGCCCGCGCTCGCCGGGGCGCTGCGGCGATGCACGCGGTGCCCGAGGCGCCGCAGCTCGCGCTCGGCGCGGTCGCGGTGACGGACGGCGCCCCGCTCCTGGAAGACGTCCGCGGCGCGCTGCAGCAGCTCGCGCGCCCGCTCCCGCTCGCCGGCCTCGGCGAGCGCACGCCCGGCGATCGTCCACGCTCGCGCGGCCTCCACGGGAGCGTCGGCCCCGGCGAACACGTCGCCCGCGCGCAGGCCCACGGTGGCCGCCTCGGCGGCGTCGCCGGTCGCGAGCGCGAGCTCCGCCCGCGCGCGGTCGGCCCACGCGCCGGCGAGCGGCATCCCGACCGCATCCGCGCTCTCGCCGGCCGCCCGCGCGGCGCGCTGCGCGCCCGCCACGTCGCCGAGCTCGAGCCGGGCGCGGACGAGCGGCTCGAGGAACAGCGAGCGGAACGCCGCCGCGGCCATCGGCATCTCGGGACCGCCGGCGCACGCCTCGAGCAGCTCGGCGGCGCGTTGCGGCTTGCCGAGCTCGAGCCACGCCTCGGCCAGCGCGAACGCGGCGTGGCTGTGGTGGTGGCTCGGCGCGCCGTCGTCGGTGACGTCGAAGGCCTCCTGCGCCGTGCTGAGCGCCACGTCGAGGTCCCCGAGCGCCAGCGCGATCCGCGAGCGCGCGTAGAGGCTCCAGCCGAGCGCCTGGGCGTTGCCGGTCAGGCGGGCCGCCTCGACCGCGCCGTCGAGCGGCTCCACCGCCTCGGCGAACCGGCCCGCGAGATGCCAGCAGGTGCCGAAGGTCGCGAACACGTGGGGGAGCTGCTGTCCCTGCCCGGTCGCCCGGCTCACCCGGAGGACGCGCTCCGCGTGCCGGCGCGCCTCCGCGAAGCGGTGCAGGTACAGCTCGGCGCCCGAGAGGTAGGCCGCGGCGTCCAGCCGCCGGGCGAGCTCCGCGTCGGAGAGCCCGTCGACGAGCGCGGCGGCCTCGGCGTGCAGCGCCTCGGCCTCGGCCGTGGCACCGGGCACGGCGGCGCCGCGGGTCGCGGCGGCCAGCGCCACGGCGCGGACGCCGTCGTCGTCGAGCCGGCGTGCGGCCTCGGCGGCGCGCCGGCCCCACGCGTGCATCGCCGGGTAGTTCATCCGATGCGTCCCGTCGATCGTCAGCTCGACCATCAGCGAGACGCCCTCCACCGACACCTCGTCGGGCAGCTGCTCGAGCGCGGCGACCAGCCGGTCGTGGGCGTCCTCGTGGCGGCCGAGCAGGTGCTCGACGCGCGCGCACGACGCCGCGAGCTCGGTGCGCGTGCCGATCGCGTCCGGCGGGGCGATCTCGAGCGCCTCGAGGAGCAGCTCGTGTGCGCGCGCGAACCGGCCCGTCGCCGTGAGGGCCTGCGCGGCCGGCAGCAGCAGCGCGACGCGCTCGCCGGAACCGGCGCTCGCCGGCAGCAGGCGCAGCGCCGCCTCGTACCACCGCGCCGCGGTCGCCGGCGCGCGCGCCCGGGACTCGTCGCCGGCCTGGCGCAGGATCGTGACCGCGTCGAGGTCGCCCGGCCGCGCCGAGCGCTCGACGTGGTGGGCGCGCGCCGTCGCGGTCGCCCCGCGCTCGGCCAGCGCCCGCGCGAGACGCGCATGGGCGGCGATGCGCCAGCCGCCCGGCGTCGCCTCGTAGACGGCGCGACGGACGATCGGGTGGCGGAAGCGGAAGCGGCGCGGCACGTCGGTGGGCCGCACGAAGTCGGCGGCGCCGAGCTCGTCGACGGCGTCGAGCACGTCGGGCTCGGGCAGGTCGGCGGCCGCCGCGGCGAGGTCGACGTCGAACGGGTCGCCCGCGACCGACGCCCCGTCGAGGACTCGCCGGGCGGCCGCCGGCAGCAGCCGCAGGTCCTCGGCGAGCGCCGCCGCCACCATGGGCGGGACGTCGACGCCGCCGACCTCGACCGCGTTCGCCGGTGACCGATCCGCGCCTCGCCCGCCCACCCGCGCGAGCTGCTCGAGGTAGAACGGGTTGCCGCCGGCTTCGGCGTAGAGCGCGTCGGCGCCGGCGCCGACGAGCTCGCGCGCCTCCTCGGCCGTCAACGGGGCGAGCTCGAAGCGCTCGAGCGTCCCCGCTCGATGGGCGCGGTCGAGCGCCGACGCCAGCCGCGCCGGGAGCTGCCGCGGACGTGCCGCGACGGCGAGCAGCACCCCCGCGGCGGGCGGGCGGTGCAGGAGCGCGACGAGCAGGTCGGTCGACGCGGGGTCGGCCCAGTGGAAGTCGTCGAGCACGACCACGAGCGGCTTCGTCGCCGCGAGCTGCTCGAGCAGCTCGCGCATCGCACGGTGGACGCGGTGGCGCTCGTGGAGCGCGCCTCTCGCGGCGTCGCCGGCCTGCGCGAGCGACGGGAGCACGTCGCCGAGCTCCGCACGCACGATGGGGTCGAGCCGCTCGAGCCGCCGCGGCTCGATCGCCGCGACGTACGGGTCGAGCGCGTCGACGAAGACCCAGAACGGCAGGTCCTGCTCGAGCTCGGCGCCCGCGCCCGAGAGCACCACGTGGCCGCGGGCGTCGGCGCGCGCGCCGAGCTCGGCGAGCAGGCGGCTCTTGCCGATCCCGGCGGGGCCGAGGATCTCGAGGGCGCGCGGCGTGCCGCGCTCGAGTTCGGTGAGGAGCTCGTCGACGGCCGCCAGCTCGGCGGCGCGCCCGACGAGGCGACTGGCGGCGGGCATGGTGGAGCGCGTCGCAGGATAGGCGGATCAGGGTCGGATCTCAGGGTCCTCGACCGATGAGCGGGAGGGCCGCGGTCGCGACGCTGGGGCCATGTCGAACTGGACCGTCGCCGGCGAGCCCGGCCCGCAGCCGCGGCGCTTCCTCCTGCACCACCGCCATCAGCCGCACGAGTGCAGCGCTGCCTTCGCCGCGTGGAAGGGCCACGCCAGCCCCCTGCGTCACCGTGAGACGTTCGGCACGTGCCGGCGCGGCGAGCACGCGATCTGGTGGCTCGTCCGGGCGGCCGGCGCCGACGAGGCGCTGGCGCTGCTGCCGCACTTCGTCGCCGTCAGGACGACGGCGATCGAGGTCGGCCCGATCGCCATCCCCTGACGCCGCCCGCGCGCCGCTCAGGCGTGGGCGTGCGCGCCGTGAGCGCACGCGTACTCGTCGACGCGCAGCAGCATGGCGACGAGCATGCTCGGCAGCATCGCGAGGTGCTCGATCGTCATCGCGGCCCCGACGTCGAGGACGCCGGCCCACATGAGCCCGATGGCCGCGAACGTCGGCAGGAACATCGAAGCGGCCATCTCGTTGCAGGCGGCCCAGCTGTGGCCGTGCCGCCGGCGCATCCAGGCGACCATCGGCACGGTCATGATCACGGCCATGCCGAGCAGGGCGACGGCGGGCGCGCTGTCGTGCAGCTCCCCGCTGCTGGTGCCGAGCAGCCGCAGCAGGCCCTCGGCCGGCACGCCGAGGACCACCATCCCGGCGAACATGGCGATGACCATCTCGACGTAGTGCAGAGCGAAGCGGCGAGGCGAGCGGTGCATGTGAGCTCCGTTTCGGTTCGTGGACATGGCGCTACGGTCGCGCGGCGCGGCCGTCCCGACATCCGGCACCGACCCTGAGCCGGCACCCTGAGACGCGCGGCCGAGCCTCCCGACGGGGCCCGCCGGCGCCGAGCGGGCCGCGCTCGGGGCCGGGCGCACGCGGACTCGGGGTCCCATCTACGGGTGGCGCCCCGATGACCCCCAGGGCCGCCGCCGCGAGCCTTGCCGCCATGAGCACCTCATCCTCTTCTCCCGGGGCGGCCGGCCGCTGGCTCGTGTTCGGGCTGCTGGCCGCGGCCCAGTTCATGGTCATCCTCGACGCCTCGGTGATCACCATCGCGCTGGCGTCGATCCAGGACGACCTCGGCTTCGCCGCCGACGACCTGCAGTGGGTCGTCAGCGCCTACGTCATCCCCTTCGGCGGCCTGCTGCTCCTCGGCGGTCGCGTGGCCGACGTGGTCGGCCGCAAGCGGACCTTCCTCGCCGGCCTCGGCGTCTTCACGCTCGCCTCGCTGGCCGGCGGCCTGGCGCAGTCGGAGCTGTGGCTCGTCGTGGCGCGGGCCGCGCAGGGCATCGGCGCGGCGTTCCTCGCGCCCGCCGCTCTGTCGCTCGTCATGACGATGTTCGGCGACGGCGAGGAGCGCACCAAGGCGCTCGGGCTCTGGGGCGCCGTCTCGGGCGCCGCCGGGGCCGCCGGCGTGCTCGCCGGCGGCACCCTGACCGAGGGTCTCGGCTGGGAGGCCACGCTGCTGGTCAACGTGCCGATCGGCGCCGCGCTCGCCGTCGCCGTGCGCCGCACCGTGCGCGAGAGCCGCCGGGCGGATGCCCGCGAGGGCTTCGACGTCGCCGGCGCGCTGACCGTCGTCGCCGGCGTGACGCTCGCGATCTACGCCATCGTCAACGCCAACGACGCCGGATGGGGCTCCGCCCAGACGCTCGCGCTCGGCGGGCTCGCCGTCGCGGTGCTCGTCGCGTTCTTCGTCATCGAGGCGCGCGTCGCGGCCCCGCTCGTCGACCTCCGCCTGCTGCGCTCGCGCACGGTCGGCGGCGCGAGCCTGGTGGCGCTCGTCGTCGCGGCGGCGCTGCATCCGATGTTCTACTTCGGCGGGCTGCTCATGCAGCAGGGCCTCGGCTTCTCGGCGCTCGGCTCGGGGGTCGCGTGGCTGCCGATGTCGCTGCTCGTCATGACGAGCGCCGGCGCGCTGGCCCCGCGGCTCATCGGCCGCTTCGGCAGCGCTCGCGTGCTCGCCGGCGGCGGGCTGCTCATGGCCGCCGGGCTCGTCGTCTGGTCGCGCGCGGCCGGGGCGGACGGCTACGTCGAGGGGATCCTCCCGGCCCTGCTCGTCACGGCGCCCGGCGTCGGCCTGGCCGTCGTCGGCGGGACCGTCACCGCGACCGCGGGCGTCCCCGAGCACCAGGCCGGGATCGTCTCGGGCCTCGTGAACATGACGAACCAGGTCGGCGCGGCGATCGGCCTGGCGGTGCTGGTGGCGATCTCGTCGTCGCGCACGGCCGACGCGCTGGCCGCGGGCTCGGCGCCCGCCGATGCGCTCGGCGACGGCTTCTCGGCCGCGTTCCTCACCGGCGCCGGCCTCGCCG
>DASTRJ010000109.1:0-31187 GCA_035761245.1 Capillimicrobium sp. | reverse complement strand
GACTGGTGCTGCGTCCCGCGCTTCGACCACGGCAGCTGCTTCGCCGCGATCCTGGACGCCGAGCGCGGCGGCGCGCTGCGGCTGCGCCACGACGGCGGGAGCCTGTCCGGCGAGCAGCGCTACGTCGAGGACACGATGGTGCTCGAGACGATCCTGCACGGCCCGGGCGGCTCCGTGCGCGTCCTCGACGCGCTGGTCGTGTGGCCGGACCGCCCGCCGGCGCAGGCGCAGCTCGTGCGCGTGCTCGAGGGCGTCGAGGGCGAGCTGCAGCTCGACCTGTCGATCGCCGTGCGCTTCGACTACGGCGAGCTGCGGCCGTGGCTGCGCCGGGACGAGCCGGGCCTGGTCTGGGCGATCGGCGGCGACGACGGGCTGCTGATCTCGTGGGACGGAGGCGACCTCGAGCTCGACGGGCACCACGATCTGCAAGCGTCGGCCCGCCTCGCGCCGGGCGTCCGGCGCCGGCTCACGCTCACCGCCGCGGGCGCGACGGCGGGGCAGCGCCGCGCCGAGGCGCCGAGTCCCGCCGAGGTCGACCGCCGGCTCGACGAGACGATCGCCTGGTGGCGCCGCGAGGCGGGCCGGATCGAGGGCCGAGCGAGCGCGCAGACGCGCCGTTCGGCGCTGGTGCTGCGCGCGCTCACCTTCGAGGAGACGGGAGCGATCGTCGCGGCCCCGACCACGTCGCTGCCGGAGGTCCCGGGCGGCGAGCGCAACTGGGACTACCGCTACAGCTGGATCCGCGACTCCAGCTTCGCGGTGCGGAGCCTCGGGGAGCTGGGCCTCGAGGACGCGGCCCACCGCTTCGGGCGCTTCGTGCTGCGCAGCGCCGCCGGTCACGTCGACGAGCTGCAGATCCTCTTCGCGGTCGACGGCGCGCACCGCGTCGCGGAGCAGGTCGTCGACCTGGCCGGCTACGGCGGCGCGCGCCCGGTCCGGATCGGCAACGCCGCCGCCGGCCAGCGCCAGGTCGACGCGCTGGGCGAGCTCGTCCGCACGCGGCACGACTGGCATGCGCGCGGCGTGCCGTGCGATGCCGACGACTGGCGGTTCGTGCGGTCGCTCGTCGAGTACGCGGCCCGGGCGTGGCGCGAGCCCGACCGCGGGCTGTGGGAGTGGCGCGACGGCCCGCGCCACTTCGTCCACTCCAAGGCGGCGTGCTGGGCGGCGCTCGACCGCGGGATCCGCCTGGCGCGCGAGCTCGATCCCACGGCGCCCGTGGACGAGTGGGCTGCGGAGCGCGAGGCGGTCGGCGAGGCGATCGCGACGGAGGGCTTCGACGAGCGGCGCGGGACCTTCCGGCAGGCGTTCGGCCACGACGACCTCGACGCCGCGGTCCTGCTGCTGCCGGTCACGGGCGTCGTGGCGTGGGACGACGAGCGGATGCTCTCGACCGCCGACGTGATCGCGGAGCGGCTCGACGACGACGGCCTCGTCCGGCGCTACGACGCCGACGACGGCCTCGCGGGCAGGGAGGGCGCGTTCCTGCCGTGCTCGTTCTGGCTCGCGGAGCTGTACGCGCGCCAGGGACGCCTGGAGCGGGCGCGGGAGACCTACGAGCGCGCCCTGCAGGCCGCGAGCCCGCTCGGGCTGCTGTCCGAGGAGTACGACACCCGGACCGGCCAGGCGCTCGGGAACTTCCCGCAGGCGCTGACGCACCTCGCGCAGGTCGCCGCGGCGGTCGCCATCGAGTCGGCCGCGCTCCGGCCGCCGGCGCGGGCGGCGCGCGCCGTCGGGTAGGCCTGGCGCGATGGCACGCGTGCTCGTCATCGGCGCCGGCCACAACGGCCTGGTCGCCGGCATCCACCTCGCGGCCGCGGGCCTCGACGTGACCGTGCTCGAGCACGCGCCGCGGCCGGGCGGGGCGTCGTCGTCGACGGAGGCGACGCTGCCGGGCTTCGTCCACGACCACTGCGCCGGCTTCTGCCCCGTCACCGCGGCGTCCCCGGCGATCCGCGAGCTCGAGCTCGAGCGCGACGGCCTCGAGTGGGTGGACCCGCCGGTGGCGATGGCGCACCCGTTCGCCGACGGCACCGCGATCGCCCTGCACCGCGACGTCGAGGCGACCGCGGCCTCGCTCGACGCCACGGCCCCCGGCGCGGGCGTCGCGTGGAGCGGCGCGATGGCCACCTGGGTGCCGCGCGCGCAGCAGCTCGTCGACGCGATCCTGTCGCCGCTCGTCGCGCTCGGCCCGTCGCTGCGCCTCGCCACGTCGCTGCGCCGCGACGGCGTCGAGTGGGCGCGGCGGCTGTTGGGCTCGGCCGAGGCGCTCGGCCTGGACCTGTTCGCCGGCGCGGAGCGCCCGACCGCCTGGCTGGCGAGCTCGGCGCAGCACTCCGGGCTGCCGCCGAAGACGACCGCCAGCGGCGCGTTCGGCTTCCTGCTGCAGCTCCTGGCGCATCACCGCGGATGGCCGTTCCCGCGCGGCGGCATGGGCCGCCTCGCCGGCGCGCTCGTGCAGCGGCTCGAGCGCGAGGGCGGGCGCGTGCGCTGCGACGCGCACGTCGACGAGATCCTCGTCCGGCGGGGGCGCGTCGCCGGCGTGCGCCTCGCCGGAGGTGAGGACGTCCCCGCCGACGCGGTGCTCTCGACCGTCACGGCGGGCGTCCTGGCCGCGCTGGTGCCGGACGGCGCGCTGTCGCCGCGCCTGCACCGGCGCCTGCGCGTGTGGCGCTACGGCACCGCGCCGTTCAAGGTCGACTACGCGCTCTCCGGCCCCGTGCCGTGGGCGGCCGAGGAGCCGCGGCGGGCCGCCGTCGTCCAGGTCGCCGGCGAGCTCGGCGAGCTGAGCCGCGCCGCGGAGGCGTCGCAGCGCGGCGAGGTGCCCGGCCGGCCGGCGCTGGTGGTCGGCCAGCACACGCTGCACGACCCGACGCGCGCTCCCGCCGGCGCGCACACCCTCTACGTCTACGCGCACGTGCCGCCGCGCTACGACGTGCCCGACGAGGAGGTGGCCGAGCGGATCGAGGCGCAGCTCGAGCGCTTCGCGCCCGGAGTGCGCGACCGCGTCCTCGCGCGCGCGATCCGGCCGCCCTGGAGGACCGAGCAGGAGAACCCGAGCCTGGTGGGCGGCGACCTCGCGGGCGGCAGCTACGAGCTCGACCAGCAGCTCGTCTTCCGCCCGATGCCGGAGATGTGCCGGTATCGCACCCCGGTGCGCGGCCTCTACGTCGCGGGCGCGTCGGTGCATCCCGGCGGCGCCGTCCACGGGATGAGCGGGCGGGCGGCGGCGCGCACGCTGCTGCGCGACCGGCGCCTGCGGCCGTGGCGTTCGCCGGTCCGTGGCCGGACCGATTCGCCCGATTGACGCGAGCCGGGCGAGGGCATCCAGGTTCGCGTGCCGCGTCCCCATGTCGCCACCGCGGTCTCCGCTGCCCTGGCGGTGGCGGTCGGCGGGTGCGGCGACCCGGCGGGCTCGGGCCCCGAGCGGGCCGGCAGCGCGGTGCAGGCGTTCCTGGACGCGTGCGCGCGCCAGGACACGGCCGCCGTCCTGGCGATCCTGACGCCGGCGCAGCGCCACGCGTTCGCCGACGCCGGGTCGGCGCTCGACGGCTGCGCGCAGACGGCCGGGCTGCGGCTCCGCGACCGCGGCGAGGTGCGCCGCGCGGTGGAGGGCGCGACGCTCGCGTCGATCCTCGTCGAGGGCGACGAGGGGACGGCGACGCTCGCGATCCCGGACGAGCCCGCCGGCCACCTGGACCTCCAGGAGCACGGCCTGCAGTGGCGGATCCACGGCGCGCCGGAGGGCGCGTGACCGGTGCGGCCGTGCCCCGCCACGGCGCGGCCGGCGCGACCGCCGCCGCGATCGGGCAGGGCGCGGGCGGCGGACTGGTCGCCGGTGGCGCGGCCGCCGCGACCCTCGCGCTGATCGCCGAGATCTCCGCCGCGTCCACGGCAATGCCCGGGATCCGCTCGAGCACGTGGACGCCGCTGACCGCGGTCGCGGCGGTCGCCTTCGGGCCCGACGCGTTCCACGGCTCCTTCCGGCCGCTGCCGATCGCCGGCGGGCTGGCGATCCTCCTCGCGGTCGCCGCGCTGCTCGGCATCGCGGGCACCGCGTGGATCGTCGTCTGCGCCGGGCCGGCGCCTTCGGCGCCGCTTGCGGTCGCGCTCGGCGTGGCGTTCGGCGTGGCCGCCGAGGTCGCGGTCGTCAACGCCGCCGTCACCGCCATCGACCCGGACGCGATCCTCTACGACGCGCTGCCGAGCTGGGGCTGGTGGGTCGCGATCGGGGTCTACGGCGCGGCGCTCGGGCTGCTGTCGGCGCGACGCGGGAGCCGGCGGTGATGCTCGCCGCGGGCACGATCCGCGACGAGTTCTCGGAGCTCTTCGACGTCTACACCTGGATCGCGATCGGGATCTTCGCGCTCGTCGTGGTGCTCACCGTGACGTTCGCGGTCGTCTTCCGCAGCTCCGGCGACGAGCTGCCGAAGGGCCGCCACAAGAACATGCCGCTCGAGCTGTCGTACGTCGCGCTGCTCGCCTGCGTGGTCGGCCTGCTCGTCTACCTCACCTACAGCACGATGGACAGCGGCCCGTACGAGGCGACCGCACAGGGCGGCCAGCCCGCCGAGGTGGATCCGCACGCGCTGCCGATCGACGTCACGGCGTCACGGTGGAACTGGCGGTTCTCCTATCCGCAGCAGGGCGTCGTGGTGCAGGGGACCGGGGGGCGCACGCCGACGCTCACCGTCCCGCAGAACCGCCGGGTGACGCTGCGGATGCGCTCGACGGACGTCATCCACGCGATCTGGATCCCCGAGCTGCGCTTCAAGCAGGACGTCTTCCCCGGCTTCACCACCACGATGACGGTCGTCTTCCCGAACGCGGGGCTGATGCGCGAGGGCGGCGAGTGCAACCAGTTCTGCGGGCTGCACCACGCCGACATGGACTTCGACATCGACGTCCTGCCGGCCGGCCAGTTCGATCGCTGGGCGACGGAGGCGGCGGCGTGAGCTCCGTGAGCGCGCCCGCCGCCGCTCCCGCCTTGGTGCCGGCAGGGCGGCGCGCCACGTTCGTCGAGCTGCTGTCGAGCACCGACCACAAGCGGATCGGCGTCCTGACGCTCGCGACCGCGCTCGGCTTCTTCTTCGCCGCCGGCGCGCTCGCGCTCGTGATGCGCACGGAGCTGGCTCGCTCCGGCATGCAGATCGTCGATCGCGAGACCTACAACCAGCTCTTCACGATCCACGGCACGACGATGATCCTGCTGTTCGCCCCGCCGGCGGTGATGGCGGTCGGCACGTACCTCGTGCCGCTGCAGGTCGGGGCGGCCGACATCGTGTGGCCGCGCCTGTCGCTGCTGGGCTCCTGGCTGATCCTGCTCGGCGGGCTGACGGTGTGGAGCGGGTTCCTGACCGAGAACGGCCCCGCCGACTTCGCGTGGTTCGCCTTCCTGCCGCTCTCCGACGCGGCGTCGAGCCCGTGGGACGGCGCCGACCTGTGGGTGCTCGGCGTCGCGCTCTCGCAGCTCGGCGTGCTGCTCATGGGCATCCCGATCATGGCGACGATCGTGCGGCGGCGCGCGCCCGGCATGACGCTGCTGCGCATGCCGCTGTTCACGTGGTCGATGGTCGCGACGCTGCTCATGGTGCTCGTCGCCTGGCCCGTGGTCATCGCGACGATGGTCCTGCTGTTCGTCGACCGCAACGCCGCCGACGTCTTCACCGCCGGCGGCGGCAGCATCACGTACCAGAACCTCTTCTGGTTCTTCGGCCACCCGCTCGTCTACGTCGTCTTCTTCCCGCTCGTCGGCGCGGTCGGCGAGGTGATCGCGACGTTCTCGCGCAAGCGCTTCTTCGGCTTCGAGGTGACGGTCCTCGCGCAGCTGCTCTTCGCGGCGCTCTCGACGAGCGTGTGGTCGCACCACATGTTCACCACGCAGTCGGTGGACAACAAGTTCTTCTCGCTGACGACGACGGCGATCGCGGTGCCCGCGGGCGTGGAGTACTTCGCCTTCCTGGCGACGATGTGGCGCGGCCGGATCCGGCTCGCCACGCCGATGCTGTTCGCGCTCGGCTTCGTGATCCTGTTCCTGATCGGCGGCCTGTCCGGGATCTTCGTCGCCTCGCCGCCGCTGGACTACCACGTGCACGACTCGTACGTGGTGGTCGCGCACTTCCACTACACGCTGTTCGGCGGCACCGTCTTCGGGCTCTTCGCCGCGATCTACTACTGGTACCCGAAGGTCACGGGGCGCCGGCTGGGCGAGGCGCTCGGCCGCTGGCAGTGCGGCCTCATGTTCGTGGGCGCGCTGCTGACGTTCGTCCCGATGTTCCTCCTGGGCTTCGACGGGATGGCGCGCCAGATCGCGGACTACCCCGGCTGGCGCGACTGGGAGACGCTGAACACGATCGCGACGATCGGCGCCTGGACCCTCGCGGCCGCGTTCGTGCTCTTCGTCGTCAACGTGCTGCGGTCGCGCCGGCTGGGCGAGCCGGCCGGACCGGACCCGTGGGACGGGCAGACGCTCGAGTGGGTGGCGAGCTCGCCGCCGGCGCGCCACAACTTCGGCCACCTGCCGCCGATCGCGTCCTACGCGCCGCTGCACGACCTCCGCGAGCAGGGCCGGGACCCGCTGACGACCGTGGGGGGCGCGCCGGCATGACGCGCGTCTTCTTCGGCTGGGGCCTGCTGATGGGCGCGATCGGCCTGGTGGGTCTGCTGGCGTTCGGCTTCGAGAGCCCCGAGAACCTCGCGCTCTTCGGCGGCGTGCTGGCGGTGATGGTGGGTCTCGCGGCGGGGTTGTGGGCCAGCGGCCTCGGGCGCAACGAGGTCGCGGGGGCGCGGGCGCTGCCCGACGTCAGCCCGCCGGTGCCGCTGCTGGCGCTGGCGATCACGCTCGCGGCCGTCGGGGCCGAGTACGGCCTGTGGCTGACGCTGATCGGCGGCGGCCTCGGCCTGTTCGCGCTCGGCGGGTTGCTGCGCGAGGTGCGCGCCCAGCGCGCCGCGCTGGCGGAGGAGGAGGCGGCGCGGCGGTGATCGCGAGCACGATCGGGGAGATCGGGAGCCGCTGGGAGCTCGAGCCCGGCGTCGTCGTCGCGCTCGTCGCCGCCGCGGCAATCTACCTCGCCGGGGTGCGCCGCGCGCGGCGGTGGCCCGCCGCGCGGACCGCCGCGTTCCTGGCCGGGCTCGTCGTGCTCGCGGTGGCGACGACGTCGGGGCTGCACGCGGTCGGCGAGGAGCTGCTGTCGGTGCACATGGTCCAGCACCTGGTCCTCACGCTCGCCGTGCCGCCGCTGCTGCTCGCCGGCGCGCCGCTCGTGCTCGCGCTGCGCACGCTGCCGCCCGGCCCGCGCCGCTCGCTGGCCCGGCTGACCGTCGGCCCGGCCGGCCGCGTCGCCGCCCATCCCGCGGTGGCGCTGACCGTGTTCGTCGTCGTGCTGCTCGGCGTGCACGCGCCGCCCGTCTACGACGCGGCGCTGCGCTCGCCGCCGATCCACGCCGCCGAGCACGTGCTGTTCCTGGCGGCGGCGCTCCTGCTGTGGGTGCCGGTCCTGGCCGTCGAGCCGCTGCCGCACGCTCCGTCGCCGCTGCTGCGCATCCTCGTCGTGCTCGCGGCGATGCCGCCGATGATCGCGCTCGGCGTGGCGCTGCGCTGCTCGGCGAGCGTCGTCTACGACGGGTACGCCGCCACGGCGGCCGCCCACGGGACGACCGCGCTGGCCGACCAGCGGCTGGCCGGCATCGTGATGTGGGTCGGCGGCTCGCTCGCGATGGCCGCGATCGCCGTCACGGCCGGATGGATGGCGATCCTGCGCGAGGAGCGGCGCGCCGTCCGCGCCGAGGGGCTGGGCCGGAGGCCCGCGGCGTGAGGCGGCGGCTCGAGGCGGCGCTCGCCTTCGCGTGCGCGCTCGGCGCCGTCCTGCTGCTCGCGGCGCCCGGGCCCGCCCAGGACGCCGGCGGCGGGCGGACCGTCTCGGAGCCGTCGCAGCCCAGCCCCGGCCTCGTCGCCGAAGGGCGCCGCCTCTTCCTCGAGGGCTGCTCGAGCTGCCACGGCGAGGACGCGCGCGGCCTGCCCGACCGGGCGCCGACCCTCGTGGGCGTGGGCGCCGCCGCGGCGGACTTCTACCTGCGCACCGGGCGGATGCCGCTCCCCGACCCGCAGCAGCAGCCGCGCCGGACCGAGAGCTTCTACGACGAGCGCGAGATCGACGCGCTCGTCTCCTACGTCGCCGGCCTCGGCGGCCCGCCGATCCCCGCCGTCGACCCGGCGTCCGGCGACCTCGCGCACGGCTTCGAGCTGTTCGGCGAGATGTGCGCCGGCTGCCACCAGATCGTGGGGCGGGGCGGCATGACGACGCGCGCCTGGGTGCCCGACCTGCAGCAGTCGGCGCCGATCGACGTCGCCGAGGCCGTCGCCGTCGGGCCGTACGTCATGCCGGTCTTCACGGGCCAGCTGACGCGGCACGACGTCGACTCGCTGGCGCGCTACGTGGCGTACGCCAAGGACCCCGACGACGTCGGCGGCTGGGGGATCGGGCACATCGGCCCGATCCCGGAGGGCATGGTGACCTGGCTGCTGGCCGGCACCGCCCTCGTGCTGACGATCCGCCTCATCGGAGAGAGGACGACCGAGTGAGCTGGCCGAAGGTGCTCGCCGGCTGGCTGCTGACGCGCGTGCTCGGCCGCGCGCGGGCCGCCCGCGAGCTCGACGAGCGACGGCGGCGCGAGGCGCGGCTGCGCGAGCAGACGCAACGCCACGCCGCCGAGCGCGCGCATGCGCAGCGGCGCGCCGACCTGCTCGACCGCCTCGAGCGCGGGCAGGACGAGGAGGCGGCGCGGCGCGAGGCCGCGCACGCGCTCGAGCACGACCACGAGCAGATCCGGCGCCGCCGCGCCGAGCCGCCGCCGACGATCGAGCGCGAGCCGGTGTCGTCGCCGCGCGCGGAGTGGGCGGTGATCCTCGCGCTGCTGGCGATGGCGACCGGGGCCGTCGGCTTCATGGTCTTCTACGTCGCCTACCCGGACACGCAGCTGCTGGGCCTGTGCCTCGGGCTCGCGCTCGTGTTCGGCGGCGTCGCCGCGGCGACGGCCGGCAAGCGCGTCGTGCCGCAGGAGCAGGTCGCCGAGCCGTACCACCACCACGGCGACCCGGCGCTCCAGCAGGACGTGCGCGCGATCGTCTCCGAGGGGCGTGACGGCATCTCGCGGCGCAAGCTGATCGCCGGGGCGGCCGGGGTCGCGGGCGCGAGCGTCGCCACCGCCGCCGCCTTCCCGATCGCGTCGCTGGGCCCGGACGTCGGCCAGCGGATCTACACCACGCCGTGGCGCGCCGGCCGCCGCATCGTCGACAGCCGCGGCCGGCGGCTGACGACCGGCGACGTCGACCTCGGCGCGTTCGTCCTCGCGTTCCCGGAGGGCGCCGCGCGCGACGACCTCGGCGCGCCGATCGTGCTGCTGCGGTTCGACGCGTCGGAGCTGTCGCTGCCGCCCGAGCTCGCCCGCTACGCGCCGGAGGGCATCGTTGCGTACTCGCGGATCTGCACCCACGCGGGCTGCGCCGTCTCGATGTTCCGCCACCCCTCGTATCCGGCGACCGAGCCCGGCGACGCGCTCGTCTGCCCGTGCCACTTCTCGACCTTCGACCCGCGCCGCGGCGGCGAGGTCCTGTTCGGGCCGGCGGCGCGCGCCCTGCCGCAGCTGCCGCTGCGCGTCGGCGCCGGCGGCGAGCTCGAGGCGGCCGGGGACTTCACCGCGCCGATCGGCCCGTCCTACGGCGGCATCCGGCTCGGAGACGAGGAGCTGTGACGCCCGACCCCGTCCGCTTCGTCGACGAGCGCCTCGGCGGCGCGAAGGCGATCCGGCGCGCGCTGCGCTACGTCTTCCCGGACCACTGGTCGTTCATGCTGGGCGAGATCGCGCTCTACGCGTTCGTGGTCCTCGTCGGCAGCGGGATCTTCCTGGCGACCTTCTACGTGGCCAGCGACGAGACGGTCACCTACGGCGGCAGCTACCTGCCGCTCGCCGGCCGCGAGATGGGGGCGCAGTACCGCTCCGTCGTCGACCTCGTCTTCGAGGTGCCGGCCGGCAACCTCATGCGCCAGACCCACCACTGGGCGGCGGACGTCTTCGTCATGGCGATCGTCCTGCACCTGACGCGGATCATCCTCACGGGCGCCTTCCGCAAGCCGCGCGAGCTCAACTACTGGGTCGGCGTCACGATGCTCGGGCTCGCGCTCGTCGAGGGGTTCCTCGGCTACTCGCTCATCGACGACCTGCTCTCCGGCATGGGGCTCGCGATCGCCTACTCGGTCGCGATGTCGGTGCCGATCCTCGGCGGCGACCTGGCGTTCCTGCTCTGGAACGGGGAGTACCCCGGCGGCGAGCAGATCTGGCCGCGCATGGAGCTGCTGCACATCCTCGTCATCCCGATGGCGATCGCCACGCTGATCGCGATCCACCTGGCGCAGATCGTCCGTCAGCACCACACGCAGTTCCCGGGCGGCCCGGGGCGGCGCCGGTCGGAGCTCGAGGTGGTCGGCACGCCGATGTGGCCGGGCTACGCGCTGCGGTCCATCGGGCTGTTCCTCGTCGTGGCGGGGATCCTGCTGCTCCTCGGCGGCCTCGTGCAGATCAACCCGATCTGGGAGTGGGGCCCGTACGAGCCGTATCTCGCCACCAACGGCGCGCAGCCCGACTGGTACCTCGGCTGGCTCATCGGCGCGCTGCGGCTCATGCCGCCGCTCGAGCTGCAGCTCGGCGACTACACGCTGGTGCCGAACCCGTTCTGGGGCGGGGCGCTGTACCCGACGGTCGTCTTCCTCATCCTCTACGCGTGGCCGTGGCTCGACCGGCGCTTCTGGGGCGACGGGCGCAAGCACCACACGCTCGACACCCCGCGCCAGAGCCCGCGGCGCACCGCCGCGTTCGCCGCGCTCGGCACGTGGGTCTTCCTCGTCTTCGCCGCCGGGTCGACCGACCGAGCCACCTTCCGCACGACGATCTCCTACGAGGCGCAGATCTGGTTCTTCCGGGCGCTGTGCGTGCTCGGGCCGATCGTCGCGTACGTCGCCACGAAGCGCATCTGCGAGGACCTGCGCGCCCGCGGCGGGCATCCGCTGCGGGGCTGGACGGGGAGCGTCGTGCGGCGCACG
Source organism: Capillimicrobium sp. (assembly GCA_035761245.1). GTDB lineage: Bacteria > Actinomycetota > Thermoleophilia > Solirubrobacterales > Solirubrobacteraceae > Capillimicrobium. The sequence goes on along the minus strand of DASTRJ010000109.1, from coordinate 20,091 downwards.
CCCGAGGGCGGCCACGCGCCCGTCGTCGAGGCCGCGCCGCCGGACGGCGGCCCGCCCGACGGCGCGGGCCGCCGCCGCAGCCCTCAGCGCAGCGGCTGACCGGCCGGTCGCTCGAAGCGCGCCTCCGTCTCGATGCCCTGCGCGGCCAGCGCCGCCACGGCCGCCCGGTCGAACGACGCCGACAGCTTGCCGGCCGCGCCGCGCTCGTCGGCCAGGATGCGCTGCGTCAGCGCGACGGTCTCGGCGTCGCCCGCGCGCTCCGCGACGCGGCGCAGCAGCTCGTAGCCGGCGATCTCCAGGTGCTCGAAGGCGTAGGCGAACGCGACGAGCTTGCCGGGCGTGTCGGGGTGGGCCTGGAAGAAGCCGCCCCAGTTCAGCCCGCCGATCGCCAGGGCCGCGTCCTTGCGCCGCGACGGGCTCGAGCCGAGCGCCTGCAGGCGCTCGCGGACCAGCCGCTCGTGCTCGCGCGTCTCGGCGAGGTGCTCGTCCATCAGCGCCGCGAGCGCGTCGTCGCCGACGATCCGCTTGCCGTGCTCGAGCAGGGCGATCGCCTGCGACTCGAGCGCGTGCGCGTCGGCGAGGTACGTCGTCACCTGGTCCTGGAGGTCGTCGGGCTGCACCTTGGCCAGCGACGCCGCGGCCGCCTCGTCGAAGTGGTCGGCCAGGCGCCGGCCCATCGCCTCCTCCTGCGGGCAGATCCGGGCCGCGACCGCCGCGGTCTCCGGGTCGCCGAGGCGCTCAGCGACGCGGCGCAGCAGCGCGTAGGAGGCGAGCTCGAGGTGCTCGTAGGAGTAGGCGTGCGCGGTGAGCTTGCCGGGCGTGTCGCGGTTGAGCGCGGCGAACGCGGCGAACCCGCCGCCGCCCGCGCGCATGACGAGCTCCTTGAGCTTCGACGGCGACGCGTCGTAGGCCTCGAGGCGCTGCTTGACGAGCCGCTCGTGCTCCTCGGTCTCGGTCTCGTGCTCGCGGAAGATGCTCTCCAGCCCGGGCGAGCCCGCGATCTCCGGCGCCGCGCGCATCTGCACGAGCGCCTGCGTCTCGATCGAGTGCGCGTCCGCGAGGTACGAGACGAGCTGATCCCTGATCGTGTCGTCCATGGGATGGGTCTACCCCCGGCGCGTGCGGCGACGCGCTACTCGACGCCCTGCTCCTCGAGGTCGAGCGCGACGAACTTCGACCAGTTCTGCGCGATGCGCACCGCCATCCGCGCCTCGTCCTGCGCGTTCTGCTGGGCGACCGCGAGCGCCTGCTCGTCGCCCGCCTTGCGCGCCAGCTCCTCGATGAGGCGGTAGGCGGCGATCTTGGCCACTGTCGTCGCTCCTCTCGATCAGGGCTCGCGCAGGGTGCGGATCGCGGCGGCGGCGAGCGCGCCGGCGCCGGCTGCGACGGCCGACCAGGCGATCGCGCGCGTCACGGGCTTGGCGACCGCGTGCACGGTGGGCGCGAGGGTCGGGTTCTGCGCCTCCTTCTCGATCTGCATCGCCGCGGGGGCTCCTCTCAGGTCGTCGCCTTGGTGCCGTCGCGGTCGGCGCGCTCGCGCTGCGGCTCGACCGTGAAGCGCGGGTCGCGCGCGGACCGGTCCCCCGCGTGGAAGACGCCGAGCCGCAGCAGCAGCTCGCCGGCGGCGACGAGCGCGGCGCCGCCGACCGCCGCCCCGGGGCGCCGCCGTCCGGCCGTGGCGAGCAGCCCGGCGCCGGCGGCGCCGAGGAGCTTCGACCCGCGCATCAGCCAGCCGGAGCGGCCGGCGTGGTACGGCTCGCCGACCATCCCCAGGCGCGTGGACATGAGCTGCTCGGCGGCCAGCGTCGCGACGGTCCCGCCGATCGCCAGCCGCCGGGCAGGCCCGCTCTCGTCGAGCGGCCCGACGAGCACGCCGGCCGCGCCCGCGCTGGCGGCGCTGCCGGCGGCGAAGAGGAACGGCAGGTGATGGCGCGCCTCGTGCCACGCGGGGACGGCGGTGTTCGAGATCAGCACCGCCGTGTACGTCGCCATGAGCGGGCCGAGCGCCGCCGACGCGATCTCCGCGGCGAGCTTCGCCCGCGGCGCGCGCTCGAGCAGCTCGAGCGCGGCGGCGCCCGCGCTGGAGAGGCTGCTGGCGACGAGGACCCACGAGCCGACGCTCATCGGCGAGGTCGGCTTGAAGACGCGCAGCATGTTCACGAAGCGCTCCGGCCGGCCGAGGTCCGCGATCAGCAACAGCGGGCTGACCAGCTCGGCGCCCGCCTCGACGAAGGTCAGCCGGCGCGCCTGGCGCTCGTCGCCGGCGATCCGGGCGAGCAGCGACAGGATCGCGGTCGCGCCGCCGAGCCCGCCGGTGAAGAAGTAGACCGGGATCTCGGGCTGCCAGACCGGCGGCTTGATCACGGGGCGCCCGTAGTACGAGCGCATCTCCGTCCCGGCCTCCGTGACCGAGCCGTCCCACGTGGTCGTCCCCGGCGGCTTGCCGTCGTCCGCGAGCGACGGGCGCAGCTTCGGCGCGCTCATCGGCGCCCGCCCAGGAACGCGGCCGCCGTCCCCGCCACCAGCGCGCCCATCGCGAACGCCGCCGACCTCCACGTGCCGGGCAGGTCGCGCGTCGTCACGACCGGGTCCGGCGGGAGCCCGTAGACCTCCGGGTCGTCGAGCAGCAGGAAGAACGCGCCCGCCCCGCCGATCCCGTCGTCGGGAGTGGCGAGGTAGAGCTGCGCGCCCGTCCACCCGTCCCGGCGCAGCTTCTCGACGCGGCGCTCGGCGCGCTCGCGCAGGGCGCCGAGCTCGCCGAACTGGATCGAGTCGGTCGGGCACGCCTTCGAGCACGCCGGCTCGTGGCCGCCCTTCAGCCGGTCGTAGCAGAGCGTGCACTTCCACACGCGGCCGTCGGGCGCGTCGAAGTCGGGGTTCGGCTCCTCGCGCTCGTCGAGGACCCCGAACGGGCACGCGGGGACGCAGTACCCGCAGCCGTTGCAGACGTCCTCCTGCACCACGACGGTCCCGAACTCCGTCCGGAACAGCGCGCCGGTCGGGCAGACGTCGAGGCAGGCCGCGTGCGTGCAGTGCTTGCACACGTCGGACGCCATGAGCCACCGCATCCCGTCCGCGCTCTCGCCGATCGGCACCTCGCCCGCCTCGGCGAGCTGGTTGCGCGCGGCGACCTGCGCGAGCGAGCCGCCGCCGTCGACGGTCAGCGGCCGGCGCTGCTCGACGAACGCGACGTGGCGCCACGTGCTCGCCCCGAGATGGCTCGTGTTGTCGTAGGACTCGCCGCTGAAGACCTGCCCGTCGTCGGGGACCTGGTTCCACTCCTTGCACGCCACCTCGCACGCCTTGCATCCGATGCAGATCGACGTGTCGGTGAAGAAGCCCATCCGCGGCATCGCCTCGTCGCCGTAGCCGCCCGGGTGCCCGTCCGGCTCGCCGGTGACGTGGGTGATGGACAGCCCGAGGACCTCGCCGTCGCTCATGGCGCCCCCTGTCCCTCCTGATGGCCGGATCGCCGCCCCGGCGGCTCGGTGTTGCGCGTCTGCTCCGGCTCGACGCGCGGCGCCCGGGCGCGGCGGGCGAGCGCCTCGTCGCGGATCGCGGCGACGAAGGCGGGCAGGTCGGCGCCGTGCGGGCGGCGCCCGGGCCGGATGTCGCAGCTCAGCGCCTTGACCTCCTGGATGTGGACGTTCGGGTCGAGCGCGATCGACGTCAGGTCGTTGGCGGAGTCGCCGGTGGTCAGGCCGCGCTTGCCCCAGTGGTACGGCAGGCCGACCTGGTGGCGGCGCCGGCCGCCGACGTCGAGCGGGCGCATCCGGTCGGTGACGAGCACGCGCGCCTCGATCGCCGCGCGGGCCGTGACGATCGTCGCCCAGCCCCCGTTGACGAGCCCGCGCTCGCGCGCCAGCTCGGGGTGCACCTCGACGAACATCGCCGGCTGCAGCTCGGAGAGGTAGGCGACCGTCCGGGTCATGCCGCCCGCCGTGTGGTGCTCGGTGAGCCGGTAGGTCGTCAGCGAGTACGGATAGGCGTCGGCTCCGGGCTCGCCGTCGACGGGGTTGTACGGGTTCGTGCCGCTGAACGCCCCGCGCGGGAACTGCTGGCGGCGCGGGTTGGCGCGCTGGCCGTAGAACGGGTTGTCGTGCGGCGACTCGTGCGGCTCGTAGTGGGTGGGGAAGGGGCCGTCCTCGATGCCGCTCGGCGCGAACAGCCACGCCATGCCGTCGCTCTGCAGGCCGAACGGCTTGTCGCCGGCGATCGCCTGCTCGGCCTTGGCGTCCGGCGGCGGGCGGTAGGACGGGCTCTTGGTGGCGTCGGTGTCCGGCCGGTCGCCGGTCGACGTCCACTTCGACTGCGCGTCGTCCCACCACAGGTAGCGCTTGCGCTCCGACCACGGCCGGCCTTCCGGGTCGGCGGAGGCGCGGTTGTAGAGGATCCGGCGGTTGTCCGGCCACGCCCAGCCCCAGTCGGGCGCCACGAGGTCCTGCTCCCAGTGGGGCGTGCGGCGGTCGGCCTGGTTGACGTCGTCGGCGAAGACGCCGCAGTAGATCCAGCAGCCGCAGGCGGTGGAGCCGTCGGAGTCGAGCTCCTCGTAGGTGCTGAGCGCCTTGCCGTCGACGGTGCGGCAGCCGTTGATCTCGCGGAGGACCGCCTCGGCGCTCGGCTCCTCGTTCTCGCCCGACGTCGGGTAGTCCCAGGTCAGCCACTGCAGCGGCAGGTCGCGCGGCTCGAGCGAGCTCTCGACGCGCTGCCGGACGAGCTTGCCGAGGTGGTAGTAGAACCACAGCTCCGAGCGGCAGTCGTGCTTGGGCTCGACCGCCTTGTGATGGAACTGCAGCAGCCGCTGCGTGTTCGTGAACGTCCCGTCCTTCTCCGTGTGCGTGGAGGCGGGCAGGAAGAAGACCTCGGTGGGGATCTCCTCGGGGCGCAGCTCGCCGGACTCGACCTCCGGGCTGTCGTACCAGAACGCCGCGCTCTCGATCTCCATGACGTCGCGGACGACGAGCCAGTCGAGCTTCGCGGCGCCCGTGCGGAACGCCTTCGCGTTGGCGTTGCCGACGGCGGGGTTCTCGCCGGCGATGAGCATCCCCTTGACGAGGCCCTCGTGCATCCACCGCGTCGTCTGGTAGATCGAGGCGTCGCCGTCGATGCGCGGCAGGAAGTCGTAGCACCAGTCGTTGGCCCGCACCGCCTTGGAGCCCCACCACGCCTTGAGCAGCGAGACCATGTAGTTGTCGGTGTGGCCCCACCAGCCGCCCGGCGCGGTGTTCTTCTCGACGTACTCCTGCAGCGTGGCGTCGGCGCCGGCGTGCGGCATCGGCAGGTAGCCCGGCAGCAGGTTGTAGAGCGTCGGGATGTCGGTCGAGCCCTGGATCGACGCGTGGCCGCGCAAGGCCATGATGCCCCCGCCGGGCCGGCCGACGTTGCCGAGCAGGAGCTGCAGGATCGCGGCGGCGCGGATGTACTGGACGCCGACGGTGTGCTGCGTCCAGCCGACGGCGTAGGCGAACGCCGAGGTCCGCTCGCGCCCGGAGTTGCGCGCCAGCGTCTCCGCCACCCAGACCACGTCCTCGGGCCGGCAGCCGCACACCTCCGCGACGCGCTCGGGCGTGTAGCGCGCGTAGTGGCGCTTGAGCTGCTGGAAGACGCAGCGCGGGTGCTGGAGCGTCGGGTCCTGCTCGGGCGGGTGCGCGCCCGTCAGCGGGGCGCCCCCGGCCCCGTGGACCTCGGCCGACCCGACGCCGCCCTCGCGGTGCTGGTCGTTGGGCGGCACGCCGAAGCCCTTGTACTGCCAGGTCTCGATGTCGTAGATGCCGCGGTCGGGATCCCAGCCGGAGAAGAGGCCGTCGTCGTCCTCGGTGTCGGAGTAGTCGTCGTGGAGGATCACCGGCGCGTTCGTGTACGCGCGCACGTACTCCTCGAAGTGCAGGTCGTGCTCGAGGACGTGGCGGATGACGCCGCCGAGGAAGGCGATGTCGCTCCCGGGGCGGATCGCGATGTGGCGGGTCGCCATCGCGCTCGTGCGCGTGAAGCGCGGGTCGATGTGGACGACCTCGGCGCCGCGCTCACGGGCCTCCATCACCCACTGGAAGCCCACCGGGTGCTGCTCGGCCATGTTCGACCCCATGATCACGATGCAGTCCGAGTTCATGAGGTCCTGCTGGAAGCCGGTGGCGCCGCCGCGCCCGAACGAGGTCCCCAGACCGGGGACCGTCGAGGAGTGTCATATGCGGGCCTGGTTCTCGATCTGGATCGCGCCGAGGGCGGTGAACAGCTTCTTGATGAGGTAGTTCTCCTCGTTGTCGAGGGTCGCCCCGCCGAGCTGCGCGATCCCCATCGTGCGGTTCACGCGGCGGCCGTCGTGGTTGCGCTCCTCCCAGCTGTCGCTGCGCGTCGCGACGACGCGGTCGGCGATCATCTCCATCGCCTGGTCGAGCGACAGCTCCTCCCAGGCGGTGCCGTAGGGGCGGCGGTACTTGACCTTGTACTGGCGCAGCGGGCTCGTGACGTAGCTGCGGCTGGCCTGGCCCTTCGGGCACAGCCGGCCGCGCGAGATCGGGCTGGCCGGGTCGCCCTCGATGTGGGTGATCTCGCCCTGCTTGACGTGGACGAGCTGGCCGCAGCCGACGGCGCAGTACGGGCAGATCGAGCGGGCGACGGTCTCGGCGTCGTCGATTCGCGGCGTCAGGCGCGCGCTGTGGTCCGAGCGGGCCGCCTTGCCGAGCGCGAGGGGGTCGCCGTCGGTGAGCTGGCGGACCACGGGCCACGCCTTCAGCCGGCAACGCAGGCGCTCACCCGGCATAGCCGGCGCCGCCGGGCGGCAGGTCGCTCTCGGGCCCGGGAACCCGGCGGGGCGCGGCCCAGCTCGGCTGGACGGGCGCGAGCGCCTCGCCGACCTCGTCGATCGTCGCGTAGCGCCGGTCGGGCAGGTCGCGCACCGCGCGGGCGGCCTCGCGGCCGCCCGCGCGCTCGAGGTGCCGCTCGAGGTCCCGCTTCGTGGCAGGGAGCGGGACGCCCTCGAGCAGCGCCTCGGTGCGCGCGCGCGAGACGAGCGCGTCGCCGGCGACGCGCGACCGCGTCCGGAGGTCGTCGTGGGGCGCGGCGCCCGGCATGGCGCCGACTTACCGCGCTGGCGCGGGGCGCGACGAGAACGGTCCGCATGAGGACCAAGTGTCGCCGGGTTCGGCTCGGTGCTCGCGGTTTCCGGCCGGCCGGGAGCGGTTAGCCGACGTGGCGACCGCGACGGGGGAGCGACTGCCATGAGCGCCGATCGAGACGAGCAGACCACCGCGCAGCAGGGCGAGCGACCGCTCGGCGACGCGTTCGCGCAGTTCGGCGAGGACGTCGCCGACTCCCTGCGCAGCGAGTTCGAGCAGCTGCGCGCCGAGGCGGCCGACCGCGCGCGCTCCGGCGCCCGCGGCGCGGGCTACCTCGCGGCGGCGGGCGTGACCGGCGCGGTGGCGGCCGGAGCGGGGTTGATGCTGCCGATCCTCGGCCTGCGCCGGCTCCTCGGCCCCGGCGCGACGGCGGTGGTCGTGGCCGCGGGGGCGGGCTCGGCGAGCGCGTACCTCGCCAAGCGCGGGCTCGAGGAGCTCGGCGTGCCGACGGAGGCGGCGGCCGAGCGGGTCAAGCAGGCCGCGAAGGACGCGGTCGGCACCTGAAGCCCGCGGCTTGCTGCGCGTCTCGCGCCTCAGCGCGGCACCCAGCGGAACAGCACGCGCCGCCGCACCAGCACCAACAGCAGCGCGAGGCAGCCGAGCTGCAGCGCCGCGTTCGCCGCCGGGCTCAGCGCGCCGCCGAGCGCGACCACCGCGCTGGCGAGCGCGAGGCAGACGAAGACGTGCATGATGAAGACGTAGAACGAGTTGCGCCCGAGCGGGAGCAGCACGGGGCCGAGCAGCCGCTCGGCCCGCTCAGCGCAGCGGCGCAGCGCGAGGTAGAGCGCGGCCGTCAGCGCCACCATGAGCCCGATCCGCAGGACGTCGAGCGTGCCCTTGTCGAGGTGCGCGGCCTCGAAGCCGGCCCAGGCGTCGCCGCCCCAGATCGACGGTCCCGAGAGGCGCGCCGCGGCGAGCACGACCGCGAGCGCCGCGACCGTCGCGACGACGGCGCGCCGCCGCCCGGAGACCCACGCGGCGACCCGGTCGCGGTGCCATCCGAGGACGAGGCCGCCGACGAACAGCAGCTGCCAGACCATCAGCGGGAAGGGGCGCTCCGACTGCGCCGGCAGCACGTCGACCGCCCACGCCCGCCCGAGCAGGTACACCGCGCAGCTCGCGACCACGACCGGCAGCCACCACCCGCGGTCGAGCGCCCACAGCACGGCCGGCGCGAGGGCGAGCACGGCGACGAAGAAGCCCATGATCGTGAACTGCCACGGCCCCGCCTCGAGCGTGACGATCGCCAGCAGGGTGCGCAGCGTGCCGTCGTACGCGTAGGCGTCGACCGCGGGCACCACGTTCGGCGACACCGTCAGGGCGTCGCTGGCCAGCCAGGGCACGAGCGTCGCCGCGCCGACGAGGGCGACGACCGCGACCGACGCGACGTAGAGCTTGCGCGCCCGCCGCAGCAGCATGAGGCTCGTCGCCCGGCCTCCGTGGCGCAGCCAGCGCCGGCCGAAGACCATCCCCGCCACGACGCCCGACACCATCACGAGGACCTCGGCCGCGGAGAGCAGCGCGCCGGTCGCGTCGCGCAACGGGGACTCGAGCGCCGTGTGGTTGACGACGAGGATCGCCATCGCGAGGCCGCGCAGCAGGTCGAGCGCGACGTCGCGGTCGGGCGCGGGCGGCGTCGCCGTCCACTCGGGCGGGAGGTAGAGCGGGTCCTGCTGCGGGAGCGCCCGGACCGATCCGGCGCTCACGTCCCCGGCAGGGCGTGAGCCAGGGCGGGCTCACGCGCCGCGGCTCGCGCGGCGTCGAGCTGGGCGAGCGCGTCCTCGACGCACCGGGCGAGCGGCGGCCTCGATCCGCCGAGCACCGAGGTGATGAGCGCCGCGGAGGGGTCGAGCTGGCGCTGACGCCGCGACGCCGCCGCGAGGACGACGGGGCAGTTGGCGCACCGCGGCAGCGACCGGCAGCACTTCGACTTCATCCGGCGGCTCCCACGAGTAGCCTCCGCCCATGGCCTCCGAACGTTTCGTCGATGCGCTCAACGCGCAGATCGCCCGCGAGTTCGCCGCGGCGCACCAGTACGTCGCCATCGGGACGTACTACGCGAAGGAGACGTACCCGCGGCTCGCGGCGTTCTTCTACGAGCAGGCCGAGGAGGAGCGCGAGCACGCGATGAAGATGGTCGACTACCTGGTCGACCGCGACCAGCAGCCCGCGTTCGACTCGATCGAGGCGCCGAAGACGACGTTCACCGACCACGTCGAGCCGATCCGCCTCGCGCTGGAGCAGGAGCGGTCGGTCACGATCCGCATCAGCGAGCTGTTCGAGATCGCCCGCGAGACGCGGGACTACACGAGCGAGCAGTTCATGCACTGGTTCCTGGAGGAGCAGGTCGAGGAAGAGGCCTCGATGAGCGATCTGCTCGCGGTCGCGGAGCGCACGCGCACGATCCCCACGCTGCTCGAGGAGTACCTCGCGCGGGAGAAGCCGGGCGAGCACGCCGGCGGCTGATCGGTGCTGTCGTTCGCGTCGGGCCACAGCTCTTAGGGTCGCCTAATCGGGCACCCTAACACGGTTGCACCTCGCCGCGCGTCGCGGCGGCGGCCCTCGGCGAAGCGCCGACTTCCGGTCGGTTGCTTCACGGTTGCGCCGCCCATGCCGATGCAGAGGGCATGCCGTCGTCCCGCGCCCGCGCGATGGGCTCGCTGCTCTGCATCCTCGTCCTGCTGTGCTCCGGCGCCACCGCCGTCGCGGGCACCCCGCCGGCGCCGTTCGCGCCCGACGGCGTGTGGAACCGGCCGCTGGCCGCCGGCGCGCCGATCGCCGCGGACTCCGAGCGGCTCGTCGGCGAGCTGGTCCGGCAGGTGAGGACGTACGGGTCGTGGGTGAACACGACGCGCTACTCGACCCCGGTCTACCGCGTCGACGCCGCGCAGCCCGGCGTGCGCGTCACGCTCGACGCGCCGGACTCGGCGGTCAACCGCCGGCTGGCCGACGCGCTCGCCAGCGTCCCGCTCCCACCCGGCGCCCGCCCCGCCGCCGGCGACGACGGGCACGCCGTCGTGTGGCGCCCGGCGACCGACGAGATGTGGGAGCTGTGGCGGCTGCGCGAGCTCGCCGACGGATGGCACGCGAGCTGGGGCGGCAAGATCGACGGCGTCTCGACGAACCCCGGCGTGCACCCGTGGCCGTACGGGGCCACGGCGACCGGCCTCGCGCTGCACGGCGGCCTCATCCTGCCGAGCGAGGTGCAGGCCGGCGACATCCCGCACGCGCTGGCGATCTCGGTCCCGGAGCTGACGGCGAGCGTCTTCGCCGCGCCGGCCAACCGCACCGACGGCACGATCGCGGGCGGCGGCATCCCGGCCGGCACGCGCTTCCGCCTCCCGCCGACGCTCGACATCCGGTCGCTGCGTCTGCCGTGGACGGCCGCCGTCATGGCGCAGGCCGCGCAGCGCTACGGGCTCGTCGTGCGCGACAAGGGCGGCGCCGTCTCGTTCTACGGCGAGGATCCGAAGAGCCTGGGGTCGAACCCGTGGCCGCTGCTCTTCGAGGGCCGCTACCCCGACCAGAACGGGATGCTCGCCCGCTTCCCGTGGGACAAGCTGCAGGTCGTCGCCCCGTAGCCACCGCAAGTTCCGGCCCCGCCCCGCGTTGAGGCCGTTCGACGGAACGGACTCTCACGGATCGAGGAGGCAAGCATGGCCGGACGGAGCGCACGAACGCGCAGATGGGTCGGGAGGATCGCGGCCGCCGCGGTGGCGGCGACGGGCGCGGGCGGCATCGCGTCCAGCGCGGAGGGCTACGTCGCCGGCAACGGCGCGGCGGCGAGCGACTTCGCCACCGGCTTCGAGTTCTCCGCCGACCGCCGGGTCGGCCCGGTCGGCGTCGCCTTCGACCGCTCCGGCCAGCTCTACGTGTCGGCGCTGGCGCACCTCTACCGCTTCGGGCCCGACGGCGGGCGCGCCGCGGACGCCCGCGTCAGCGTCGCCCCGGCCGGGCGGGCGCTGACCGGCCTCACCTTCGGCGCCGACGGCCGCCTCTACGCCGCCCGCCTGACCGGCCAGACGATGGGCGACGTCGTCGAGCTCGACCCCGCCAACGGAGCGGTCCGGCGGATCGTCGCCGCCGGGATCCCGTGCCCGGTCGGCCTCGCGACGCATCCGCTCACCGGCGCGCTCTACGTCTCGACGGTCGCCTGCGGCGACGACGTCCGGCGCATCGAGGACCCGGGCAGCATCGTCCCGCGGACCAGCGTCGTGCTCTCCGGGCTGGCCGTCGACGGGCTGACGTTCGCGCCCGACGGCACGCTCTACCTCGCGCACGAGCCCGACGCGGGCGGCGCCACGATCAGCGCGCTCGGCCCGAACGGGTCACGGCGGGCGCTCGCGTCGGTGCCGAACGCCGACGGCGTCGCGCTCGGCGTCCCGGAGCCCGCCGGCTCCGCGATCCCGTTCCTCGTCGTCAACCGCACCGACGGCGTCGTGACGAAGGTCGACCTCCGCGACGCGACGCACCCGCAGACCGACCTCGTCGTCGGCGGCTCGCGCGGCGACCTCATCGCGGTGGGCGCCGACGGCTGCCTCTACGCGACGCAGACCGATCGCGTGCTGAAGGTCACCAACGCCGACGGCAGCTGCCGCCTCGTCCCGAGCGGCGGCGGCGGGCCGGGCGGCGGCTCGGGCGTCGGATGGGGCGACGGGCAGGGGGCCGCTCCGGACGTTCCCGTGCCGGCGCTCGAGGGCGGCCTCATCCCCACCGCCGTGTCGGCGACCTCCACCGCGCGCGGCTGCTCGCCGAAGCGCGCGATCAAGGTGTCGCTGCGGTTCAAGGGTCGCAAGCTGCGGCGGGCGAGCGTCTCGGTCGCCGGCCGCCACGTGCGCACCGTGAAGGGGCGCGCCCTGCAGCGGCCGCTGAAGCTCCGGCGCCTGCCGAACCGCGCGTTCACCGTCAAGGTGCGCGCCAAGACGCGCGGCGGCAGGAGCTACGTGCGCTCGACGCGCTACAGCGCCTGCGGCCGCACCGTGCTGAAGCGCGGCAAGCCGCGCCCGCTGCGGCGCGGATGAGCGCCGTCCGGGTATCGTCCCGCGCCGTCGTGATCGGAGCGGCGGCGCGGGCACGGATGCGGCGGACGCGCGAGCGCGCGGCCTGGCGGGCGTACCACGTGCTGCGGCGCGCGGCGCGCCCGGCCGGGTACCACCTCGTCCGCGCGGGCTACTACAGCCCGATCCCCGAGCTCGGCGAGCTGCCGCCGAGCGCCTGGGACGAGCCGTCGCCGATGCCCGGGCTGCCGCTCGACCTCGACGCCCAGGTCGCGATGCTCAAAGGCGACCTCGGCCCGTTCCTGGCGGAGTTCCGCCCGCCGCGCCACGCGCCGGGCGACGCCGAGGGCTACCACTTCGACAACCCGTTCTACGGCCCGCTCGACGCGGCGGTGCTCTACGCGATCGTCCGCCGCCACCGGCCGCGGCGCGTGCTCGAGATCGGCGCCGGCTTCTCGTCGCTGGTCATCGCAGGGGCGGCGGCTCGCAACGCGGCCGAGGGCTCGCCGGTCGAGCACCGCGTCGTGGACCCGTACCCGTCGCCGCTGCTGCAGCGCCTCGGCGCGCGGGTGTCGGTGCGCGCGCAGGAGGCGACCGACGTCCCGCTCGACGAGTTCGCGGCGCTCGAGGCGGGCGACGTCCTCTTCATCGACACGACGCACACCGTCCGGATCGCCAACGACGTGCTCTACCTCCTGCTGCAGGCGATCCCGGCGGTGGCGCCGGGGGTGGTCGTGCACGTCCACGACGTCTTCCGGCCCTACGAGTACCCGCGCGAGCTGTACGAGACGTTCGGCGTCTACTGGCAGGAGCACTACCTGCTGCAGGCGCTGCTCGCCTACAACGAGCGCTTCGAGGTCGTCTGCGCCAACCACGCGCTGTACCGCGACCGCCGCGAGGCGGTGCGGGCGCTCGTGCCGTCGGTCGACGAGGTGGCCCACGCGCCGAGCGCGTTCTGGTTCCGGCGCACGGAGACCGGCGCATGAGGCGCCTGCGCGAGCGCGCGGCACGGGCGCGCGGCCGCCTGCGCTTCGCGCGCTGGGTCCGGCGGCTGCGGCGCACGCTGCGGGCGCACGGCGCGCGGCTCGAGGTCGACGCGCCGCACGGGGCGGTGCTGGAGGCGCTGCCGCACGTGGAGATCAGCGAGTGGGGACGCGGCGACGGGGCGCGCACCGTGCTGCGCATCGGCGCCGGCGTGCGGATCGGCCGCGAGGTCGTGCTCGAGCTCTTCCCCGGCGGGACGAACGTGATCGAGCTGGGCGACGGCGTCCGCGTCCACGACCACGTGCGCCTGCAGGTGCGCGACGGCGCGCTGCGCGTCGGGCCCGGCTGCGGGCTGCGGCCGTTCGCGGTGCTGAAGGCCGACGGCGAGCTCGTGCTGGAGGGGCGCAACGAGATCAGCTACGGCGTGATCCTGCACTGCGCGCAGCGCGTCGAGCTCGGCCTCGGGACGGGGCTCGCGGAGCGCGTCTCGGTCGTCGACTCCGACCACGTCGGCGACGGCACGGACCGCGACTTCTACCAGGCGCCGCTCCGGGTCGACCCGGTCGTCATCGAGGCCAACGTCTTCGTCGCGGCGGCGGCGATCGTGACCCGCGGCACGCGGGTCGGCAGGAACTCCGTCATCGCCGCCGGCTCGGTGCTCACCGGCCCGCGCACGTTCCCGGCCGGGTCGCTCATCGCGGGCGCGCCGGCACGGGTCGTGCGCGCGCTCGCGCCGGCTCAGGAGCCGGTCAGCAGCGACCGGTAGAGGTCGGCGTGGCGCCGGCCCGCCTCGTCGGTCGAGAAGGCCGCCGCGCGCCGGCGGCACGCGTCGGCGATGCCGTCGCTCTCGGCCAGCTCCAGCCCCTCGAGCAGGGCGGTGGCGACGGCGCCGGGGTCGTCGCCGTCGAACAGGCGGCCCACGGGCGCGTCGCCGACGACCTCGGGGATGCCGGCGTCGCGGCGGCCGACGACCGGCGTGCCGCACGCCAGCGCCTCGGCGAGCACGAGCCCGAAGGCCTCGTCGTAGGCGGGCAGCGCCGAGACCCACGCGGAGCTGTAGCGGGCGGCGAGCGCCCGCGGGTCGTCGAGCGGCTCGACGAGCTCGACGCCGTCGACGGCCGCGAGGCGGGCGGCGACCCGCGCGTCGGCCGGGCGCACGAGCAGCAGACGGGCTCCGGGCCGCGCGCGCCGCACCGCGGGCAGCGCCTCGAGCAGCAGCGGCACGCGCTTGCGGTCGTCGTCGGCCGCGGCGGCGCAGAAGATCGCCGGCTCGGGCGAGCGGGGCGCGGTGGGGGCGAACACGTCGAGGTCGACGCCCGGCCAGATGACCTGCGCGTCCACGCCGAGCCAGCGCTCCATCGCCCAGGCCGCCGCGTGGCTCGGGACGACGACGGCGTCGGCGGCCAGCACCGAGCGGGCGATCACCTCGAGGTTCAGCCGGCGCGCCGCGAGCGTCGGCCGGTTCGGCACCCCGGTCCACGACAGGACGACCGGCCGGTCGCGCCGCCGGCCCCAGCGCACGGCGGCCACCCCGTCGGTCGGGTAGAAGGCGTGCGCGAGATCGTCGTCGCCGGCCAACAGCGCCGCGTACGTGAGCGGCACGTGCGTCAGGTGGTCGGCGAACGCGTGGCGGCGCAGCCGTCCCTCGCCGGGCGGCCGCGGCAGCCGCAGGACCGCGACGCCGTCGTCGTCGCGCCGCGACGGCAGCCCGCGATGGCTCGTCACGACGCGGGCGCGGTGGCCGCGCCGGACCAGCTGCCGGGCGACCTCGCGGACGACGCGCTCGGTGCCGCGGCGCACCTCCGGGAAGTAGCGCGGCGTCAGCAGCGCGACGTTCACAGCATGACCGTCCGGTGCCGGGCGCTGCCGCGGGCGAGCGCGACGACCTCCGCCAGGTCGACGGCGGCGCGCCCGGGGCCGTGGCGCACGACGCCGCGCCAGCCGCCGCCGGCGCGGTGCAGGTGGGCGAGGTACGGCAGGGCGAGCGCGGCGGCGGCGCGGTGGCGCGGTGCGAGCGCGGCGCCGCCGAGCGCGAGCAGCAGCTCGGCGTGCGAGCGGCGCCAGAAGACGCCGAGCGCGAGGTGCCGGCGCATCTGCGGGTGACGCCGGGCGATGTAGGCGAGGTCGCTCCAGCGCCCCGCGGCCTTGACGCGGCCGCGCAGCGTCGCGGCGACGACGGCGTGGTAGACGAGCGCGTCGGGCGCGGCGACGTGCGTCGCGCCGTCCTCCAGGCAGCGCAGCGCGAGGTCGGTGTCCTCCCCGGAGGCCAGGTCGGGCGCCTCGAGGAAGCCGCCGACGCGCTCGAGCAGCGCGCGCGGGTAGAGCACGTTGCACGTCGGCACGTACGGCGTCGGCGGCTCGACGTGGAGCGTGCGGACGTTCGGCGTCACGGCCAGCGCGTCGGACTCGTACGGGTCGGGCAGCGTGCGCCCCTGGACGAACGCCCCGGGCGCGGTCCGCGCCCGTGCGACGAGCCGTTCGAGCCAGTCGGGCGCCGGACGGCAGTCGTCGTCGGTGAACGCGACCAGCGGCGTGCGGGCGACGCGCCAGGCGACGTTGCGCTGGCGGCTCGCGGTGCCGGTGCCGCGCTCGAGCCGGACGTGGCGCAGGCGGCCGGAGACGGCGAGCGGGTGCGTCGCGATGAGCCGCTCCGTGTCGTCGCCGGAGTCGTGCACGACGACGACCTCGAACGCGGCGGCGGGCAGCGTCTGCTCCTCGAGCGCGTTCAGCAGCCAGCGCAGCCGCAGCGGGCGCTCGTGGGACGGGACGCAGACGGTGACCTCCGGCGGCACGGCGCGATCCTGCCAGACCGGAATGCGGAGTAGATTCGCCGCCGCCATGGTCGAGGTCTCCGTCATCGTCCCCGCCCGCGACGCGGCGGCCACGCTGCCCGCCACGCTGCGGGCGCTCGCCGCGCAGTCGTTCGACGGCGGCTACGAGGTGATCGTGGTCGACGACCGCTCGATCGACGCGACGGCCGCGCTCGCTCGCGAGGCCGGCGCGCGCGTGCTCGCGACGCTCGACGGCGGCGGGCCGGCGGAGGCGCGCAACCTCGGCGCGCGGGTGGCCCGCGGGCGCCTGCTCGCGTTCACGGACGCCGACTGCGAGCCGCACCGCGACTGGCTCGCGCACGGCGTCGCGGCGCTGCGCGGCGGCGCCGAGCTCGTCCAGGGGCCCATCCGCCCGCTGGCCGGGGCGCCGCGCGGGCCGTTCGACCGCACGCTGCACGTCGAGGGCGCCTCGCCGCTGTTCGAGACGGCGAACCTGCTCGTCACGCGCGAGGCGTTCGAGCGGGCGGGCGGCTTCCCCGCGGTCCCGTCCGGTGACGGCGCGGCGGCGAAGTCGTTCGCCGAGGACACGCTCTTCGGCTGGGCCGTCCGGCGGTCGGGCGCGCGGGCGGCGTTCGCCGCCGATGCGGTCGTCCACCACGCGGTCTTCCCGCGCGGCCCGCGCGGCTACGTCGCCGAGCGCCGGCGGCTGGAGCGCTTCCCCGAGCTGGTCCGCCAGGTGCCGGAGCTGCGCGAGCACCTCACCGCGGGCCTGTTCCTGAGCCGGCGGACCGCCGCCTTCGACCTCGCGGTCGCCGGCGTGCTCGCCGCCGCCGCGCTGCGCCGGCCGTGGCCGCTCGCGCTCGCCGTCCCGTACTGCCGCGTCGTCGGGGCGCCGTGGCCGCCGCGCCGCTCGGTGGCGCGCCGCTTCGCGGCCGACGTCGCCGCGGATGCCGTGGGGCTCGCCGCGCTCGTGCGCGGGGGCCTTCGCAGCCGCACCGCAATTCTGTAGCTTGCCGCGCCGTGAGCGCTACGGATGGCCGCGACGGCGCGTCGGGCGCTGCGCCCGACCTGCGGGTCCGCGCGGCGCGCGGGACGATCGTCTCGGCGGTCTGGCTCGTCGGGCTGAACGTCCTGTCGCTCGCGCGCGGGTTCGTCGTCGCCGCGTTCCTCGCCACCACCGACTACGGGACCTGGGGCGTGCTCATGGCGGTGCTCGCCACGGTCGTGTGGCTGAAGGACGTCGGCATCGGCGACCGCTTCGTCCAGCAGCGCGACGACGACCAGGAGCACGCCTTCCAGGTGTTCTTCACGCTCGAGCTGGCGGTGTCGCTCGTGCTGACCGCGATCATGGGCCTGCTCATCCCGCTCTACGCGCTCGGCCTCGGCCAGGACGGCGTGCTGCTGCCGGGCCTGGCGCTCGCCCTCACGCTGCCGGGCCTGGCTTTGCAGGCGCCGATCTGGGTGCACTACCGCGAGATGGACTACGTCCGCCAGCGGCTGCTGCAGTCCGTCGACCCGGTCGTGTCGTTCCTCGTCACGCTGGCGCTGGCGATCGCGGGCCTCGGCGTCTGGTCGCTGGTGATCGGGGCGCTCGCCGGCTGCTGGCTGCAGGTCGCCGCCGTCCTGGCAAGCTCGCCCTACCGGCTCGCGCTGCGGCGGCCGGGCGGTGCCCTGCGCGACTACGTGAGCTTCTCGTGGCCGATCGTCGTGGCCGGGGGCTCGGGCCTGCTCATCGCCCAGGGCACGGTCATCGCGGGCGAGGCGGCCGTCGGGCTCGCCGGCCTCGGCGCGATCGCGCTCGCCAACAACGTCACGCGCTACACCGGGCAGGTCGACAAGATCGTGACCGACACGCTGTACCCGGCGGTCTGCCGCATCGCCGACCGCCAGGCGCTGCTCGAGGAGTCGTTCGTGAAGTCCAACCGGCTCGCGCTCATGTGGGGCGTCCCGTTCGGCGTCGGCGTGACGCTGTTCAGCGAGGACCTGGTGCGCTACGTCCTCGGCGAGCAGTGGCAGCCGGCGGTGGTGCTGCTGCAGGCGCTCGGGCTCGTCACCGCCGTCACCCAGGTCGGGTTCAACTGGACGGCGTACTTCCGCGCCGCCGGGCGGACGCTGCCGTTCGCGCGCGTCGCGGCGATCACGTGCGCGGCGTTCCTGACGACGAGCATCCCGCTGCTGTTCCTCGACGGCCTCCGCGGGCTCGCGATCGGCGCCCTGATCCTCGCCGTCGTGCAGCTGCTGTGCCGGATGCACGAGCTGCGGCAGCTGTTCCCGCGCTTCCGCTGGTGGCGGCAGGCGTCGCGCGCCGCCGCGCCGGTGCTGCCTGCGGTGCTGGTCGTGCTGGGTGTGCGGCTGGCGCTGGGCGACGACCGCGGCGGCGTCGCGGCGGCCGGCGAGCTGCTCCTCTACGGCGCGGTGGTGCTCGCGGCGACGGCCTGGCTGGAGCGAGACCTGCTGCGCGAGGCGATCGGCTACGTGCGGGGCCGGCGGCCCGAGGCGGTCGCGGCGTGAGCGGCTCGGTCGCCTTCCTCAACCCGACGTACTGGCCGGAGGTCGCGCGCGGCTCGGAGCGCTACATCGACGACCTCGCCCGCGGGCTGCGCGAGCGCGGCTGGGCGCCGCACCTCATCACCAGCCACCCCGCGCGCGCCGACGAGACCGTCGAGGAGGGGCTGCCGGTGCGGCGGGTGAAGCGCCCACGCGGCGAGGGCTGGCTGCGGCGCCGCGGCTTCGATGACTTCTGGACGCACGTGCCGGCGGCCGCGCGTGAGCTGCGCCGCGGCGACGACGTCCTCGCGCACGCCTTCTACCCGACCGACGCGGTGGCGGCCGGGCGCTGGACGAAGCGCACCGGCCGGCCGTCGATCCTCTCGGTGATGGGCATCCCGAACCCGCTCGTCCGCGTCCGCTTCGACGCGGTGCCGCGGGCGGCCCGGTCGGTCTCGGTCGTCACCGCGCTGAGCCGGTGGGCGGCCGACGGCCTCTGGTGGCGCTACGGGATCGAGGCGCGCGTGATCTACCCGGGCGTCGACCTGACCGCGTTCGCCCCCGGCGAGCGCGCTGCCGAGCCGACGATCTTCTGCGCCGCGACGCCGGACGTCGCCCGCAAGCGCGTCCCGCTGCTCGTCGAGGCGTTCGCCCGCGTGCGCCGCGAGCGGCCCGGCGCGCGGCTCGTGCTCGTCCGGCCGGGCTCGGCGGCGCTGGCGGCGCAGCTCGAGGCGGTGCCGGGCGTGAGCCTCGTGTCGCTCGGGCCGGGCGAGGTCCGCGAGGCGTACGCGTCGGCCTGGGTGTCGGCGCTGCCGTCGGTGGGCGAGGCGTTCGGCCTGGTGCTCATCGAGTCGATGGCGTGCGGGACGCCGGCGGTCGGCACCGACGCCGGCGCGTTCGGCGAGATCGTCGACTCCGACGGCGTCGGCCGGCTGTTCGACGGCGGCGAGGCGGCGCTCGCCCGCGCGCTGCTGGAGGCGCTCGAGCTCAGCGAGGACCCGGCGACCGCGGCGCGCTGCCGGGCGCGTGCGGAGCGCTTCTCGATGGAGCGCTCGGTCGGCGAGGTCGAGGCGCTGTACCGGGAGCTGCTGGGCGCGTGAGGCCGCGCAACATCGACGACCGGCGGTGGAACCTCGCGGTGAACGTCGTGGCGGCGAGCATCGCGGTCGGCGAGCGGCGGCGCGGGCGCCTGCTGCGGCGCGCCGGCCTGCGCGTCCATCCGGAGGCGCGCGTCCAGCACGGCTGCTGGTTCTTCGGCGCGAACGTCACGATCGGGGCGACGACCTGGGTCAACCACCGCTGCTACTTCGACGCCCGGGACGAGATCGTGGTGGGCGACCGCTGCGACCTCGGGATGGAGGTGATGCTCTGCACCTCCACCCACGAGCCGGGCGACCGGACCCGGCGCGCCGGGCGGTACCGCAGCGCCCCCGTGCGGATCGAGGACGGGTGCTGGCTCGGGTCGCGCGCGATCGTGCTGCCGGGCGTGACGATCGGCGAGGGCTGCGTCGTCGCGGCGGGCGCGGTCGTCGTCGAGGACTGCGAGCCGCACGGGCTGTACGCCGGCGTGCCGGCGCGGCGGGTGCGCGACCTGCCGTAGCGGGCCGCGCCGCCTCTACGCCGCTCGCGCCACCTGCGCCGCGCGGACGAACGTCGACAGCACGCGCGCCTCGCGGTCGACGTTCGCCCACGCCAGCACGTGCTCTCGCGCCGCCCGCCCGGCGGCGGCACGCTCCT
>DASTRJ010000108.1:0-7468 GCA_035761245.1 Capillimicrobium sp. | reverse complement strand
ACATCGTCGCCTGCCCCGGCTGCTTCCCGACCGCGTCGATCCTCGCGCTCAAGCCGCTCGCGCCGTACCTGGCCGACGTCGTCATCGACGCGAAGACGGGCGTGTCGGGCGCCGGCCGCGCCGCGACCGAGAAGACGCACTTCGTCAGCGTCGACGAGAACGTCAAGCCGTACGGGATCGGCCGCCATCGCCACGCGCCCGAGATCGACCAGGAGCTGGCGGCGGCGGGGGCGCGCGACGTCGTCTGCACGTTCACGCCGCACCTGTGCCCGGTCGACCAGGGCGAGCTCGTCTCCTGCTACGCGACGCTGCGGCCCGAGGCGGATGTCGACGTCGCGGCGCTCTACGCCGACGCCTACGCCGACGAGCCGTTCGTCGAGCTGATCGGCGGCGCGCCCGGGATGCGCGACGTGCGCGAGACGAACTTCTGCCGGATCGCCGTGCACCCGGACGAGCGCACCGGCAAGGTGTTCGTCTTCGCGGCGATCGACAACCTCTGGAAGGGGACGGCCTCGCAGGCCGTCCAGTGCCTGAACCTCATGTTCGGGCTCGACGAGACGGCGGGGATCCTATGACTGAGGTTCGCGCCACGCGTTCGTCGTTCTTCGACTCGCGCTGGGTGCCGCGGCCCGAGCACGTCACCGAGGCCGCCGACGACACGCTGCCCGCCGGGTTCAAGGCCGCCGGGGTCGCGGCCGGCATCAAGCCGAGCGGCGGCCTCGACGTCGGCCTGCTCGTGTGCACCGAGCCGGGCGCCGTGAGCGCCGCGCGCTTCACCGCATCCGGCGTGCTCGCCGCGCCGGTCGTGGTCACGAAGGAGCGCACCCGCCTCGACGCGATCCGGGCGGTCGCGGCGAACTCCGGCAACGCGAACGCCGCGACCGGCCGTCCCGGCCTCGACGAGGCGGCGCGGATGCAGGGCGCCGCCGCGATGGCGGCGGGCGTGCCGGCCGACCAGGTCGCGGTCGCGTCCACCGGCGTGATCGGCGTGCAGCTCGACGGCGAGAAGGTCGTCAAGGGGCTGCTCGCCGCCAACGGCGAGCTGTCGCCCGGCGGGGCGCCGGCGTTCGCCGACGCGATCAAGACGACCGACGCGATCGACAAGCGGGCGACGCTCGACGTCGACCTGCCCTCGGGCCGCGTGCGGATCAGCGCCCAGTGCAAGGGCGCCGGCATGATCTCGCCCCGCTTCGCCACGATGCTGTGCTTCGTCGAGAC
Source organism: Capillimicrobium sp. (assembly GCA_035761245.1). Classification (GTDB taxonomy): domain Bacteria; phylum Actinomycetota; class Thermoleophilia; order Solirubrobacterales; family Solirubrobacteraceae; genus Capillimicrobium. The sequence continues at coordinate 6,250 of DASTRJ010000108.1, read as the reverse complement.
GGACGCGGCGCTGCAGCCGGAGACGGCCGACCTGCTGCTCGGCGTCTGCATCAAGCGCTCGTTCGACCGCTGCTCGGTCGACGGCCAGCTCTCGACGAACGACACCGCGATCCTCATCGCCTCGGGCGCCGGCGGCGTGAGCATCGCGCCGGAGAGCGAGGACGAGCTGCGCTTCGGCGAGGCGCTCGACGCCCTGCTGCGCCAGCTCGCGGTGCTCATGGTCCGCGACGGCGAGGGCGCCGTCCGCGCCGGGCGCGTCGTCGTCCGCGGCGGCAACCAGCCGGGCGTCGAGGCCGTCGCCCGCGCGGTGGCCAACTCGCCCCTGGTCAAGACGGCGCTGCACGGCGGCGACCCGAACTGGGGGCGGATCATCCAGGCCGTCGGCGCGGCGCTGCCGGGGACGGCGCCGCTGCCGGTCGACATCGCGATCGAGGGCATCCAGGTCTGCTCCGCCGGCTTCGCGCTGCCCGTCGACCAGGCGGCGCTCGACGCGGCGGTCGCCGGTGGCGAGGTCGACATCGAGATCGGCCTGCCGGGCGAGGGCGCCGACGCCGAGGTCTTCTTCTCCGACCTCGGCCATGGCTACGTGACGATCAACGCGGAGTACACGACATGAGCGACGGCGTCGGCGAGGCGCGGGTCGGCACCCTGCTGGAGGCGCTCCCGTACATCCGGGAGTTCCACGGCAAGACGGTGGTCATCAAGTACGGCGGGGCGGCGATGGAGGACCCCGAGCTGCGCGAGCACTTCGCCCGCGACGTCGTGCTGCTGAAGTACGTCGGCCTCAACCCGGTCATCGTCCACGGCGGCGGCCCGCAGGTCACCGAGTACATGGAGCGGCTCGACATGCCGGTCGAGTTCGTCGGCGGGCTGCGCGTCTCGGACCGCGACACCGTCGAGATCGCCAAGATGGTGCTCGTCGGCAAGGTCAACAAGGACATCGTCCTGCGGCTCACGCGCCACGGCCAGCCGGCGGTCGGCATCTCCGGCGAGGACGGCAACCTCTTCCACGTGCGCCGCCAGTCGGCGCCGGGCGGCGAGGACATCGGCTTCGTCGGCGAGATCGCGAAGGTCGAGACGGGCGTGCTGACCCACATCGCCGCCGACTACATCCCGGTGATCGCGTCGGTCGGCGCCGACCGCGAGGGCAACTCGTACAACATCAACGCCGACGACGCCGCGAGCGCGGTCGCCCGGGCGCTCGGCGCCTACAAGGTGCTCTTCCTCACCGACGTGCGCGGCTGGCTGCGCGACCCGAGCGACCCGGACTCCGTCGTCAGCGAGGCGAGCGCCGACGAGGTCGAGGCCGCGCTGCCGTCGATCGCCGGCGGCATGCGCCCGAAGCTGCAGGCGTGCCTCGACGCCATCCACGGCGGCGTCAGCAACGCGTACATCATCGACGGGCGGCTGCCGCACTCGCTGCTGCTCGAGCTGTTCACCGACGCCGGCACCGGCACGAAGATCGGACCCGCTAGATGACCTCCACCACCGCCGCCGACCACCACCTGCTGCCGACCTACGCGCGCTACCCCGTCGAGTTCGTCCGCGGATCGGGGTCGCGCCTGTGGGACGCCGACGGCCACGAGTACCTGGACTTCCTCACCGGGATCTCGGTCTCGAGCGTCGGGCACTGCCATCCGAAGGTCGTCGAGGCGGTGCGCGAGCAGGCCGGGCGGCTCATGCACGTCTCGAACCTCTTCTTCACCGAGCCGATGACGCGCCTGGCCGACCGGCTGGCGCGCTCGTCGCTCGGCGGCGGCGTGTTCTTCACGAACTCGGGCGCCGAGGCCAACGAGGCCGCCCTGAAGCTCGTCCGCAAGGCCAAGCAGGGCGGCGACGTCGTCGTGCTGCACGGCGGCTTCCACGGGCGGACCTACGGCGCGCTGAGCGCCACGCCCCAGGAGTCCAAGCAGGCGCCGTTCGCGCCGCTCGTGCCCGGCTTCCGGGCGGTCGAGCCGACCGCCGCGGCGATCGCCGACGCCGTCGACGAGCGCACCGCCGCCGTCGTCCTCGAGGTCATCCAGGGCGAGAGCGGCGTGAGGGTCCTCGGCGACGACGTGCTGCGCGCCGCGCGCGAGGCCTGCGACGCGCACGGCGCCGCGCTCGTGTTCGACGAGGTCCAGACCGGCATGGGACGCACCGGCTCGCTGTGGGCCTACGAGCAGGTCGGCGTCGTGCCCGACGCGCTGACGACGGCCAAGGCGCTCGGGGGCGGTCTGCCGATCGGCGCGCTCGTGACGGGGGAGCGGCTCGCCGGCGTCTTCGCGCCCGGCGACCACGGCTCGACGTTCGCGGGCGGCCCGCTGGTGGCGGCCGCGGCGCTGGCGGCGTTCGACATCCTCGACGACCCGGACCTGCTGGCGCGCGTGCGCGCGCTCGGCGAGCGCCTGCGCGCCCTGCTCGAGGAGCTGCCCGGCGTCACCGACGTGCGCGGGCGCGGGCTGATGAACGGCTTCGACCTCGTCGACGGCGGCGCCCCGGAGCTGGCGCGCCGCGCCCTGCTCGAGCAGCGGCTCGTGGTCAACGCCACGGGGCCGAGGTCGATCCGGCTGCTGCCGCCGCTGACCTGCGGCGAGTCGGAGGTCGACGACGCAGTCGGGCGCATTCGCGCGCTGCTGTAGCGCTGTCCGGCCGGGTAACAGCCGACCATGCAACGCACCGCCGGACCGACGCCTGCCCAGTGGTACTGCCGCCTGGCCGGCCTCGTCCTCCTCATCGTCGGCATCGTCGGCTTCTTCGTCGAGCCCGACTTCGGCACGACTGCGCGCGACGAGCTGATCCTGTTCGACATCAACGGCTGGCACAACGTCGTGCACCTGCTGTCGGGGATCGTCCTGCTCGCGGTCGCCGGCTCGCCGGGTGCCGCGAAGGCCGTGGCGCTGGCCTTCGGCATCGTCTACGGCGCGGTCGCGATCATCGGGCTGATCGACGGCGACGACGTGCTCGGCTTCATCCCGATCAACGCGGCCGACAACGTGCTCCACATCGGGCTCAGCGCGCTGGCGATCATCGCGGCGCTCGTCTCCGAGCGGCCGTCCGACGAGACGCACCTGCAGAGCTGGGGCCGCCCGGCGACGTAGCGACGCAGCGGCGGGCGTCGGCCGCGGGGGCCCGGCGGATACGCTCCGGACCCCATGTCCGACGCCCCGAAGCTCTCCGCTCACTCGATCCCCCCGCCCGAGGCCACCGAGGCGCGCATGCGCGCCCAGGCCACCGCGTCCTACGAGGCCAACCCCGACGAGGTCAACCGCGTCCTGCTGCTGTACTCCGGCGGCCTCGACACGAGCGTCATGCTCAAGTGGATCCAGGACGAGTACGACGCCGAGGTCGTCACCCTCACGGTGAACCTCGGGCAGCCGGGCGAGGACTACGGCGTCGTGGAGGGCAAGGCCCGTCAGCTCGGCGCGGTCGACACGTTCGTCGTCGACGCGCGCGAGGAGTTCGCCAACGACTTCGTCCTGCCGGCGATCAAGGCCAACGCGATCTACGGCCTCGGCTACCCGCTCTTCACCGCCCTCGGCCGCCCGCTCATCGGCAAGCTCGCCGTGGAGTACGCGCGCAAGGCGGGGTGCGACACGATCGCGCACGGCTGCACCGGCAAGGGCAACGACCAGGTCCGCATCGAGGCGACGATCGCGACGCTGGCGCCGGAGCTGAAGATCATCGCTCCGGTCCGCACGTGGGCGATGGGGCGCGACGAGGAGATCGCCTACGCGCGCGAGCACGGCATCCCGGTCAAGGGCGGCGTCGAGCAGGCGCCGTACTCGATCGACGACAACCTCTGGGGCCGCTCGAGCGAGGGCAAGTGGATCGAGGACCTCGCGCACGCGCCGGAGGACGACGTCTTCCAGCTCGTCACCCGCCCCGAGGAGGCGCCCGACGAGCCGGAGATCGTGACCGTCGAGTTCGAGCGCGGCGTCCCGGTGGCGATCAACGGCGAGCGCCTCGGCCTCGTCGACCTGCTGGAGCGCGCCGCCGAGATCGGCATGCGCCACGGGGTCGGCATCGTGGACCACATCGAGGACCGGATCGTCGGCCTGAAGGTGCGCGACATCTACGAGGTGCCGGCGGCGGAGATCCTGCTCACCGCGCACCAGGAGCTCGAGAAGCTCGTCGGCACGATCCACGAGAACCAGTTCAAGCCGCAGCTCGACCAGAAGTGGGCCTACCTCGTCTACGCGGGCCTCTGGTGGGAGCCGCTGCGCGAGCACCTCGACGCCTACATGGACTCGGTCTCGGAGCGGGTGACGGGCACGATCGGGCTCAAGCTCTACAAGGGCTCGGTGCGCGCCGTGACGCGCGAGTCGCCGAACGCCGTCTACGACGCCCAGCTCGCGACCTTCGCGGAGTCGGGCGGCCTGTTCTCGCAGCAGGCGTCGCCGGGCTTCATCGAGATCTGGTCGCTCCAGTCGCGGCTGGCGTGGCGGCTGCGGCATGGCGCGGGCACCAGCTCCACCGCGGCGGAGGGCTCCGACGCGTGAACATGGCTGGTCGTGGGCACCAGTCCTGACATGGGCTACAAGCTGCTCGGCATGGCCGTCTGGAAGGGCGGCAAGTGGGCGCTGCGGCGCAAGTACGGCCGGGCGATGCTGCCGAAGCCGGTGCTGGCGGGGATCGTCCTCGCGGGCATCGGCGTCGCCGCGCTCGCGTCGCGCTCGAAGTCCTCGTAGCCGCGCTGACGGCGCCAGGCGCTGGCGTCCGCCGCGCCTCGTAGATTCACGCGCGTGACGGCTGCCAGCCCCGACGGTTCCCCGATGGAGTCGCCGCTCGACGTCGAGCGCGTCGAGTGGGTCCCCGACACCGCCGACGCGCTCGAGGTCCGGCTGTCCGGGCGCTGGCGCGGCAGCGCGCCGAGCGAGCCGATCGAGCTGCTCGTCGACGACGCCGGGGAGCGGCGGCGCTTCCGCGCGGTCACGGCGGGCCCCGCCGACGGCGGCGGCTGGTCGGCGAGCTTCTCGGTCCCCGTCGAGCTGCGCGCGCGGCTCGGCGCCCGTCTCGGCCTCACGGCGGGCGGTCGCGAGCTCTCGCTGCCGGCCGCGTCGCCGGGGCCGACCGACGAGGGCGCCGCTCCGCCGGCCGCGACCATCGTCGATCCGCAGGTCCTGGCCGAGCGCCGGGCGCGGCGCGAGGGCATGGCCGACGAGGCGCTGCTGCGGCGCGCGCAGGCGGCGGAGGCGACCGTGCAGACGCTCGAGACGCAGCTCGAGCTGCTGGAGTCGCGGTTGCGCGAGGCGCGCGCCGGCTCCGATGAGCGCGTCGCCGAGCTCGAGCAGGAGGCGGCCGACCTGCGGCGCCGGCTCGAGGCCGCCGAGGCGCACGCGGAGGCGCTCGGGGCCGAGATGGACGCGATCCGCCGCGAGGCGGCCGAGGACCGCGCGGCGGGCGCGGACGCGGGCGTCCAGGCCGAGCTCGACCGTCTGCGCGGCGAGGCGGCGTCGCTCACCCAGCTGCTCGCGGAGGAGCGCGCGGCGCGCGGCGACGCCGAGGCGCGGCTCGTGCGCCAGGGCGACCGCGTCGCCGAGGTCGAGGCGACGGTGACGCTGCTCGTGCACGAGCTCGAGCGGCGGGCCAGCGTGCAGACGGCCGTCCAGGTCGAGCTCGAGGAGCTGCGCGAGGCGCTCGTGCGCGTCCGCGCGCAGGCCGAGGCTGCCAACCGCGCCGACGGCACGCGGATCGCGCTCGAGGAGCTGAAGGCCACGGCGGTCGGCCTGCGCGAGCGGATCGGCGGCCTGGAGGCCGCAGAGCGCGCGGCCCGGGCGGAGCTGCGCGACGCGCGCGCCGAGCTCGAGGCGCGCGAGCGCGAGCTGGCCCGGGCGCGCGCCGACCTGGACCGCGCGCAGGCCGACCTCGCCGCCGCCCGCGCGGCGGAGGAGGGGCGCGCGAGCGCGCTGCGCGAGGCGGAGCGGACGGTCGCCGCCGTCCGCCGCGAGGCGGCGGAGCTGCAGGGCCGCCTCGACGAGGAGCGCCGGCGCCGGTTCGAGGTGGAGGCGTCGCTGAAGGCCGAGCTCGAGCGGGAGCGTGAGACGTTCGGCGGCTACGTCGCCGAGGTCGAGGGCGAGCTGCGTGCGCGGATCGCCGCTGAGCGCAGCGCGTTCGAGGCGCAGGCCGCGTCCATCGAGGCGCTCGTCGGAGAGCTCCGCGGGCGGCTGGCGGCCGTCGGCGCCGAGCTCGAGGAGCGGCTGGCGGGCGAGCGGCGTCTGCGCGAGGAGGCGGTCGCCGCGCGCGACGAGGCGCTCGCCGAGGCGGCGCG
>DASTRJ010000107.1:0-20412 GCA_035761245.1 Capillimicrobium sp. | reverse complement strand
GACGCACGCGATCGCGCCGAACACGAGGATGCCGATCCACGGCGTGCCGTAGCGGGGATGCAGCTGGCGCAGCCGGTCGGGGACCTGGCGATGGATGCCCATCGAGTAGACGAGCCGCGAGACGCCGATGATGCCCGCGTTCGTCGCGATGAAGAGGATCGTCGCGGCGAGCAGGCCGACGTAGAGCTCGCCGGCGCTCTGGAAGAACCCGAGGTCGATCTGCTTGACCACGCCGAGGATCGGGTCGCCGGCGAAGCCGCCCTCGTCCTCCCCCAGGCCCAGCAGCGTCTCGTACGTGCCGTCGGAGGTCCGCTCCACCGGCAGCGCGCTCAGCGCGACGACGGGCAGCGCGGCGTAGATGGCGAAGACGGCGATGACGACGCGCTTGATGGCGGCCGGGATCGTCGTGCGCTCGTCGCGCGCCTCCTCGGCCATGTTGGAGATCGTCTCGATGCCCGTGTAGGCGATCATGCCGACCGGGATCGCGAGCAGGAAGTCCTTCCACGTCGGCGCCACGCCGAAGTGGACGTTGTCGACGAGCGTGTCCGGCGACAGCACCAGGACGGCGCCGACCACGACGAGCAGCAGCTGCGTGAGGAAGTCGGTGACCGCCAGCGCGATGTTGACGCCCGCCGACTCCTTGACGCCGCGCACGTTGACGAGCGACAGCAGCACGATCACGCCGATGCCGAACACGATGTCGCCCGGCGACTCGCGCAGCGGCTCCCAGAACAGCCCGCCGATGTAGTGCGGCACGAAGAACGCCGAGATGGCGATCGTGATCGTGTAGTTGAGCATCTGGGCCCAGGCGGCGAAGAAGGACCAGAACTCGTTGAAGGCGCGGCGGGCGAAGGAGCTCGAGCCGCCGGCCTCGGGGTACATCGAGGTCGCCTCGGCGTACGTCGCGGCGGTGAAGAAGAAGATCACGCCGGTGATGACGAAGACGACCGGCGTCAGGCCGAGCGCGAACGACGCGACGAGGCCGAGCGCGTAGTAGATCGACGAGCCCACGTTGCCGTAGGCGGTCGAGAAGAGGGCGTTGACGCCCAGGACCCGTTGGAGCCCGTGAAGGCGGCGTTCGGCCATGTGCGGCCGCGGATGCTAGCTACGGCTGCCGCGAGGCTCGCACCAGGGTGTCGACCTGCTCCTGCTTGCGCATGATCACGTGCTCGAGCCGGTGCTCGAGCGCCTCCGAGCGTCCCTCCTGGCCGGTCGCGGGGATGACGTCCTGCAGCGCCTCGATCGCCTCGGTCTCGAGCTCGATCAGGCGCTTGATCGTGTCCTCGGGGTCGTCGGCGACGGCGAAGCCGGGCACGTCGTCGCACAGGCGGCCGCCGAGCGTGACGATCTTCTCCCCCAGCCGCCGGGCGTCCTCGAGCTCGAGCGTCGCGAACGTCCAGAGCTGCTGGCTGAGCGCGGCGTACGAGAAGCCGACGATCGACGCGGCGGCGAGCGTGTAGGCGGTCGCCGATCGCAGCTGCAGAGGCAGGACGCGTTGGAGGCCGTCGACGACGGCCTCCACGTCCATCGGGTCCTTGTCCATGCCGGGGCTGCTACCCCGGATCCACCGCCGTGCACGGGCCGCCGCCGCAGACGTCGACGACCTTGCCGCCGATCTGCAGGAACGCGGACTTCTGCTCGCGCGCCTTGGCGTCGTTGCGCGGCGTCTCGTGCGGGTCGGTCCCCCCGGTCGGCGGGACGTTCTGCGTCGGCGGCGTCGGCGTGCCGCTGTCCCAGTAGACGATCGCGCTGCCGTCGTACGGGAACGAGCGGATGCGCGGGATGCCGTAGAGCGGCTCGCGGTCGGGGAAGCGGCCCGGCGCGACCGGGTTCGGGAGCGTCGCCGCGCCGATCGTGCGCGCCTCGACGTCGGCGGTCACGTTGGCGACCTGGTGGTCGCCGAGCGCCACGTGCATGAGCACCCGGTGCTGCGGCGTGTCCGGCAGCGGATCGGTCGTCATGTGGTTGGCGTAGCCGTTGGCCTCGCCGCGGTCCCAGACGAGCTGGATGAGGCTGAGGATGAGCGGCCGCTCGAGCTCGTCGGGGTACGCCTTGTAGAGGATCTGGGCGTAGGTGTTGAAGTCGACGGAGCGGCGCAGCAGCGTGGAGAAGTTCATCCCCGGCACGCCGAGGACCGCGCGGTCGAAGTCGGGCGCGATCGCGGTGAGCGCACCGCCCATGATGCCGCCCTGGCTGTTGCCGTCGTAGTAGAGGCGGCCGGGCGCGGTGTCGAGGACGGGCTGCCCCGCGCCGTTCTGGAACGCCGGGTGCGAGCTGAGGCCGTCGGGGCGGATCATCGCGCGGCCGAGGTAGAGCTGGTCGATGTAGCCCTGCTGCAGCCGGTCCGGGACGGTGCTGAAGCGCGACAGGTCGTTCAGCAGGCCGGCCACGTGGATGATGTCCTCGTTCGCCATGCCCTTCCAGGAGGTGGCGCAGAAGACGAAGTCGTGCTCCTGGGAGAGGCTCTTGAGCTGGAGCTGGTTGATCTCCGTCGGCTTGCCGAGCAGGCCGTGGCCGTAGATGCCCGGCCGCGCCGGCCGCTCCATCGCGACGCGCGGGATGTTGCACACGTACTCCGCGGCGATCGTGTTGCCGGGGATCCGCTGCGGGATGTTCGACGTCGCGCTGGCGTAGCGGAAGCCGGAGCCGGGCGGGCAGCCGGGCTGGTCGAGGAAGCACGGCACGGTCACCGTGCCGGTCACCTGGCGCGCGATGTTCGGGTCCTGCTCGACGGTGAAGTCGGTGACCGAGTCGACGGTGAACGCCGGGCTGTGCCCGTCGGGGCGCAGGTCGGCGAGGTTCGTGTCGCCGAGCTCGGCGAACGCCGCGTCGCGGATCGACAGCACGCGCTCGGTGAGGTTGCGCTCGCTGGCGACGGTGAAGTCCCAGGCGAGGTAGAGGTCGTCGCGGGCGATCTTCGCCTTGCGCAGGTCCTTGAAGATGCGGCGGTAGCGCTTGCTCGGCCGCTTGGCGTCGCGCTGCTTGCGGAACGCCGGCTGCGGCCGGAGCGTCTTGCCCTGGGCGTTCTTGAGGTTGCGCAGCGCGACGACGTAGCGCGTGCCGTCCTCGAGGTTCTTACCGGGGCGGATGATGAGCGTGACGTCCTCGCGGTCCGCCGGGTTGGCGTCGATCTCCGACCAGATCAGATGGCGCTGGTGCGTCCGCGTGTTGATGAGGACGACGGGCTGGTCGCGGTCGAAGGCGCGGGCCATGTCGGTGATCGGGACGGCGCCGGTCTTCTCGAAGGCCTGCTCGTTGTCGAGGCCGGGGACGCGCGTGACGATCGCGGTGCCGGGGCTGAACCCGTCGTTGCGGTTGAGCTGCGTGGGATCGATCGGCGTGCCGTCGACGTTGCGCGGCATCTGCGAGGGCTTGAGGCTGAGCCGCAGGCCGGTGTCGGTCGTCGTGTCCTTCGTCGTGTACGCGTTGCTCGGCCACGGATAGAGGCAGAGCGACGGGTCGACGGGATCGCACGCGGCGCTGGCCGTGGGAGCGGCGGCGGCGGCGAGGACGAGGACGGCCAGGGTGGTGGTGGAGAGCGAGACCCGCATCGTGAACGGGAACGTACAGGAGCGTCCGGCGTAGGTGCGGCAGCGGTGTGTCGGTTTGGCGGCGGGGCCGTGGCGCTCCGCGCGGCCTCAGACCGGCGAGCGAGGCGGGGTTCGGGCTCGACGAAGGGAACGCGCGGCCGCGCAGGGCCCCGGCCCCACGGGTCCGCGGCCGCGCCCCGCGCGCACGAGTGGCGAGTTTGCCTCGCTGAGCGCAACGAACTCGCCACTCGTGCCCCGACCGCGCACAGTCGCGATCAACGTCGACCTGTCCGGCGCGCGGCAGACCGCCCCAGCCCGGGCCTCGCACCCGCCTGCCTTCGTCGAGACCAGCCCACGCCCGGCTCAGCAAGCCGTCCCGCAGCGGAGCGCCACGCGCGCACGAGTGGCGACTTTGCCTCGCTGAGCGCAACGAACGCGCCACTCGTGCCCCGAGCGGGCGCGTGCGGTCGGGCGCGTGGCGCTCCGCGCGGCCTCAGACCGGTGAGCGAGGCGTGGCCGGGCTCGACGAAGGGACGTGCGGCCCCTCGGGAGCCCTGGCCGCACGGGTCCTCGGCCGCGCCCCGCGCGCACGAGTGGCGAGTTTGTCTCGCTGAGCGCAACGAACTCGCCACTCGTCGCTGAGGCGCCGCACCGGCGTGCGGGAGAGCGCGGCGGCCTGTGCCCCGCACCCGCCTGCCTTCGTCGAGACCAGCCCACGCGCGCGCTCAGCAAGCCGTCCCGAGCGGAGCGCCACGCGCGCACGCCCCAACGACGACGAAGGGCGGCCCGTAGGCCGCCCTTCGCACAGCACGCAGCACGCGGGCTCCGGGCCCGCGGCCGGTCAGGTGATGATCGGGATGATCAGGATCGCCACGATGTTCGCGACCTTGATCATCGGGTTGATCGCCGGGCCGGCGGTGTCCTTGAACGGGTCGCCGACCGTGTCGCCGGTCACCGACGCGGCGTGGGCCTCGGAGCCCTTGCCGCCGAAGGCGCCGTCCTCGATCAGCTTCTTCGCGTTGTCCCACGCGCCGCCGCCGGCGGTCATGAGCACGGCGAAGAAGAAGCCGACCACGATGACGCCGATCAGCAGGCCGCCGAGGGCCTGGGTGCTGATCAGGCCGACGACGAGCGTGACGACGATCGGGATCAGCGACGGGACGATCATCTCGCGCTGGGCGGCCGCCGTCACGAGCGCGACCGAGCGCTCGTAGTCGGGCTGGTCGGTGCCCTCCATGATGCCCGGCTTCTCGCGGAACTGGCGGCGCACCTCCTCGACGACGGCGCCGCCGGCGCGGCCGACCGCCTCCATCGACATCGCCGCGAACAGCGTCACCATCATGCCGCCGACGAGCAGGCCCATGAGGACCGGCGGGTCGTCGATCGCGAAGACGGTGTCGACGCCGGCGTCCTCGAGCTCGAAGCGGAACGCCGCGAAGAGCACGACCGCCGCGAGCACCGCGGAGCCGATCGCGTAGCCCTTCGTGACCGCCTTCGTCGTGTTGCCGACCGCGTCGAGCGGGTCGGTGACGTTGCGGACCTCGTCCGGCAGCTCGGCCATCTCGGCGATGCCGCCGGCGTTGTCGGTGATCGGGCCGAAGGCGTCGAGGGCGACGATCAGGCCGGTCAGCGACAGCTGGCCCATGACCGCGACGCCGACGCCGTAGACGCCGGCCAGCTCCCACGCGCCCCAGATGCCGAAGACGAGCACGAGCGCGGGCAGCGCCGTCGCCTGCAGGCCCTGGGCGAGGCCCTGGATGATGTTCGTCGCGTGGCCCGTCTGCGAGGCGCTCGCCGTCTTCTTCACCGGCCCGAAGCGGGTCGAGGTGTAGTAGTCGGTGAGCACGAACAGCAGCGCGGTGACCGCGATGCCGATCAGCGAGCAGAGGTACAGGTCGCCGACGCTCGGGGTGTCGCCCGGCGCCGTCGCGTCGCCGAGGGTGACGCCGTCCATCATCCAGCTCGTGATCGGGTAGAAGGCGATCGCGGCGATGATGCCGGAGACGATGAGGCCCTGGTACAGGGCGCGCTCGACGTTGTTGCCGCGCACGGCGAAGGTGCCGATGATCGAGGCGACGATCGCCACGCCGCCGAGCACGAGCGGGTAGAGCGCCACCGTGGTCGCGCTCTCGGGCGCGAACGTCAGCACGCCGAGCAGCATGACGGCGACGGCCGTCACCGCGTAGGTCTCGAAGAGGTCGGCCGCCATGCCGGCGCAGTCGCCGACGTTGTCGCCGACGTTGTCGGCGATCACGGCCGGGTTGCGCGGGTCGTCCTCGGGGATGCCCGCCTCGACCTTGCCGACGAGGTCGGCGCCGACGTCGGCCGCCTTCGTGAAGATGCCGCCGCCCAGACGGGCGAACACGGAGATCAGCGACCCGCCGAAGCCGAGGCCGATCAGCGCGTCGACCGCGTCCTTCTGCGACTCGTCGAAGAAGGCGGTGAGCACGCCGTAGTAGCCGGCGACGCCCAGCAGCGCGAGGCCGACGACGAGCAGGCCCGTCACGGCGCCGCCCTGGAAGGCGACCTTCAGCGCGCGCGGCACGCCGCCGCGCGCGGCCTCCGCCACGCGGGCGTTGGCCCGCACCGACACGTTCATGCCGATGTAGCCGGCCGCCGCGGACAGGATGCCGCCGATGAGGAAGCCGACCGCGACCTCGATGTCCTGGACGAAGATCAGCGCCACGAACAGCACGAGGCCGACGAGGGCGATGATCGAGTACTGGCGGTTCAGGTAGGCGCGCGCGCCCTGCTGGACGGCCCCGGAGATGAACTGCATGCGCTCGTTGCCGGGGGACAGGGCGAGCAGCGACCGCGAGGTCACGACCCCGTAGATCACCGCCAGGCCCGCACAGACGAGCGCGACGACGACCCCGTGGTCGTTCAAGAAGTCACTCAAGGAAGGATCTCCTCAGGAAGTTGTTCGCGGGGCGCGCCGAAGTCACGGCAAGCCGGCGCCGACCCCGGCTGCAAAGCGCGGGGAGCATAACTGAGCATGCGGCGGCAGCGCGCTTCGCCCCAAGGGCCGGCCGCCCCGCGCGTCGGGTCGCTGACGCCTACTGGCCGGGGACCCAGAGCCGGCCCGACGACTGCGCGGGACCGGCCCCGCCGGTGCCGCCGGGCTGCGACGGCCCGCCCGGGCCACCCTCGCCGCCGCCGGGGCCACCCTCGCCGCCCTCGCCCTCTCCGCCGCGCGCGCTCTGCGCGTAGACGAGCTGGAGCTGGCTGAGCGCGTCGCGCACCCGCGCGGCGTCGGGACCGAGCGTGCCCTCGACCAGCGGCAGCAGGGCGCGCGCGCCCTCGATCGCCAGGCGGACCTGCTCCATGTCGCGCTCGTCCTCGGTGCCGGGGGCCACGCCGGCCTTGCGGCCGCCGAGGTTGACCAGCGAGACGACCGTCTGGATGAGGACGTCCTCGACGCGGACCCGCTTCAGCTCGGCCTCGTAGGCGGCGCGGAGCTCCTCCTCGGTGGGTGGGCGCTGCTGCTCGCTCATGGGGAGCGGACCTCCTGTGCGGCGTAGGTGGAACGGGTCTCCTCGACGACCCCGGCGAAGAGGTCCTCCATCGGGACGCCCGCCTCGATCTGGCGGCGCTGGCGCTGGGCGCCGTTGAGGTCGGGGAACGCGACGTCGCAGCCCGACCACGCCATCAGGCGCTCGACGGCGGCGCGCGCCGGCTCGACCTCGAGGGTCTGCAGGTCGATCAGCTCGCCGTCCATGCCGAAGCGGATCGCGCGCCACAGGTTCTCCTCGACCATGCGCGGCGCCGGGTGCTCGAACGGCACGCCCTCGTCGACGTCGCGGGCCGCCGCCAGCACGCAGCCGACGATGAGCGCCGCGAGCGCCTCCGACTCGGCCGCCGTCTGCTGGACGTCGCAGATGCGGACCTCGACGGTGCCGAAGCTGAGGTGCGGCCGCACGGACCACCAGACCTGCGTGTACTCCTTGATCGACCGGGTGCGCTCCAGCACCTCCAGGTACTCGCGGAAGCCGCCCGCGCCGGACCATCCGCCGAAGACGTCGGGCACGCCGCAGCGCGGGAACGACTTCGTGAACGTCTGCGTGCGCGCCGAGTGCAGCCCGGCGTCGCGCGCGTCGACGTACGGCGACGAGGCGCTGAGCGCCAGCAGCGTCGGCAGCACCGGGCGCAGCCGGTCGCAGACGCGCACGGCGCGGTCGAGGTCGCGCACGCCGACGTGGACGTGCAGCGAGAACGTGTTGTTGCGCTTCGCGACGTAGCGCAGCGACTCGGCCCGCAGCCGGTAGTGCTCGGTGTCGATGAACTCCTGCTCGCGGTAGTCGGCCCACGGATGCGTGCCCGTGGCGCCGAGCAGCACGCCGCGCTCGGCCGCGTGGGAGAACAGCAGGCGGCGCGCCTCGCGCTGGCGGGCGATCGCGTCGGCGAGGTCCTCCCCGCGCCCGGAGACGATCTCGATCTCGCTGCGGATCAGCTCGCCGGTGATGCGCTCGGCGAGGGCGGGCTCGGCGGTGTCGCGCAGCTCCTCGAAGCGCGGCACGAGCGAGAGCGTGTCCGGGTCGAGGATCTGGAACTCCTCCTCGATCCCCACCGTGCCGTCGGCGCTCGCGGCGAAGATGCGCTCGGCGCCGTCGAGGTCCAGAGCCATTACGTCAGGTAGAAGTAGAGGGCGTAGAGCAGGTCCACGGCCGGGCTCGACGTGTGGACCGTGACCTCCGGCGGCACGTGCAGGAGCGCCTCGGAGTAGTTGAAGATGATCTTCACGCCGGCCTCGACGAGCTTGTCGGCGAGGTCCTGGGCGGCGGGGCCCGGCACCGCGAGGACGCCGACGACGATGTCCTCCTCCTCGACGGCGCGGCGCAGCTCGTCGACCGGCCGGATCTCGACGTTGCCGACCTTCTCGCCGATCTTCGCCGGGTCGTTGTCGAAGATCGCCACGACGGTGAAGCCGTGGTCGGCGAAGATGTGGCTCGAGGCGATGGCGCGCCCGAGGTGGCCGGCGCCGAAGAGCGCGATGTTGTGCTGGCCGGCGGTGCGCAGGATCTTGCGGATCTGCGAGACGAGCGAGTCGACGTTGTAGCCGACGCCCCGCTTGCCGAACTTCCCGAAGCCGGAGAGGTCGCGCCGGATCTGCGTCGAGTTCACGTGCGTCCACTCGGAGAGCTCCTGCGAGGAGATCGTCTCCTTGCCTTCCTTCTTGGCCTGGGTGAGCACCTGCAGGTAGCGGGCCAGGCGGGCGGCGACCCCCAGGGAGAGGCGCTCGGGCTGGGTCATCACGTCCGGTGTCACGGCTGCGCTGACGATAGCGCCGAGACGAGCGTCTCCTCGTCGACGAAGTAGTCGAACAGCTCCTCCCCGCCCACCGCCACGACGGGGATGCGCTCGAGGTAGCGCTTCAGCAGCTCGTCGTCGGACTCGATGTCGATCTCGACCAGCTCGAACGGCACCCGGCGGGCGGCGCGCAGCACCACGGTCCGCGCGTCGTCGCAGAGGTGGCAGCCCGGGCGCCCGTAGAGCGTGACGCGCGGCGTCACAGCCCGCGCTCGCCGGTGGCGTAGGCGTCGAGGGCGAGGTAGGCGCCGGGCAGCAGCGGGGTCACGTAGCGGGCGGCGCTCGCGATCATCGCGGCGTTGTCGGTGCACAGCTCGCGCGGCGGCACGTGCAGGTCGACGCCGATGCGCCCGAGCCGCTCGCGCAGCAGGCCGTTGGCCGCCACGCCGCCGCCGATCGCGAGGCGCTCCAGGCCCGTCTCGCGCAGCGCGCGCTCGGTCCGCGCGGCGAGCTGCTCGACGATCGCGTGCTGGTAGGAGGCGGCGAGGTCGGCGCGGGTCCGGTCGTCGAGGCCCCCGTCGGCCTCGCGATCGCGCACCGCGTAGAGCAGCGAGGTCTTGACGCCGGCGAAGGAGAAGTCGAGGCCCGCGACGCCCTCGGCGGTCGGGAAGCGGTGCGCGGCGGGGTCGCCCTGCTCGGCGAGCCGCGACAGCGCCGGCCCGCCCGGGTAGCCGAGCCCGAGCATCCGGGCGCCCTTGTCGAACGCCTCGCCGGCGGCGTCGTCGAGCGTCGAGCCGAGCACCGTGAAGCTCTGGCGGTCCTCCACGCGCGCGAGCAGCGTGTGGCCGCCCGAGGCGATCAGGCAGACGAACGGCGGCTCGAACGGGTCGGGGGCGACGAAGTTGGCGGCGACGTGGCCCTGCAGGTGGTCGACGGGCGCGAACGGCAGGTTGCGGGCGGCGGCGATCGCCTTGGCCTCGCTGAGCCCGATGAGCAGCGCGCCGGTGAGCCCCGGCCCCTGCGTGGCGGCGACGAGCTTGACGTCGTCGAAGTCGATGCCCGCCTGGGCGAGCGCGTCCTCGACCGCGACGTCGACGAGCTCGAGGTGGTGGCGCGCGGCGACCTCCGGGACGACGCCGCCGTAGCGGTCGTGGATGCCCTGCGAGGAGATGACGTTGGACAGGATCCGCCCGTCGCGGTCCAGGACGGCGGCGCAGGTGTCGTCGCAGCTGGTCTCGATGGCGAGGATCACGGGGCCACTCTAGGACGGAGGCGAGGCGTTGGGGACGTCGTCGAGGGTGCCGGCGAGCGTGCCGGGCGTGCGCCACAGGATGAGGGCGTCCTCGCCGTTGTCCTGGTAGTAGCGCCGGCGCCGGCCGGCGGCGCGGAAGCCGAACGACTCGTAGAGCCGGATCGCGGCGTCGTTCGACGGCCGCACCTCGAGCGTGATGCGGGCCTCGTCGCCGCCGATGCGGTGCAGCAGCTCGGTCAGCAGCGCCCGCGCGAGCCCCTCGCGGCGCTGGTCGGGGTCGACCGCGACGTTCATGAGGTGCCAGACCGTGTCGTAGCGCGAGCAGATGCAGTAGCCGGCGATGCGGCCCTCGCGGACGGCGGCGAGGCAGACGCCGCCGGGCTTGGACAGCTCGAGGACGAACATCGCCAGCGACCACGGGGTCGTGAAGGCGCGCCGCTCGATCGCGATGACCTGCGGCAGATCGGCGTAGGCGAGGCGGCGGATCTCCAGCGCGGTCGTGGCCATCGCGGTCACGTCTCCGTGCGGGAGCGCAGGGCGATCTCGACGTCGGGCAGCCGCAGGTACTCCGGCACGACGGCGGTGCGCTCCTGCGGCTCGGCCTCCGCGCCGAGCCGGCACAGCACCGGCGCGCTGACGCGGTGCAGCGGCGAGCGGTCCGCGGGCACCGAGACGCCGACGCTCTCCAGCGCGCCGCGGAAGCGGATCGCGCCGTCGCCGACGGCCAGCCACACCCGGCGCTTCCACGCCCCGCCCTCCTGCGCGAGCTCGGCGGCCCGCTCGGGGCTGACGGCGCGCGGCAGCAGCACCTGCTGGCCGGCCCGCCAGGCGCCGATGAAGACCTCGCCGCGGCGGGCGTCGAGCACCGACGCGACGACGCTCTGCGGGCCGACGGCGGCCTCGGCCGGCTCGGCGAGGGCGCGCAGGGTCGAGACGCCGACGAGCTCGGCGCCGGCCGCCAGCGCGAGTGCGCGCGCCGTCGCCAGCCCGATGCGCAGCCCGGTGAACGAGCCCGGCCCGGTGCCGACGACCACGCGCTCGACGTCCGAGAACCGCAGGTCGGCGCGGCGCAGCGCCTCGCGGGCCAGCGGCATGAGCTCCTGGGTGTGGCGGGGGCGCTGACCGGGCTCGGGGTCGTCGCGCAGCTCGATCGGCTCGGCGATCCCGGGGGCCGTCACGCCGACGACGGTCGCGCTGGTGGCGGTGTCGAAGGCGAGGACGATCTGCGGCATCAGCCCTCGCCCACGCGCTCGATCTCGATCTCGCGCTCGTCGGCGCCCGCGTGGCGCAGGACGACGCGCAGGGCGACGTGCCCGAGCGGCTCGTGCGCGGCCGCCTCGGGCCATTCGATGAAGACGATCCGGTCCCCGCCGAGCTCGTCGGCGAGCAGCGACGGGTCCTCGGCGTCGAGGCCGGTCTCGCCGAGCCGGTAGAGGTCGAGGTGCGAGACCGGGATGCGGCCCTCCTCGTAGCGGTTGACGATCGTGAACGTCGGGCTCGTCACGCGGCCCGTGTGGCCGAGCTCGCGGACCGCGCCGCGCACGAAGGTCGTCTTCCCCGCGCCGAGGTCGCCCGACACCAGCACGACGTCGCCCGGGCCGAGGTCGCGCACCAGCTCGGCGCCGAGGCGCTCGGTCTCCTCCGGCCGCGTCGTGGCGACGACGACCGGCTCGTCGCCCGTGGGCGGCCCGTCAGGTTCGGGACCCATCGACCGTGCGCATCCGCAGGCCGATTCCCGCCGCGAGCAGGCCGACGCCGAGCAGGGCGATCGCCCACGCGTCGAGGCCGGTGCGCGGCAGCTCGCCCGACCCGGTGGCGGTCGCCGGGGCGACGGCCGTGGTCGAGGCGCTGCTCGTCGTCGACGAGGCCTCCGGCGACGGCGACTGCGTCAACGGCGCCGTGCCGGACGTGCCCGACGACGACGTCGAGCCGCTGCTCGTGGAGCCGCTGCTCGTCGAGCCGCTGGAGCTGCTGCTGCTCTGGCCGCCGGAGCCGCTCGAGGACGAGCCGCTCGACGACGAGCCGCTCGAGCCGCCGGATCCGCCGAACGGGTCCTGGTACTGGTCGTCGCCGGCGCCGCCCTGGGCGAGCGCGGGCGCGGGAGCGACGGCCACGAGGGCCGCGATGAGCAGGGCAACGAGACGCCGCGGGTCGGGCATTGGCGTGCAAGATAGCCCAGGACGCGGCAGACGGGCCGTCCCTGTCCGCGCCCCCGCTGCGCTACCGTCGCCCCCCAAGTGGCGTCCCCGCGCAAGCTCCACATCCTGCTGCTCACCGATCGCGACTGGACGCATCCCCAGGGCGGCGGGACCGGCACGAACCTGTACGGCCAGGTGGCGCGCTGGGTGGCCTGGGGCCACCGCGTCACGGTGATCGCCGGCGACTACCCGGGCGCCAAGAAGGTCGAGCAGCTCGGGCCGGGGCTGACGATCCACCGCATGGGCAACCGGCTGACCGTCTTCCCCAAGGCGGCGCGGGCGGTGGCGCGGGGCGTCGGCGAGGACGCCGACGTCGTGCTGGAGGTCATCAACGGCATCGCGTTCTTCACGCCGCTGTGGTGGTGGCTGCGCAAGCCGCGGGTCGCGCTGGTGCACCACGTCCACCAGGACCACTACGTCGCCGAGCTCGGGCGCCGCGGCAAGCTCGCCGCGCTGCTGCTCGAGTGGTTCCCGCTGCGGTTCCTCTACAAGGGCACGCAGATCCTCACGATCTCGCAGTCCGCCCACGACGACCTCGTCGAGCGGATCGGCATCGACCCGAAGCTCATCCACGTCGCCTACCTGGGCGTGGAGCCGTCGCAGTTCCACGAGGGGCGGCGCGACGAGCAGCCGATGCTCCTCTACCTCGGCCGGCTGAAGCAGTACAAGCGCATCGAGGTGGCGCTCGACGTGCTCGAGGGCGTGCCGGACGCGCGGCTCGAGATCGCCGGCACCGGCGAGTGGCGCGAGGTGATCGAGCGCGAGATCGCCGAGCGCGGCCTCGAGGACCGGGTCACGATGCACGGCTTCGTCCCCGAGGAGGAGAAGGCCGAGCTCTACGGCCGCGCCTGGCTGAACCTCACCGCCTCCTCGGCGGAGGGCTGGTGCCTGACGGTGATGGAGGCGGCCGCGTGCGGCACGCCGAGCGCCGCCCTGGCGGTCGGCGGCCTCACCGAGTCGATCGTCGACGGCGAGACCGGCCTGCTCGCCGACACGCCCGAGGAGCTCACCGAGAAGGTGCGCGAGGTCGTCGCCCGGCCCGAGCGCCGCGACGAGCTCGGCGCGGCGGCCAAGGCGCGGGCGCGTGGCTTCACGTGGGAGAACACGGCCGAGAGCAACCTCACGGTGATGGAGCGCGTCGCCGCCGCGCCGCGGACGTCGCTGCGAACCGGCGTGCGCAGCTCCGACACGGTCAAGGCGGGCGGCCTGGCCGCGGCGACGCTGGTCTCCAACGGCATCCAGCTCGTCTTCACGATCGTCTTCACGCGGCTGCTCGGCGCCGACGGCTACGGGTCGCTGGCCGCGCTCGTGTCGGCCTTCCTGATCCTTCTCGTCGGCGGGCAGGCGCTGCAGGTCGCCGCCGCGCGCGAGACCGCGCTGCACCACCTCGGCGGCGGCGAGCGGCTGGCCGCGACGCTCAACGGCTGGACGCGCCAGCTCGTCATCGCGCTCGCGGTCGTGACCGCGCTGAGCTTCGCGCTGCAGGGCCCGCTGAGCCACATGATCGGCGTGCCCGAGCACCCGCTGGCCGCCGCGGCGATCCTGCCCTCGGGCGTGCTCTGGCTGCTGCTGTCGCTGCAGCGCGGCGCGCTGCAGGGCCTGCACGCCTTCTATCCCGTCGGGCTGTCGCTCGTCGTCGAGGCGGTCGGCCGGCTCGTGTGCGGCCTCGTGCTCGTGCTGGCGGGCGCGGGCGTCACCGGCGCCTTCCTCGGCACGCCGCTCGCGTTCGCGCTCACCGCGATCTGGCTGGCGCTCGAGCTGCGCAAGCGCCTCGGCCCGGCCAACGAGGCCAAGACGGCGCGCCCGCTGGCGTCGCTGCTGCGCGGCGCGTGGGCGCCGATCGGCGGCCTGGCGCTGCTGGCGCTGCTGCAGAACATCGACGTCATCGTCGTCAAGCACCAGATCGGCGGCGACGCGGC
This sequence comes from Capillimicrobium sp., assembly GCA_035761245.1. GTDB lineage: Bacteria > Actinomycetota > Thermoleophilia > Solirubrobacterales > Solirubrobacteraceae > Capillimicrobium. Next base: position 6,266 of record DASTRJ010000107.1, on the reverse strand, counting down.
CGGCTCGTACGCCGCGGCCGCGGTGGCGGCGAAGGCGGTGGTCTGGGTGGCGATCGGCATCGCCCTGCACCTGCTCCCCGAGGCGACGCGGCGGGCCGCCGCCGGCCTCGACCCGCGCCCGGTGCTCCAGCGCGCGTTCCTCGTGCTGGCGATCATCGCCGTGCCGGCGCTGTCGATCTTCGCGCTGGCGCCGGAGCTGCTCATGCGGCTGGCCTTCGGGCCCGACCTGACGCTCGCGTCGAACGCGCTGCCGGTGCTCGGCCTGGCGATGACGCTCCTCGCGGTCGCCTACCTCACCGTGCAGTACATGCTCGCGCTCGGGCACATCAGCTTCCTGTGGGTGCTCGGCGTGGTCGCGGTGCTCGAGCCGATCGTGCTCTCGCTCGGCACCTACGACGTCGTCGCCTACGCCGGCGTCGTGCTCGCCGTTCAGTGCGTCGCGGCGGCGGGCGTGCTCGCGCTCGGCCTTCGCGCGCGCTCGGTCCTGACGCCCGCCAGCGCCCGGTAGAGCGCGAGCAGCAGCAGCACGATCGCCGCCACCGCCACCCAGTGCGCGGCGATCCGGTCCAGCGGGGCGGCGGTGTTGTAGCCGCCGCGGTCCTCGACCGGGACGGCGAGGTAGAGCACGGGCACGACCACGGTCAGGAGCGCGCCCGCGGCGAGGGCGAGCTGCCGCGCCCCGATCCCCCGCCACAGCACGAACGCGACGGCCGGACCGATGACCACGCCCGCCCGGAGCGCGAAGACGAAGCCGCCGGCGAGCGCCGCCGCCACCCCCCAGGCGAGCGCGCGCTTCAGCGGCATCGCGGCCACCGGCAGCTCCCGGAGCCGGTCGGGATGGACGGCGTCGGGGTCGAGCGCCGGGGCGCGCTCGGCGGCGCGCCGGCGACGTCGCCGCCAGAGCGCGACGCCCGCGAACCCGGCGAGCGCGAGCGACGCGACGAGCGAGATCCAGGCCGACCAGGTCACCGGGGCGTTGCCGGCGAAGACGACGTCGACGGTCTCGCAGCCCGGCTCGACCGGCCAGCCGACGGCGTAGCCCTGCAGCGGCACCGGGTCGCCGAGGTCGCGCCCGTCGCAGGTCGCCCGCCACCCTGTCGTGTACGACTCGCCGAGGACGACCCACGCGGGCCGCTCGACCTCGAGCTCGATGCCGCGGCGCTCGCCGCGGCCGGGCGTGCCGGTGCCGGCGACGCGGCCCGGCGGCGACGGCGCCACGGGCGCGCCGGCCGGCGCGGGCGAGTCGAGCTCGAGCAGGTCGACGCGGAACGTGCCGCCCGCCGGCGCGGAGAGGCGCTGCTCGCCGGCCGGCAGCTCGAGCGGGCCGCGGCACGACGCGGCGCGCAGCGGCTCGCCGCGGTCGAAGCTCGCCACCGAGCCCCGGACGGTCAGCGCGGTCGAGCGGTCGCCCACGGAGAGCGTGACGGCGCAGCGCGCCTCGATCCGCCCGGAGCGCCGCGGCGCCACCGTGCCGGTGCCCGCGCCGAGCACCTCGGCGATCCCGACGGCGCGCCGCTCGCGCTGCAGGCCGCTGCTCCCGGCGGGGAACGCGGCGTCGAGGATCTCCAGGCGGAACGCGCGGCCGCGCTGCGGCGCGGGCAGCGCGACGGTGCCGTCCGCGGCGACCGCCACCGCCGGCCCCGGCTCGCCGTCGGCCACGAGCCGCACCTGCGCCGGCCGGCGCACCACCTCGTGGGGCGGCGTGAGCCGCAGCGTCGAGATGCTCGTCCGCCGCGGGGTCGTCCACGTCAGCGAGGCGCCGCCGGCGTCGGTCCAGTCGCCGATCCACGCGGTGCGCGGTCGCCCGTCGAACGCCGAGCTGGCGCGGAAGCGCGGCTCGCCGGCGTAGCGCGAGGACGAGTCGAAGCGCCCCTCGACGCGCCCGCCGGCGATCCGGTCGAGGACGTGGTCGGGCGCCTGCGGCGAGACGCTCACCCAGGCGCGCGCGTCCCAGCGGCGGGCGGCCGGCGGGGCGAGGATCCGCTCGAGCCCCAGCTCGCCGTCGCCGGCGTCGCGCGGCGAGCCGGCCGACCACGGGCCGTGGGCGCCGATCCGGTGGTAGGGGTCCGCGCCGCGGGTCCGCTCGAGCACGTAGCTCAGCGGCGTGCGCGACAGGTCGGCGCCCGCGAGCGCGTGCTCGGCGACTGTCGGCGGGCGCAGCGCCTCGCGGGCGTGCACGCCGGGGATCCGCAGCTCGCGGATGCCGCCGGCGCCGCCCTCGACCCCGTCGGGCGGATCGGTCACGTCGACCATGTCGACGCGGATCTCGCCGGCGCCGCGCAGGTCGACGGGCAGCCGGTTCCAGCCGTCGTGGACGGCGAAGCGCCTGCCGTTGACCGCCACCTCCTTCACCCGGCCGCGCTCGTCGCCGTAGGGCAGCAGGTCGACGTAGGGGACGTCGGCCGGCCGCTCGAGCGCGACGTCGAGGTGCCAGCGGTCGGCGGTGAGCGTCCGGTCGGCGACCCAGGCCGTCGCCGGGTCGCCGTCGAGCGCGGCGAACGGGCGGTGCTCGGGGAACTGCGGGATCTGCGGGGAGAACGGGGCGCGGACCCAGCGCACGCCGTCGAGCTGCGCGACGGTCTGGACGTCGGTGTCGCGATCGGGCCACGGGTTGAGCTGGTGGCCGTCCTCGGAGATCGGGTCGTCGGGCGCGAGCGTCGCGCCCTGGTTGGCGCGCAGCTGCGACGGCACGAACACCCGCCGGCGGTTGGAGTCGGTGATGACGACGCGGCTGCCGTTCGCGGCGAGCTCGCGCAGCTGCTCGGGCTCGAGGTCGGCGGCGTAGCGCAGCGGGACCGACGGGTCCAGCCGGCCGAACGCGGCGAGGTCGACGATGCCGCCCGCCGAGCCGTCGACGACGGTCGCGCGGTCGCGCGGCAGCAGCCGCACCATCGGCTCCGGGTCGCGGTCGTAGCGGCGGATCTCGGGCAGCGTCACCGCGGCCGCCACCTCCCCCGCCTCCGCGCGGACCCGGCGCCGCGGGCCGTAGGCCGCATCGGGCCGCCGGTAGCCGGAGCGCGCCAGCTCGCGCGCCGCCGCGTTCGCGCTGACCGCGCCGGAGCGGTGGCGGTCGTCGTCGCTGGCCGTCACGACCGCCCCGACCGACTGCAGGTCGAGCAGCGGATCGAGCTGGCCCGGCACGGCGCGCCGCTGGCTGATCAGCGCGTCGGTCGACCACTGCAGCTCGACGGAGCGCAGGTCGGCGAACGGCACCACCTGCCGGACGGCGGCGGGCCGCTCCATGAGCGTCGGCAGGATCGGGTCGATCGTGCCGCCCCAGCGGTAGTAGCTGAACAGCTGGCCCGGGAGCACCATCGCGCGCCGGTCGTCGCCGAGGTCGCGATCGAGGTCGGCCGCCACCTCGCGCCAGGCCGACGGGATCGCCTTCCAGGTGATCTGGTCCTCGACCGCGCGCCCGCGCACCAGCGGCCAGGCCGCCAGCGCGAGCACGACCGCGCCCCCTCCGACGAGCCCGGCGCGCCAGAGCGGCGCGCGCTCGCGCGTCGCCAGCCACCGCCAGGCCCACCCGGCGGCCACGCCGCCCAGCACCGCGAGGCCCAGCGCGGGCAGCGGGCCCGCCTTGTAGGTCGTGCGCAGGAACTGCAGCGAGACCAGGTGGTTGTAGGCGAAGGTCATGCCCTTGCGCAGCGGCGTGCCCTCGGGGAAGCCGGCGATCATGACGAGCACGCCGAGCAGCGTCATGGCGAGGAAGAACGGCCCGTAGCGCCAGCGCCGCGTCCACGCGAAGCCGCCGAGCGCGAGCGCGGGCAGCAGCAGCGAGCCGACGATGCCGGGAGCCCAGAAGACGTACGTGCCGGCGCTCGACGTGTACGGGACGAGGTCGCCGCCGTAGCCGATGCCGGCGTAGGACAGCCAGAAGCCCATGAGCCGCAGCGACTCGCTCGCGCTCGTCGAGCCCCAGATCGTGCCGGCCTGCTCGGTGTAGGGCAGGAACGGCAGCCCCCACTTGGACTGCACGAGCAGCGGCACCACCCACCACAGCGAGGTGACGGCGCCGAGCACCGCGGTGCGCCACGTGAACGCCCACGCGCGGCGCCACGGCACGAGCCGCAGCGCCGGCTCGTAGAGCAGGAGCAGCAGCGGGCCGAGCAGCGCCCACGCCGTGACGGCCGCGTTGATCCCGCCGCCCGACGACGTGACGACGAGCGCGAAGAGCGCCGGCCACAGCCAGCCCCGCTCGCGAAGCCCGCGATGGACGAACAGCAGCAGCCAGGGCAGCGCCGCGTAGGCCAGCAGCGAGACGCTGACGCGGCTCGTGTAGGTGACGACGTACGGGTTGAGGACGAACGCCGCGGCCGCGACGACGTGCGCCACGCCGCGCGGCCGGCCGAGCAGCGCGTCGAGCAGGCGCACCACGCCCCATGCCGCCAGGAGGAGCAGCGTGCCGAGCCAGAGCCGCTGCACGACCCACGGGGCCAGGCCGATCTCGCGCAGCAGCGCGAAGAACGGCCCCATCGGCCAGACGTAGCCGCCGTACTGGCCGCTCTGCACGTGGCCGAGCGAGATGTCCGACGACCACGGCGCCGCGGCGTCGGCGAGGAACCGCGCCGGGTCGACGTGGAGGTCGATCTTCGTGTCGGAGACCGCCCAGCCAGGGCGCTGCAGCAGCGCCAGGGCGTAACAGCCCACGGCGAGCACGGGGATCAGCAGCCGATCGCGACGGGGCGAGTCCACAGCGGCGGGGCAGGCTACTCTGCCCGCGCGTGAGCGCTGCCACCACCGAGCCGCGACCCGAGCCGCCCGAGCTGCACGGCATCGCCCGCGTGCGCCAGCTCTGGACGCTGTTCCGCAACGAGCAGCGCGACCCCGAGCCGTTCTACACGGTCCTCGCGCGCGAGGCGGTCGCCGACCTCGACCGCCGCTACGGCCCGCTCGCCGGCCAGACGATCCTCGACCTCGGCAGCGGCCCCGGCTTCTACACGCGCGCGTTCCGCCGCGCCGGCGCGACCTGCATCCCCGTCGACAACTCGCTCGACGAGCTCGAGCTGGCCGGCCGGGCGCCCGAGGGCCACGTCCTCGCCGACGCGGCCGACCTCCCCTTCGACGACGACTCCGTCGACGGCGTCTTCGCCTCCAACCTGCTCGAGCACGCGCCCGACACCGAGGGCATCATCCGCGAGATCGAGCGCGTCCTGAAGCCGAGCGGCTGGGGCTACGTGAGCTGGACGAACTGGTACTCCCCGTGGGGCGGCCACGACATGTCGCCCTACCACCTCCTCGGCCCGGAGCGCGGGCCGCGGCTCTACGAGAAGCGCCACGGCACGCCGCGCAAGAACACCTACGGCGAGGGCCTGTTCGCCGTCCACATCGGCCCGACGCTGCGGCTGGTCCGCTCGCGCCCGCGGCTCGAGGTCGAGTCCGTCGAGCCCCGCTACTGGCCGAAGCTGCGCTTCATCGTCGCCATCCCCGGCCTGCGCGAGGTCGCCACGTGGAACTGCGTCATCCGCGTGCGCAAGCGCTGACCGGCGCGGTCGCCGCGGCGGCGCGCGTCGCCCTCGTCGCCGGGCCGACCGCGATCGCGTTCTTCGACGGCGGCTACTTCGAGGGGCCGCGGCTGGTCGCCGCGATCGTCGCCTGGCTGCTCGTCGCCGTCCTCGCGCTCACGGTGGCCCAGCCCGTGCTGCCCCGCACCGCCGCCACGCGGCTGGCGCTCGGCGGCCTCGCCGGCCTCGCCCTGTGGGCGCTGATCTCGCGCTCCTGGGCGCCGCTCGCCGGCCCGGCCGGCGACGACGTGCAGCGCGACGTGCTCTACCTCGGCGCGCTCGCCGCCGGCGCGCTGGCGTGGCGCGACCGCGGCTGGGCCTCGGCGGTCGAGGCGCTCGTGGCCGCGGGCATCCTCGTCGTCGTCGGCTACGGGCTCGCCGGCCGGCTCCTGCCGGGCGTCGTCGACGCGCAGGGCTCGGTCTCGGCCAACGGCCGGCTCGACGTGCCGCTCACGTACTGGAACGCGATGGGCGCGCTCGCGGCCATGGGGATCGTCCTCTGCGCCCGGATCGCCGCGGACGCGCTGCGGCCCGGCGCGATGCGCGCGCTGGCGGCCGCCGCCGGCGTGCCGCTCGGCCTCGGCCTCTACCTCACCTACTCGCGGGGCGCGCTGGCCGCGGTCGGCTGCGGGCTGCTCGTGCTCACGCTCCTCGTGCCGACCTGGGGCCAGCTGCGCTCCACGGCGACGATCGTGCTCGGCGCCGCGGTCGCGTGCCTCGTCGCCGGCCGGCTCGACGGCGTCGCGTCGGTCGCCGGCAGCG
>DASTRJ010000106.1:0-3026 GCA_035761245.1 Capillimicrobium sp. | reverse complement strand
GACCAGCTTCGCGTCGACCGTGGCGACGTCCCCGTACGTGACGACGCGCGGGTCGATCCTGATGCGCGGGCGCTCGCCGTCCTGGGCGAGGACGGGGCCGGCGCCGACCGCGGCGATCAGCCCGGCGGCCGCGGCAGCTGCCCTTCGCATGCCGCCACCGTATCGGGATGCGAGCCGGCGGGGAGCACCTCCCCCACCTGGGGGGTCGGGTGGCGCGCCACGCGCGTCCTGGGAGAGGATGCGGGCCATGTCCGCCGCTCCCGACGCCCACGTCGCCGCGCTCGAGGTCTTCGCCGACGTGCTCTCGCAGAGCGACGCGGCCGACGGCAGCGACGAGTTCTACGGGCGCCTGTGCGAGGCGATCTGCCGCCTGGCGGGCATGGAGCGCGCCGTGCTGTTCCGCTACGACGGCGCTCGGCACGGGGTCCGCGCGGCCGGCGCCCACGGCCTCGACCCGTCGATGTTCGCCGGCGAGCGGTTCGGCGTCGAGTCGGCCGCGATCGCCCGCCGGGCGCTCGCCGAGGACCGCGTCGTCGAGGCGTTCGGCCCCGACGTCGTCCGGGAGCTGCCGGCGCGCTACGTCGAGCTGCTGGGGCTGCACCGGGTGATCTGCACCCCGATGGCCGCGGCCGGGCGGTGGGTCGGCGTCATCGTGTCCGACCGGGGCCCCGACGCCCCGCCGCTCGACGACGCCGACCGCGGACTGCTGTGGACGCTCGGCAAGACCGCCGCGCTCGCCGCCGTCGCGCGGATCGCCACGAGCCAGCGGGAGCGCGCCGCCCAGCTCGAGCAGCGGCTCGATCTCGCGCGCGAGATCCACGACGGCGTCATCCAGCGGCTCTTCGGCGTCTCGCTCGCCCTGTCGGCCGCCGACCAGGACCTCGCCGCCGACGCGCGGGCGCGCTGTGCCGCCGAGGTCGGCCAGGCGCTCGGCGACCTGCGCGCGATGCTGCAGCGGCCGCTCGGCCGCCGGCCGCGCGCCACCGGGACGACCCTCGCCGCCGAGCTCGCGCGGCACGCGGCCGACCACCCGGCCGTCGAGATCGCGGTCGACGAGGGCGACCCGGCGGCGGTGCCGGATCGCCTGGAGCCGCTCGCCCAGTCGGTGCTCGGCGAGGCCGTGCGCAACGCCGCCAAGCACGCCGCGCCGTCGCGGATCGACGTGCGGCTGCGGCGCGCCGAGGGCGCGTTCGTGCTCGAGGTCGTCAACGACGGCGTGCGCAGCCGCGGGCGGCGCCCCACCGGGATGGGCCTGCGCCTCGTCGCGCTCGAGGCGCTCCAGAGCGGCGGCGTCGTCGAGTTCGGCCCGCGGCCGGGAGGGCGCTGGCAGGTGCGGCTCGTGGTCCCCGACGATGCGGCCTGAGCCCGGCCGGCCGGACCAGCGGCTGTCGGTCCTCGTCGTCGACGACCACGAGGTCGTGCAGTGGGGGCTGCGGCTGATGCTCGGCGAGCAGCCGTGGGCGGGCCGCTGCCTCGCCGCCCGGACCGGCCGCGAGGCGCTCGCCCTGGCTCGCCGCCACGAGCCCGACGTCGCGCTCGTCGACCTCTTCGTCGGCAGCGAGTCGGGGCCCGAGATCTGCGAGCGCCTGCGCCTCGAGGTCCCCCGCACGCGCGTGCTGCTGATCTCCGGCGCCGGTCGCATCTCGCCGAACGCGGCGCGCGCCGCGGGCGCCGCCGGCTTCGTCTCCAAGGACCTGCCCGCGGCCGAGCTGGCCGCCGCCGTGCGCGCCGTCGGCGCGGGCGAGGAGGTCTTCCCGCCGCAGGACGACGAGGCCGGGCCGCTGCTCACCGAGCGCGAGCGGGAGGTGCTCGACCTCATCGCCTCCGGGAAGACCAACCGCGAGATCGCCGGCGCGCTCTACCTGTCGCCGCACACCGTCAAGGAGCACACGAGCTCGCTGTACCGCAAGCTCGCCGTGCGCAACCGGGCGGAGGCCGTCGTGCGGGCGCAGCGGCTCGGGCTGCTGGCCTGAGCCGCCCCCCGGGCGGGGGGTAGGAGTTGGCGGATCGCGCGCCGACCCGTCACCCTGGGTGGGCGATGCTCGTCGAGACCGCCCGCTTCCGCCCCGACGACCCCGATCCGCTCGTCCAGGCGAGCTTCTGCTGCGCCTGCTGCCTGCGCGAGCCGGCGACCGCCGCCGTGGCGCACGGCGCCGACGGCAGCACCGTGCGCTGCCACTGCGACGCCTGCGACCGCTCGTGGACCGTCCTGCTCACGCCCGAGCAGGGCCTGCGACTGCAGCTGCGCCCGCCGTGGGGCGGCATGTCGACGGTCGCGCGCGCCGGCAGCGACGTCGGCGGCGAGCCGGCCTGAGGCGCGCCTGACATCATCCGCGCCCGTGGACGAGCGGGTGCGCACCTGGGCGCGGAAGTGGCGCTGGTACGAGCGCAGCTCGCTGCCGTGGAACCGTGCCCGCATCCACGTGCACGCGCTGCGCCGCGGCGCCTTCATCCGCTGGCCGGTCCACGGCAACGTGCTCGAGATGCTCGACGAGGGGCGCCTCGAGCTCGGCCGCGACGTCCTGCTCGAGCCGGGCGTCTGGCTGACCGCGCCCGCGCCGGCTCGCATCCGGATCGGGGCGGGCTCGTTCCTCAACCTCGGCGTGATGGTCGCGGCCATGGAGCTCGTGGAGATCGGCGAGCACTGCATGCTCGCCAACGGCTGCTTCGTCACGGACGCCAACCACCGCTTCGACGACCCGGTGACGCCGGTGCCGTGGCAGGGGTTCACCTCGAAGGGCCCCACGCGCCTCGGCGACAACGTCTGGCTCGGCGCCAACGTCGTCGTGACCAGCGGCGTCACGATCGGCGAGCGCTGCGTGGTGGGCGCCAACAGCGTCGTCACGGGCGACCTGCCGCCGTACTCGATCGCCGCCGGCGCCCCCGCGCGCGTGCTGCGGACGATCGACTACGGCGAGCGCCCTCAGTAGGCGCCCGCCAGCGCGGCGACGAGCCCGCGCAGCCGGTCGGGGCCGCGCGCCAGCTCGAGCTGGCGCTGCTTCCACGGCTCGTCGACGAGGTCGGCG
>DASTRJ010000105.1:0-3193 GCA_035761245.1 Capillimicrobium sp. | reverse complement strand
TCAAGCAGTCCAAGCATGCGCTCGGCGCCGAGGTCATCGCGGGCTTCCAGAACTTCGCGCCGCCCACGCTGCTCGGCGTCGCCTCGCGGCTGAACTTCTCGACGCGGCTGTTCAACCTCATCGTCACGAACGTGCCGGGCCCGCAGTTCCCGCTGTACGTGCTCGGGCGCGAGATGCAGAGCGTCTTCCCGATCGCGTTCCTGCCGCGCGAGCACGCGGTGGCGGTCGCGATCATCTCCTACAACGGCTGGCTCAACTTCGGGCTGCTCGGCGACTACGACGCGATGCCCGACATCGAGTCGCTCGGCGACGCGATCGGGGCGTCGATCGACGAGCTCGTGTCGCTCGCCCGCGCCGAGCGCGCCCAGGAGCGGCAGGCGGCGGGCTCCAACGGCGCGCCCGCCCCGGCGCTCAGCTGATATGGCCGTTGGTTTGTCAAGTCGGCGTGGGTGATCGCGTCGGCTTGGCGGCCGGCGAGGGGCGGTGGTCGGTGGGCCGGGACGCCGGGCTCGGTGTCGGCGTTGCCAGTCTGATGATGCGGGGATTGGTGACCCCAGGGCCCGGTTTCGTGCTGCCGGCTGGCGCTGTCTAGGAGCGAGCGTGACGCTCGCGAGAAGCGGGCGTTGCTCATAGCTGAATCGCGCGTGCCGGCCGCTGATGGCCCGGCGCCCCGGCCCACCGACCGAGAAGGCTGTGGCCGAGGTCAGTCGGCGGTGGCGGCGGCCCAGAGAAAGCAGGCCAGCTCGCGCGCGCAGGCGACGACGGTGACGTTGTGCGGCTTGCCGCGCGAGCGCATCGTCCGGTTGACGTGGTGCAGGCGTTGTTGGGCCCGGTTGGCGATCGCGAGGATGTGGTCGCTCTGGCCGACCTGGCGGTTGGCCAGGGTCGCGCCGAGGCGCGGCGGGCGGCTGTAGTGCCAGGCCGATTCGACGAGCAGCCGGCGGGCGAGCATCGAGCCGGTCTTGGTGATCGCGCCCTGGCGCGAGGATTCACCGGACTGGCTCAGCGAGGGCGTCAGCCCAAGCCACGCTGAGAGCGCCGGCGCGGTCGCAAAGCGCCTCCAGTCGGCGCCGAGCTCGAGATGGATCGAGAACGCGGTCAGGGTGTCGATGCCGCGGAAGGCCCGCAGCCGCGCGACGGTCGGCCACCACCGCTCATCGGTCGCAAGCTCGGAGAGCCGCCCAGCGATCGCCGTCTTGCGCGAGGTCAGCCCGTCGACGGCGGCGACCAGGTCAGCGAAGACCATGCTGCTGGCCGGCTCGTCGAACAGCTGGCGCGAGAGCCAGCGGCGATGCTCGGCCGTCCACGTCGTCTGCTTCGCATAGACGCGGCCGTGACGCAGCAACATCTTCGACACGCGGTGGCGCGCGTTCATCAAATCGCGCCGGCACGCGTCGTGCGCGCGGGTCAGCTCGCGGGCCGCTTCGACCTCCGCCGGCGGAACGACGACCCGGGTCAGCGACCCGGCCAGCAGCAACCGCGCGAGCAGCTCGGCGTCCTTGCGATCGGTCTTGACCCGATCAGACGGACCCCTGGGCGTCTTGCCCGGCGCGATCACCTCGATCGCGATCCCCGCCGCGACCGCGGCCCGGTAGAGCCCGAACCCCGTCGGGCCCGCTTCGTAACAGGCCCTGACCGGACCGGGCAACTCGGCCAGCCACGCCAGCGGCCCGTCGATCCCGGGCCCGAACCGCACCCGCGAAAGCTCCCCGGTCATCGTGTCGATCGCCGCCCCATGCGTCGAGCGCGCATGGACATCGAACCCGACCCACGTCATCGTTCCGGACACGGCCGGACCTCCTCACAGATCTGGGGTCAGCCGGAGCCTCATCTCCGGCCAGACAAACCCCCGCGAGGAGCGTCCGGCCAACTACTTCAACCGGTCAACCCCTGCAGGCGACCGGCCATAGGGTCTAGCCCCTGAGCGCGACGCGGACGGTGGCGTCGGGGCGCCCCGGCGGCGGCTCGCGGTTGCCCGCGCGGTCGATGGCCACCGTGTAGAAGGCGTAGCGCCCGCGGCGGTGGGCCTTGATGCGGCGGCTGCGCTTGCGTGTCCTCGCGATGCGCTGCGCCGGGCGGCCGTTGAGCGAGCGCCAGATCTCGTAGCGGGCGACGCCCGACGCCCGGACGCCGGCGGGCGCGACGTCGCGGCCCGACCAGCGCAGCAGGAACGAGCCGGTGCGCGTGCGCTTCGGCGCGCGCAGCGTGGAGACCGGCGGGCGGCGGTCGATCTGCCGCGCCGACTCGACGGCGTTGCGGGCGTCGGCGAGGCCCCATCCGAGCTCGGCGCTCCAGCCCGCGCCCTCGGGGCGGCGGGCCGTCTGCTTGAGCAGCCGGACCACGTCGGCGGCCGGGAGATCGGGGTTGAGGTCGCGGATGAGCGCCGCGACGCCGCTGACGATCGCGGTGGCCATCGACGTGCCCTGCAGGTACGCGTAGCGGTCGTCGCCGCGGTAGGTGGTGCGGCAGCGGCACGGCGGGTTGAACGGCGACAGCGACCCCTCGTCGAACGTCGTCGTGTCGGCGGGCCACGCGCCGAGCAGCCCGCGCGGCCCGGTCCCGCGCTCGAACGCGCCGTACGCGGCGAGCGAGATCTGCGTGCCGCGGCCGGCGAAGCCCGCGCGCTGGTCGCTGCGCGTCGCGGCGGTCACCGACAGGCCGAGGTTCACGTTCATGTCTGGGCCGGTGCCGGTCGGCTGCAGGATGTTCGCCGGGTCGCCCTGCTCCTCGGTGTTCTCGTCGGCGGCCGCCGCCACGAGCACGACGTTGCGGGCCGCCGCGTAGTGCACGGCGTCGACCAGCGCCGCCGGCGGGACGCGGCCGCCGTCGGTGCCGAAGCTCAGGTTCAGCACGCTCGCGCCGCGGTCGGTCGCCTCGACGATCGCCTCGGCGACCGAGCTGTCGCTGAAGTCGGTCTTGGCGATCAGCAGGCCGCACTCGAGCCCCGCGCCCGCGATGCCGACGCCGTCGCCGGACGCGGCGCACGCCAGCGAGGCGACGTGCGTTCCGTGGCCCGCCTCGTCGGCGAGCGGGCCCGCCGCGCCGGGCGTCGGGTCGACGTCGATGGCGTCGCGGATCTTCGGGGCGATCTCGGGCAGGCTGCCGTCGGCGCCGGAGTCGACGATGCCGACGAGCGCGTTCGTGCCGCGCGCGAGGTCCCACGCCTCGAAGAGCCCGGTCCGCTGGACCCACC
>DASTRJ010000104.1:0-5880 GCA_035761245.1 Capillimicrobium sp. | reverse complement strand
ACCCGCGGCTACACGCCGAGCGTCTTCGCGCTGCTGCCGAAGCTGCTGGAGCGCTCGGGCACGAGCGACCGCGGCTCGATCACCGCGCTCTACACCGTGCTCGTCGACGGCGACGACATGAACGAGCCGATCGCCGACGCCGTCCGCTCGATCCTCGACGGCCACATCGTCCTCACGCGCGAGCTCGCGCACGCCGGCCACTACCCGGCGGTCGACGTGCTGCAGAGCGTGTCGCGCCTCGTCAGCGAGGTCACGACGCCCGACGTGCGCGAGGCCGGGATGGCGCTGCGCCAGCTCATGGCCGCCTACAAGGACAAGGCGGACCTGATCGCGATCGGCGCCTACGAGCGCGGGACCGACCCGCTCGTCGACCGGGCGATCGAGCTGAAGGGCGAGATCGACGGCTTCCTGCGCCAGGGGCTCGACGACTCGGACCCGTGGCAGGTGGTCGACCAGCGCCTGCTCGAGCTCGCCGGCCCGCCGCCGGTGGTCGACGCCGAGCCGGTCGCCCCGGCCGCGCCGGAGGACGCGCCGCGCGGCACCGATCCGTTCTCGACCGGCGGCCCGAGCGCCCTGCCGCCGCTGAACCTGGCGGTGTGACGCACGTGGCGCGGACGTCTCTCGGACACGTGTCCAACCCGCTGGACCTTCCCGCCCCGCGACCGACTACCGGGTCGTGAGCCAGCCGTTCCGCTTCCGCCTCGAGCGCATCCGCGAGCTTCGCGAGCACGACGAGGACCGCGCCCGCGAGGAGCTCGCCTCGAGCCTCGGCGCCCAGCTCCGCGGGCAGGCGATGCTGACCGCCGCCGCGCAGCTCGTCGAGGAGGCGCAGTCGGCCCGGCGCCAGGGCGCCGGGGCCGGTGCGACGTCCGCCGCGGACCTCCAGGCCCACCAGCTCTGGCTCGAGCGGCTCCAGCGCGAGCGCGCCGACGCCGAGCTCGCCCTCGAGCGCGCGAGCGCCGAGGTCGACGCCCGCCGCAGCGCGCTCGTCGAGGCCAGCCGGCGCCGTGAGGCGCTCGAGCGCCTCAAGGAGCGCCGCCGCCAGGAGCATCGCGTGCTGACCGAGCGCCGCGAGGGCGCGCTGCTCGACGAGATGGCGCTGACGACCCACGTCCGCCAGATGCGGGAGGCCGTGTGAGCGTCGCCGCCCCCGCCGTCGCCCGCGTGGCCGAGATCCAGCAGATGCTCGCCGCGCTGCAGACCGGCACGGTCGCGCCCGCCGCGCCGGCGTCCGCGACCGCTCCGACCAGCTTCCAGACGCAGCTCGCCGCCGCCGGCGGCATGGCGCCCGCCACCACGGCGGCCGCCGTCGCTCCGGCCGCGGGCGGCGGGGAGACGCAGTACGACGCGCTGATTCAGGCCGCGGCCGCCAAGTACGGCATCGACCCGGCGCTGCTGAAGGGCCTCATCCGCGCGGAGTCCAACTTCGACCCGAACGCCGGCAGCCCCGCCGGCGCCCAGGGCCTCACCCAGCTGATGCCGGCGACCGCCGCCTCGCTCGGCGTGACGAACCCGTACGACCCGGCCCAGTCGATCGACGGCGGCGCCAAGTACCTCGCCGCGCAGCTGCGCACCTTCGGCGGCGACGTCACGAAGGCGCTCGCCGCCTACAACGCCGGCCCCGGCGCGGTGCAGCGCTACGGCGGCGTGCCGCCCTACGCCGAGACCCAGGCGTACGTGGTGCGCGTCCAGCAGTACGCCGACGGCTACCGCTCGTCGATGGGCACGGCGCCCGTCGCGCTCGCGGCGGCCCCGGCCCCCGCTCTTCCGGCGGCTCCGGCCGTCTTCGCCTCCCCGACCGCGGGAGCGTCGATCATCTGATGACCACCACACCGATCACCACCGCGCCGCCCGATCCGGTCGGCACGGGCGGCACGCCGCGAGGCGGACCGCCCGGAGCACCGGGGACCTCCTTCGAGCAGGTCCTCGGCGAGCAGGAGCAGGCCTGGACCGCATCCGCGGGGGGCCAGCAGGAGCAGCCGGCGGGCGACACCCCCGGCGAGGCCGCCGAGACGGCCCCGGTCGACGCGCTCATGGCGCTGCTCGCGCCGGCCGCCGTGCCGGCTGCCGCCGTTGCGCCCGGGGCGCCGGCGCCGGGGACCGCACCGGGCGCCGACGGCACCGCCACGGCCCCGGCATCGCATCCCGCCGCCGTCGAGCTGACCGCCACGCCGGCGCAGAGCTCGACGACCGCCCCGGATGGCGCGGCGACCACGCTCGCCGCCCCCGGCACCCCGCAGCCGCCTCTCGAGATCGGCGCCACCTTGGCGGACGACTCGACCACGGGCTCGGCGGCGGGCGCCGGCACGCCGCCGTCCGCCTCGGAGTCGCCGGTCGAGACCGGCGCCACCGTGGCGACCAGCTCGATAGTGGGCGCCGGGGCGGGCGGCCGCACCGACGGCGACGGCCGCCGACCGGGCCACGACGGGCCCGCCCACGGCGGCGCCGCGGCCGGCCTGCCCGCCAACGGCCTCGCGGCCGCCCAGGCGCCGTCGCCGGAGACGGCGCCCGACGGTGCCGGCGCCGCCGCGACCACCGCTGCGTCCGGCGAGCCGGCCGCCGACTCCGGCGCCACTGCGGCGCAGAGCTCGACGACCGCGCCCGGGAGCGCGGCCGCGACGGCGTCCACCGCGCCCGCCGCGCCGCGCGGCGACGCCGCGCCGCTGCAGCCGCCGGCGCCCGTGCCGGCCGCCCACGCGCCCGAGGCGCTGCGCGACCTCATCGAGCTGGCCCGCACGCGCGACGCGCATCACGCGCGGCTCGTGCTGCACCCGAACGACCTCGGCGGCGTGGAGGTCCACCTCCGCCAGACCGCCGACGGCGTCGAGGCGACCGTCCAGGTCGACCATCCCGAGGCGCTCGCCGTCCTGCAGCGCGGGCTCGGCGACCTCCAGCGCTCGCTCGAGGCCCGCGGGGTCACGCTCACGAGCGTGGACCTCGGCCTGGCCGGCGAGCAGCAGCAGTCCGAGCGCCGGCCCGAGCCCGGCTCCGACCGCGCCGCCACGCGCGGTGCGCTGAGCGGCATCGGCGACGGCGACGAGGACGCCCCCGAGACCCTGTCCACCACGACCGCGACGACCACCGTCCGGCTCTCCGCCGGCGCCGTGGTCGACGTGATGGCCTGACCGGAGGAACCCGTGTCGACCACCACGACCGTCATCGGCTCCGACGCCGCGGCGAAGGCCGCGACCGCCGCAGCCGCCGGCAGCACCACCCCCACCAGCAGCGCCGCCAAGACCACCGGGGCCGACGGCTTCGGCATGGACAAGGACGCGTTCCTGAAGATCCTCGTCGAGCAGCTGCGCCATCAGGACCCGTCCAACCCGGGCGACTCGCAGGAGTACATCCAGCAGATGACGCAGTACTCGATCCTCGAGCAGCTGACGAACATCAGCGAGGCGTCCCAGCAGCAGACCGCCGCCGACGCGGGCAACACCGCGATCGCGCTCGTCGGCCGCACGGTGACCTACACCGACGAGGACGGCGAGGAGCAGTCCGGCGTCGTCAAGGGCGTCGACTTCTCCACCGGCACGCCGACGCTGACGGTCGGCGAGACCGCCGGCATCGAGCTCGGGTCGGTGACCGAGGTCCGATGAGCCAGATCGGTCACAACCCGGCGCTCGTCCCGCCCGGCATCTCCGGGCCGGCGGCTCCCGCCGCCCCGGCGAACCGGCCCGGGGCCGCGGCGCCGGCGCCGAAGCGCTCGTTCCAGGAGATCCTCAACGAGCGCACGGCCGGCGTGCAGTTCTCCGGCCACGCCGTCGACCGCCTCAAGCGGCGCGGCATCGAGGTCGACGAGTCGACGCTGCAGCGCCTCGAGGGCGCGGTCGACCTCGCCGCCTCGAAGGGCTCGCGCGAGTCCGTCGTCTTCGTCGACGACACGGCGTTCGTCGTGTCGGTCCGCAACCGCACGGTCATCACGGCCGTCGACAACGCGCACATGCGCGAGCAGGTCTTCACCAACATCGACTCAGCGGTCATCGGCTAGCTGAGCAACCCACGATCCGGCTGGCCCTCGTCGAGGAGGCCGGAGGAGCACCCCGAGGAGGCACCCACACCATGATGCGAGCGATGTTCTCCGCGATCAGCGGACTCAAGGCTCAGCAGACGATGCTCGACGTCACCGCCAACAACCTGGCGAACGTCAACACGCTCGGCTTCAAGGCCAGCACCACCACCTTCCAGGACGCGCTCTCGCAGCTGCAGCGCGGCGGCTCGGCGGCGAACGCCGGCGGCGGCTTCGGCGGCTCGAACGCGATCCAGGTCGGCCTCGGCGTCAACGTCGGCGCGATCACGAACCGCATGACCGGCGGCGCGATGCAGCCGACCGGCAACCCGCTCGACGTCGCCATCTCCGGCGACGGCTGGATGCGCGTCGGGCTCTCGACCGCCGCCCCGGTGGCCGCCACGCCGACGACCGGCGTCCCGGGCGCCGCCGGCATGAACTACACGCGCGCCGGCAACTTCATCCGGAACAACGACGGCTGGATGACGACCCAGGACGGCTACTACGTGGTCGGCCGCAACGCCGCCACGCCGGCCCAGGACATCTTCATCAACATCCCGGCCGGCGCGACCGACGTGAGCATCGGCTCCGACGGCGCGGTGACGTTCATCCCGCCCGCGACCTACACCGTCCCGGCCGGCCTGCCGCCCGTGACGAACGGCCGCGCGACGGCCGGCTGGATCTCGCTGGCGAAGTTCCCGAACGAGCAGGCGCTGCAGCGCGCCTCGGGCAACCGCTTCCTCGCCAACGGCTCCAGCGGCACCGAGACGGTCGGCAAGCCCGGCGACATCGGCTACGGCACCGCCGCCGGCGGCGCGATCGAGATGTCGAACGTCGACCTCGCCACGGAGTTCACCAACATGATCGTCGCCCAGCGCGGCTTCCAGGCGAACTCGCGCGTGATCTCGACGGGCGACCAGATGCTTCAGGACCTCGTCAACCTCAACCGGTAGGCGGACGCGCCACCGCGGTTGACGGCCGCGTGAGGGCGGGGTGAGTCGGAGGGACTCGCCCCGCCCGACGTGCGCGGCACCACCCCACGAGGAGAGCCCCACCGATGATCCGCCTGCACCATCTGTCCCGCGAGCGGGACGCCTTCTTCCTGAACCCGGACCTCATCGAGCGCATCGAAGCGGCCCCGGACACCATCCTCACGCTGACCACCGGCGGGAAGGTCCACGTCGACGAGCCGGTCGACGTCGTCGTGGCGAAGGTGCGCGACTGGCGCACCGAGATCGCCGTCAACGCGCTGAGGCTGGCCAAGGAAGGCTGAAGACTCTGGCTCCCCTGCCGATGACAGGGGAGATATGAAGGCCGCCTCGCTCATCGGCATCATCGTCGCCATGGTCGCGCTCGCGATGGGCGCGACGATCGAGGGCACCGCCGTCACGTCGATCATCCAGCCGCCGGCGATGCTGATCGTGCTCGGCGGGACCCTCGGCGCGACCATGGGCGCGGTCGGCATGGAGGGGATCAAGGCGATCCCCACGGGCTACAAGCTCGTCGCCAGCCCGCCGGACCTCGACCTGCCCGGCCGCGTGCAGATGCTCGTCGGCCAGGCGGAGCGGGCGCGCAAGGACGGCCTGCTCGCGCTGGAGTCCGAGCTGGAGACGATCGACGACGCGTTCATGCGCAACGGCCTGCAGCTCGTCGTCGACGGCACGGAGCCGGAGCTCGTCCGCGAGGTGCTCGAGGCCGAGATCGAGGGGATGGAGCACCGCCACAAGGCGGGCTACGACCCGTTCGAGAAGGCCGGCGGCTTCGCGCCGACGATCGGCATCATCGGCACGGTCCTCTCGCTGATCCACGTGCTCGGCAACCTGGGCGACCCGGGGTCGCTCGGCCCCGCGATCTCCGGCGCGTTCATCGCCACG
>DASTRJ010000103.1:0-8620 GCA_035761245.1 Capillimicrobium sp. | reverse complement strand
GTAGGCGACCGGGCCGCGCTCCTCGAACGCGACGCCGTGGAACGCGTGCGACGAGTGCCCGGCGACCAGGTCGGCCCCGGCGGCCTGCAGCTCGGCGGCCGCGGCGCGCTGCCAGCGCGCGGGCGCGGTCGTCATGTTCGGCCCCCAGTGCGGGAACGCGACGACGGCGTCGCAGCGATCGCGCAGCGCCGCGATCTCCTCGCGCAGCCAGCCCGGGACGCCGTCGCGCAGCGGCGCGTAGGCGATCCCCCACCCGGGGTCCCCGGCGGCGTACTCGCTCGGATGGTCGGCGACGGCGACCACGCCGACGCGCCGGTCGCCGGCCGCGGCGACCACCGGCCGCCGCGCCGCCGCGCGGTCGGGCCCGGCGCCGACCGCCGCGATGCCGGCCCGCGCCAGGATCGCCACCGTGTCGGCCGCCGCCCGCGGCCCGAAGTCCAGCGCGTGGTTGTTGGCCAGCGAGGCGACGCGCGCCCCGATCGCGGTCAGCGCGCCGACGGCGGCGGGCGGCCCGCGGAAGAAGAACGGCTTGTCCGCGATCGCGCGCGTCGGCTCGCCGCGATCCGACAGGCAGCACTCCAGGTTGACGACGACCAGGTCGAGCGAGCGGCACAGCGCCCGCAGCTCCGCGGACCACAGCTCGGCGGGCGGTACGCCGCCGGCGATCGCCTCGCCGACGAGCCGCCCGAGCATGACGTCGCCGAGCAGCCCGATGCGAGGCCCGGGGCCGCCGTCCACGGCGCGGCCCCGGCGGTCAGCCGCGGATGAGCACGACGTACGCCGGGTTCACGGTCACGGCGTGCGCGTCCTCGCCGGCGATGCCGACCTCGCCGATCGTGAACTCGCAGGGCTCGCGCCACGCCGCCGACAGCAGCTTCTCGTAGACCTCGCGGTACCCCTCGCGGACGGTGACGTCGTCGCCGTCCATGAGCTTGATGGTGGTCGGCATCGCTCTCGCTCCTCGTGCCGTCGCGGTCAGCCTGTGCGGGGCACGCTACCGGCGCGCAGGCGGGCGCGCCAGCTCACGGTGACGAAGTCGTCGGTCTTCAGCGCGACCGTCGCCTGGGCCCCGCCGGGGCGGCCGAGCAACCGCCGGCCGGCCCGCGTGAGGCGGACGTCGATCGGGAAGACCTGGACGTCCTCGCGGGGCGCCAGCCGGCGGTAGCGCCGGCGGTCCAGCGAGCCCGCTCCGAGCAGCCGGCCGTCGCCGCTGCGCAGCCGGATCTGCTGCCGCGCGTCGTCCGCGCAGAGGCCGTCGGCGAGCGCCGGCTTCGGGCAGCCGACGCGGAACCGCAGGACCGTGGCGGTGGCGCGAGCCGGGTACGGGGGCAGCTCGACGCGCGTGCCCTCGTCGTTCGTGAAGCGGCCGGTCTCCTCGTCGAACTCGTAGACCAGCTCCTCGCAGCTCGGCGCGACCGTGACGCCGCGGCCCGCCTGCACGAGCGCCTCGCGCCCCTTGCCGCAGGAGACCGTGTCCGCGCTCGCGGGACGCGGGATGACGTCGTCGCCGCGATCGCCGCGGATCGCGTCCGCGCCGGGCCCGCCGCTCAGGAAGTCGGCGCCGGCGTGGCCGTGCAGGAGGTCGTCGCCCTCGCGGCCCGAGAGCAGGTCGCCGCCGCCGTTGCCGTCGAGGTGGTCGTCGCCGGGGCCGCCGTCGAGCCCGTTCTCGGCCCCGTCGCCCTCGAGGTGATCGTCGCCCGAGCCGCCGACCACGTACCGGAAGCCGCGCACCGTGTCGCCCTCGCCGGCCTCGCCGTCCGGACCGGGATCGGCGAGGTTCACGGTGACGGGCGCCGTGCGACCGGCGTAGCTGATCTCGTCGGCGTCGGGGCCGGCGCCCCCGTCGAGCACGTCGGCGTTCGCCGAGCCCGAGGCGTCGCCGTCGGTGATGGTGTCGCTGCGGCCGCGCCCGAAGAGCCGGTCGGTCCCGCCGCCGCCGTCGATGACGTCCCCGCGGTCGGAGCCGCGGACGACGTCGTCGCCCGCGCCCGCGTCGGCGGTCAGCAGCGGCCCGAACTTCCCGATCGAGCGGATCCGGTCGTCGCCGTCGCCCGTGAGGGCGCGGACGCGGAACAGCACGTTGTTGAGGTCCTGGCGGTACGGGACGCCCTCGACGCTGCAGCGCGCGGTGTGCGGATCGATCGAGGTGCACTTCTCCCCGGGTGTGATGGTCGCCCCGGGATCGGTGAGGCGGATCACCTTGTCGTCGTCGCCGACGCGCTCGACCGTGAGCCGGTTGGCCTCGCCGGGCGCGGCCGTGTAGACGGCCTCGTAGTCCTTGAACATCCCCTTGCCGGTCACGCCGACCGCCACCGTGGCGGCGGACGCGGAGGCGGCGGCGCCGGCGGCCGCGGCGGCCGAGACGGCGATGGTGGCGACCAGCGTGCGCGTTGCAGTCATCTCGGCTCCCTCAACCCCCGGTCGGCGACGGAGTTCCGCCGCGACTTCCCTATCCTGTCCTGAGAAGGGAAGTATCCCGACGCTCGCACCCGTCAGCACGGCGCCTCGCGCCCGGGACGAGCGGCCCACGCGGCGGAGAAACCTTCGACTGATCGCAACGACCAGCCGAAGGAGCGCTTCGTGGACACCGGAATCGACGTCGGACCCCTGGCCTGGGCGGGCCTGCTCGCCTTCCTCGCCGCGATGGTCGTGGTCGACCTCAAGGTCGGCTCGGCCCGCCGGCACATGACCGTGCGCGTCGCCGTCGTCTGGAGCACGATCTGGGTGGCGCTGGCCGTCCTCTTCGGCGTCGGCCTCCTGCTGGCCGACGGCGCCGCCGGCGAGGCGTACTTCGCGGGCTACGTGATGGAGAAGGCGCTGTCGCTCGACAACGTCTTCGTCTTCACGCTCATCTTCGGCGCGCTGGCGGTGCCGCGCGACGAGCAGCCGCGCGTGCTGCTCTGGGGCATCCTGATCGCGCTCGTCCTGCGAGCGATCTTCATCTTCGCGGGCGCCGAGGCGCTCGAGTCCTACAGCTGGGTGGCGTGGCCGTTCGCGGCGCTGCTGGCCTGGACGGGCTGGCGCATCCTGCGCTCCGGCGACGAGCACGACGAGGGCGCCGAGATCGTCGAGAAGGTGCAGGCCCGGTTCCCCGGCCTGAAGCCGGCGGTGGCGGCGCTCGCGGCCGTGGCGCTCGCCGACGTCATCTTCGCGGTCGACTCTGTCCCGGCGATCCTGGCGATCACGACCGACACGTTCGTCGTCTTCGCCGCGAACGCGTTCGCGCTGCTCGGCCTGCGCGCGCTGTTCTTCCTCGTCGCGGGGGCGGTGGCGCGCTTCGCCTACCTCCAGCTCGGCCTCGGCGTCCTGCTGATCGGCATCGCCGGCAAGCTCGCGTACGGCGAGCTCACCGGCGACAAGGTCCCCACCACGCTCACGCTCGTCGCGATCGTCGGCGTCGTGGGCACGGCGATCGGCGCGTCGATGGTGAAGGAGCGGCGCGCCTCCGTCGCGTGACTACGCCGCCACCTGCTGCTGCGCCTGGCGACGCCGGTCACGGCCGGAGCGTCGCTCGGCGTGCAGCTGCCCGCCGCAGGCCGCGCAGCGGCCCCACTGCGTCGTGAGCGCGGCGATCGCGCTGAACCAGCGCGTGCCGCACGACTCGCAGCGCATCCCTCGCTCGCCCAGCGCCATCGGCGATCGCCGGCGATCGCCGGCGCGGCGATCCTCGGTCGTCGTCATCTCCAGTCGGTCCTCGTTCGTACCCCTGCGGTCCTGGTCCTGACCACGCGGCTTCCCGCCGGGGCGCGGCGGTATTCACCTTCTCGCGCCACGCCGCGCTCGCGGATCAGCCGCGCCACGGCGTCAGCCGCGGCCGCCAGCCCGGCACGGCGGCGCGGTAGCGCTCCCACGACGCCCCGAACCGCCTCGCCAGCAGCGGCTCCTCGACGCGCCGGACGAAGACGGCGAACGCCGCCAGGTACGCGCCGGCGGCCACGAGCAGCACCGGCCGGGCGAGCAGCACGCCCTCGCCGGCGATGACGGCGGCGGTCGCGACGTACATCGGGTTGCGCACGAAGCGGTACGGGCCGCCGACGACCAGCTCGCGAGGCGGCAGCAGCGGCGACGGCGTGCCGGCGCCCTCCGCGACGAAGCGCGCGTAGGTCCACAGCAGCGCGGCGGCGCCCGCGGCGACGAGCAGCGCCCCGGCGACCACCCCGACCGGGCCGTCGAGGATCCCGTCCCCGCGCTCCCAGCCGGTCAGCAGCCACGGCGCCAGCACCGCCTCGATCCCCGAGGCGAGCACGAGGAACGCCGCCGATGCGATCGCCGCCTTCGCCCTGCCGTCCACCCCCGGCATCCTGCCCGACCGCGCCGCGACGCGACGGCGCGCGCGGCATCAGCGGTCCGTGGCGACCATCAGGCCGCTGCGATGCGGGACGAGGATCGTCGCGCGCACGACCATCCGCTCCGGCGCCGGCCACACCGGGCGCAGCCGGACCTGCTCGAGGACGGCCGGGATCACCGTGCCGAGCTCGGCGTGGGCGAGCGGCTCGCCGAGGCAGCGGCGCGATCCGCCCCCGAACGGCAGGTACGACGGCGGGTCCGGCGCGCCGCCGGCGAAGCGGCCGACGTCGAAGCGCTCGGGATCGGGGAACGTCCGGGGATCGTGGTGGAGCACGGGCAGCGGGAGCATCGTGGCGGCGCCCGCCGGCAGCCGGTGGCCGGCGACGTCCAGCGGCGCGCGCAGCGGGCGCATGAGCGCGACGACCGCCGGTCGCAGCCGCAGCGCCTCGCGCACGAAGGCGTGACGGAACGGGTCCTCCGCCGGGGCGGCCAGGTAGCGCTCGGCGAGCTCCGGCTCGCGGCCGAGGCGGTCGAGCACCCAGGTCAGCGCGGCGGCCGGCGGCTCCTGCCCCGCCAGCAGCAGCGGCACGATCTCGTCGACCAGCTCCTCCGTCGCGCGCGACGGGTCGTCGTCGAGCAGCGCGCCGACGATCGTCGTCGGGTCGTGGTCGCGACCGCGGCGATCGGCGATCTCGGCGGCCAGCAGCTCGGCGACGCGCCGCCGGCGCCGCCGGTAGACCGCCTCGACGAGCGCGCCGGTCAGGCCGTCGCCCTCCCCCGCCGGCGACAGCGGCGGATTGCCCGGCGTGGCGGTCGTGCGCTGCACCGCCTCCGCCAGCGCCCGGCCCCGCGCCTCGTCCTCGATCCCGACGACGAGCCGCGCGAAGATCTCGTCGGCGATCGCACGCATCCGCGGCAGCACGCGGAACGGCCGGTTGCGCGGCCACGCCGCGACGTGGCGCTCGGCGATCGCCGTCATCTCCGACCGGCGCGCGTCGAGCACCTCGGCGGCGAAGACGGTCGTCATGCGCGCGCGGGCGGCGGCGTGCACCGGGCCGTCGGACCCGAGCACGGACACCGTGGTCGCCTGCGGGAGGATCCGGCGGCGGCCCGAGCCGGCGCACGCGAGCGCCGGGTCGCCCGGCACGAGCTGCGCGACCGCCTCGGGGTCGCAGACCGCCACGAGCGCCCCCTCGGTCGGCAGCCGCAGCGTGAAGACGTCGCCGAACCGGGCGCGGGCCCGACGGAGCATCCCGAGCGGATCGCGGTGGAACGCCACGCCCTGGGTCATGATCCCCGGCGACGGGCCGGGCGGCAGCGGGTGGCGCTTCGGCGCGCGCATGGGCTGCCACTTGCCCCGGCGGCGGCGCGGCCAACCCGGCGGTGAGCGGCGCCGCGCCGCGGGGTAGGGACCTCCCCGTGAGCGTCGCCGCCACCCGATCGACCGCCGCGCGAAC
Organism: Capillimicrobium sp.; assembly: GCA_035761245.1. GTDB lineage: Bacteria > Actinomycetota > Thermoleophilia > Solirubrobacterales > Solirubrobacteraceae > Capillimicrobium. The sequence continues at coordinate 2,876 of DASTRJ010000103.1, read as the reverse complement.
GCCCCCGCCGACGGGGCTCGACGTCCAGCAGGCCATCGACCGCGTCGGCTTCGGGCCCTTCCAGCGCCGGCTGCTGCTCGTCTGCGGCGTGACGTGGGCCGCCGACGCCGCGGAGCTGCTCGCGCTCGGCTTCGCGCTGCCCGGCATCCGCGCCGACTTCGGCCTGTCGGCATGGCAGGGCGGCTTCATCGCCTCGGCGACGTTCTTCGGGATGCTGCTCGGCGCCACGTTCTGGGGCACGATCTCCGACCGCATCGGCCGCCGCACCGGCTTCCAGCTCACCGTCGCGATCTTCGCGGTCTTCGGCCTCGCCTCCGCGTTCGCGCCGAACGCCGAGACACTGTGGGCGCTGCGCTTCCTCTGCGGGTTCGGCCTCGGCGGCGCGCTCCCGCTCGACTTCTCCCTGATGGCCGAGTTCCTCCCGCGGCGCGACCGCGGCCGTTGGCTCGTGCTGCTGGAGAGCTTCTGGGCGGTCGGGACCGTGGCGATCGCCGCGCTGGCGTACCTGATCGTCCCCGACCACGGGTGGCGCCCGCTGCTCGCCGCGTCGGGCGCGGCGGCGCTGCTCGTGCTGTGGATCCGGCGCCGGGTGCCCGAGTCGCCGCGCTACCTCGTCACCGCCGGCCGTGCCGAGGAGGCCGAGGAGGTCCTGGGCGCGGTGGCGCGCGCGAACGGCACCGAGCCGCCCGGGCCGCTCGCGCCGACGCCGCCCGCGCCCGCGCCGGCGGTCTCGGCGCTGTGGCGCGGCGACGCCGCCCGCCGGACGCTCATGCTCTGGCTCGCGTGGTTCGCGATCGGCCTGGCCTACTACGGCCTCTTCGTCTACCTGCCGACGATCCTCGTCGACCGCGGCTTCTCGTTCGTGCAGACCTACGGCTACGCGCTGATCCTGGCCGGCGCCCAGATCCCGGGCTACCTGTCTGCCGCCTGGCTGGTCGAGCGCTGGGGCCGCAAGCCGACGCTCGTCGCGTACCTCGCCGCCAGCGGCGTCTTCACCGTGCTGTTCGGCATCGTCGACACCACCGCGCTCATCGTCGTCAGCGCCGCCCTCATGAGCTTCTTCTCGCTCGGCGGCTGGGCGGCGCTCTACGCCTACACGCCGGAGTCGTATCCGACCGCGCTGCGGACGACGGGCATGGGCTGGGCGAGCGCCATGGCGCGGATCGCCGCCGCGCTCGTGACCCTGCTCGGCGCGAAGGTGCTCAGCGGCTCGCTCGAGGGCACATTGGTCGTCTTCGGCGCGGCGTTCCTCGCGGGGGCGCTCGTGGTCGCGGCGCTCGGCCGCGAGACCCGCGGCAGCGCGCTCGCCGACGCCGCGGCGGACTAGACGGCCGGCTCGCCGGCCAGGGCGGCCGCCAGGCCGTCCCGCCCGCGCACGCCGAGCTTGCGGTACGCGTTGCTGAGGTGGTACTCGACCGTCTTGCGGGAGACGAACAGCTCGGCGGCGATCGCCGGGTTGGACCGGCCGCTGGCGGCGAGCCGCGCGATCCGCTCCTCGCTGGGCGTCAGCGACGGCACGCCGGCGAGCGCGCGGCGGCGCGGGCGTGCCCCGGCGGCGCGCAGCTCGTGCTCGGCGCGGTCGCGCAGCATCACGAGCCCGTGGCGCTCGGCGACGTCGAGCGCAGCCGTCAGCGGGGCTCGGGCGTCGCCCCTGCGCCCGGCGCGGCGCAGCGCGGCGCCCAGCTCGACCCGTGCGGCGCAGGCGTCGAGGCGGCAGTCGCTGTGGGCGAGCACGTCGACCGCCTCGGCGAGCGCCCGCAGCGACGTGGTGCGGTCGCGCTCCGCGATCCCGAGCGTCACGAGCGCGACGCCGATGCCGCCGGCGGCCCCGAAGCGCCGCGCGATCCGCAGCTCGGCTCGGGCGAGCCGCACCGCCTCGGTGCGCTCGCCGAGCACGGTCAGCGCGCGCGCCGCGATCGACCGCCAGCCGACGCCGGCGTTCGGGTTGTCGGCGGTGTCGGCGACGAGCGCGCCGACCTCGTTGGCATCGGCGAGCGCGCCGTCCAGGTCTCCCGCCGCGAGCCGCACCGTCGCGCGCGTCTGCAGCGCGATCGCCCAGATCGCCTCGGCGGCACGGGCGTCCTCCATCCTCCGGGTCGCGAGCTCCACCGCGGCGGCGACGTCGCCCTCCTCGAGCGCGGCGAGCGCGAGGAGCCGGTCGGCGCCGTACCTCCAGATCCCCTCGTCGGGCGGGAAGCCCGCCGCGGCCGCGGTGGCGTCCCGGCGCATCTCGTCGAGGCGAGCGAGCCGCAGCAGCGGCGCGGCGCGCAGGTAGCGCGCGAGCGCCGCGCCGAACGCCGAGCCGCGCGCCTCGGCGTCGGCGAGCGCCGCGGTGCAGAGCGCGACGCTCTCCTCGAGGGCGTCGACGAAGTGCAGCGTCGCGGTGACGAGGCTGAACGCCGGCGCCTCGACGCCGTCCTCGGCGACCAGCGCGCCGCCGTCGATGGCCCAGCGCGCCAGCTCGAGCGCGCGCTCGGCCGGCAGCGCGCCGGACCGGGCGCCGATGATCGCGGCGTGCGCGCGCATCGACCGGTCGCGGCCGCTCTGGCGTCCGCTCGGGGGTGTCAGCGCGCGATCGAGCTCGTCGTCGGGCATGCCGGCGAGCGCGAACGCCTCGGCCGCCGCGTGCGCGGCGTGCAGCTCGCGCTCGAGCGGCGTGCCCGGGGCGTCGCCGACGTGGTCGAGGCCGGCGGCGAACGCCTGGCGCGCGCCGGCCGGGTCGCCGTCGGCGAGCCGCTGGTGCCCGCGCGCCAGCCACAGCTCGGCGCATGCGGCGGCGCGATCGCCCGGCGGGCACGGCTCCTCCACCGCCCGCTCGAGCAGCGCCGCGGCCTCGGCGTGGCGGCCCGCCTCGCGCTCGCGCGTCGCCGCTTCGC
>DASTRJ010000102.1:0-23971 GCA_035761245.1 Capillimicrobium sp. | reverse complement strand
GGGCAGGCCGCGGTGCTCCAGACGGTCCTGTGATGGCAGTGGCCGTGAAGGATCGCGCCGGTCAGCGCGCGCGGCGGTGCGGGAGCCCGACCTGCTCGCGGATCTCGCGGAAGGTGCGGGGCGCCGGCGGGCGCAGGATCCACTCGCTGCGCCCGCGGGTGGCGAGGCACCCGGCCTCGCGCAGCTCGCTGACGGCGGCGGTGAACGAGGGGCGGCGCGTCCCGACCACCGACGCGAAGCGGCTGTGCGTCAGCGGCAGCTGGAGCGTGACGCCCTCGCGCGTGACGGTGCCCCAGAGGTCGGCGAAGTGCCAGAGCATGAGCAGCACGCGGTCGGTCGTCCGCGGCAGCGAGCTGACCGCCATCTGGAAGCTGAGGCGGCGGGCGCGCAGGACGAGCCGGTTCATGAGCGCCGCCGTGATCTCCGGCCACGGCGACGCGGCCAGCGCGAAGCGCCGGTCGAGCAGGAGCACGGTCAGCGGCGTCTGGGCCCGCCAGCTCACGGTCGAGACGACGACGGACTCCGCGTCGGCCTCCGTCCACGGCTGGATGACGTCACCGGGCCCGAGCAGCTCGACGTGCGCCCGTCCCTGGACGTCGGTGGTCCCGGCCACGATGCCGTCGGTCACGAGCAGCCCGAGCAGGCCGGGTCGTAGGACCTCGTCCCGGTCGCCGACGTCCCACGGACCCGGGGGGATGCGCCGTTGGCGCGCGACGAGCCGGGCGGCGGCGACGCGGCGCTGATCGGCCGGAACCCGCGCCGCGAGCGCGGGGTCGGCCTCGAGCACCGGCACCCCGGTCCCGCGAGCGGCGGCGAAGGCGACGTCCTTGACCACCATGGCCGCGACCTACCCGCGGGCGGCCGGAGATGCACGCCGGGGCGGCTGCGCTCTCGGCCGCAGCGGGCTCCCGCGCGGTGGCCGACGTGCTCCGAATTCACGACGCGGAGCGTCCGAAATTCGGAGCACCCCCGCCGCCGACCCGGCCGAGATGGTCATCAGGCCCCATGGAACCGCCCCGCCGGCGCGCCGACGATGAGCGCATGCTCTCTCCGCGACCCGTCGACGCCGCCCCGAGCCGCGGCCCCGTCCTCACCTCGTCCGCCGCCCGGATCCTCGAGACGGAGGTGGCGCGTCTGCGGGCGCTGCGCGACGCCGAGCCGGCGGCGCGGCGTGACGAGGCGCTCCTGCAGCTCGAGGCCGTGCTGCGTCACGCGGAGGTGGTCGACCACGACCCGGCAGGCGGGGAGCCGGCCGGGATCGGCTCGCGGGTGACCGTCGAGGACGTCGCGTCGGGGCGCACGCACGAGTACGTGCTGGTCGTCTGGCACGACGGCGAGCCCGGCACGGTCTCGGCGGCCTCGCCCGTCGGCCAGGCGATCCTGGGCCGGGGCGTCGGCGACGAGGCGACGGTCTCACTGCCCGGTGGCCGCAGCCGGCAGCTGCGCATCGTCGCGCTCGACCAGCCACTCGTCCGCCCCGGCTGACCACGGGACGTAGACGTCGGGCCGCATCCCGAGGAGGGACAGGTCGGCGAACAGGTGCTTCGCCGCCGTCTCGAAGTCCGGGTCGTGGGGCCGGGTGCCGTGCAGCTCCAGCACCCACGTCGCCGAGCCGAGACGCGACGCGTTGACGTGCCGCAGCCCGCGGGGCTGGCGCGTCAGCTCGGCGCGGCGCCGGTCGAGCCAGTCGGAGAACGCGTGGTGCGAGAGGTCGCGGTGGACGGTGCAGCGGATGAGGATGGGCGCCATGCCCGCCATCCTGCCGTGGGCACGACCGCCCGCCCATGGGGGCTGACCCCCATCCTCACGGCTCCACGAGGCCGCGGCGGATCGCGTACCGCGTCAGCTCGACGCGGTTGCGCATCTCGAGCTTCTCCAGGATGTTCGCGCGGTGCCGGTCGACCGTCTTCTTGCTGATGACCAGCACGCCGGCGATCTCCTCGCTCGTGTGCCCCTCGGCGATCAGCTTCAGCACGTCGAGCTCGCGCGGCGTGAGCGGGTCGGTCGGCGCCGCCTCGCCGCGGCGGGCGCGCTCGAGGTAGTCGCGGATGAGCGCGGCGGCCGCCGACGGGTAGACGAACGGCTCGCCGCGCATCGTCGCGCGGCACGCCTCGACGAAGTCCGCGTTGGCGGCCGTCTTGAGCACGTAGCCGGAGGCGCCCGCCTTCAGCGCCTCGAAGAAGTACTGCTCGTTGTCGTGCATCGAGAGCATGAGCAGCCGCAGCTCGGGACGGCGGCGGGACAGCTCGCGCGCCGCCTGCAGGCCCGTCATGCGCGGCATCGCGACGTCGAGGACGGCGAGGTCGATGTCCTCGCGCAGCGCGATCTCGACCGCCTCGGCCCCGTCGGACGCCTCGTGGACGACCTGCAGATCCGGCTCGGCGTCGAGGACGAGCCGCAGCCCGCCGCGCACGACCGCGTGGTCGTCGGCGAGCAGGATCCTCGTCTTCAGCGGGACCGACATCAGCGCTCGCCCACCGGCACGTCGAGCACGACCTCGGTCCCGCCGCCACGCCGCGGGCGCAGCTGCAGGCGGCCGCCGACGAGGAGCGCGCGCTCGCGCATCCCGGCGATGCCGGTTCCCGACTCGGCCGCCGCCGCGGGGCCGAGCCCCTCGCCGTCGTCGGCGACGACGAGCGTGACCCAGCGGCCGTCCGCGGTGAGCGACAGCTCGGCGTCGCGCGCGTTGGCGTGGCGGATGACGTTCGTCAGGCTCTCCTGCGCCACCCGGTAGAGGACGAGCTCGGTCTCGGCGGGCAGTGCGGGGAGCGCCTCGGCCGCGCGGATCCGGACCGGCCGGCCGCTCTGCGCCTCCACCCGCCGGCACAGCGAGATCAGCGCGTTGACGAGCCCGAGGTCGTCGAGCGCCTCGGGCCGCAGCTCGCGGGCGATCCGGCGGACGTCGTCGAGGCTCGCGCGAACGGCGTTCGCCGCACGCCGGAGCGCCTGCGCGCGCGGGTCGTCGCCGTCGCCGGCCGCCCGCTCGGCCTCGATCGCCGTCGCCGTGAGCGTCTGCCCGATGTCGTCGTGCAGCTCGCGCGCGATGCGGATGCGCTCGGCTTCCTGCGCCTCGAGGACCCGCCGCGTGCTGCTGCGCCGCTCGTCCTCGAGCCGGTCGAGCATCGCGTTGAAGGCGCGGGTGACGGTGATGACCTCGGCGTAGCGGGCGTCGCGCTCGTCCAGGCGCCGGCCCGGACTGAGCGGCTCGACCTCCGCCATCACCCCGGCGAGGCGCCGCAGCGGGGCGAGCACGCCGCGGAGCATCACGAGGCTGAGCGCCGCCATGGCGAGGAAGCCGGCGATCACGATCGCCGCCTCCGCCGCCGCGATCTTCGGCGTGATCCGCACGGGCGTGGCGATCAGCAGCAGGGCCGACGCCCCGAGCACGGTGACGTTGACCATCACCACCCACCACAGCAGCGACGCCGCCCGGCGTCTCGGCGGGCGCCCGACGGAGGACGGAGGCGAAATGCACATCGATCCCAATGTACGTGCGAGCGCGCAGGGTCGAAGCTGGCTCCGTGTCGCTGCTCCATCATCACGACGCGCGCCGCCCCGCCGCCGCGCGCGGGCCTCGCCTCGAGGGACGCCCGAGCACGCCGCTGCTCGAGGAGCACGCCGCCGACCTCCTGCTCGCCGCACGCGGGCTACGGGCGATGGCCGCGGCTGACGGCACGCCGCCGGCCCTCGCCGCCACGCTGGGGTGCGTGGAGGCGGCCATCGACGCGCTGGCCGACGCCCTGGTCCGGCTGCGCCCACACGCCGCCGGACCGCTGCCGGCGGCCGCCGACGAGCTCCGCGCCGCCGGCCGGCTCACCGGCCGCCTGCGCGAGCGCGTCGGGCCCGCGCTGGCCGGGCATGCCGCCGCACCGCCGGCCGGCTCACGACGCGATCCGGCTCACGTGGTCTTCGACCATGCCTGCCGGCTCACCGCGGCCGCCAGCGCGATCCGCGCCGCGAGCGGGGCGCGTCCTGAGGCGGGCGCCGCGGCGGCGACCCTGCGGTGCGTCGGCACCACGCTGGAGGCGCTCGGCGATGCGATGGAGGCGTTCGGCGCAAGGGCCGGACCCGAGATCGAGCGCGGCCAGTCCGGAGCGCGCTGGCACGACGTCGCATGGCGCCTGCGGAGGGCGGCGGGAGCCGCACTGTCGGGCGATGACGAGCCGGCAGGGCAGCGCGCTATGTGACTTGATAGCAACATGCGCGCAGCTCGATCCGGGCCGCCGCCGGCGTCTGGAACGACCACTACAGCAACGACCATTCCATGCGGCGCACGCATCCGTTCAGGTAGCGCGGCATCCCGCCCTCGGAATAGTCGTCCACGAGGATCGCGTCCCAGCAAGAGCTGTCGGGGCGCAGCGTGACGCGATATTCCACAGTTCCGCTGCCCTCACGGTCGCCGACGGTGCAATTCCACACCCGAGGCTTCGTAGCGGGGTCGCACGGTTCAAGCGGCTCGCCAACGGAATTCGCCACGCCGCTCACCGACCGCAGCAGCGATCTGCCGTCGACCGGGCCATGAAGAACAAAGGTCGCCAAGATGACGTACCCAGCCAGCACGGCCACTACGCCAGCGGCGACGACGCCGATCCTGAGCAGCAATGAACGCCGAGTCACATCCAAATCAAGCCTCACTCTCGAGTGACCGTTAGGCGACACGGTGCCGGAAGCGCGCGGCGCGTCCGCAGGCAAAGTGGCCGCGCGCTCACGCCCATCACAGCTCGTCGCACACTGAGTCGGGCCCCGGCCTCCATGGGTTCTGCGTCTTTTCGATCCAGTAGAGCTGCCGCTCGGTGGCTCCCGCTGCTCCGTATTTGCCGCCGCGGATTGCCGACTTCATAGCGAGACAGAGCTGGCGCTCGTTGCGTTTCGGATGTTCGCGTGCGAACAAGCCGCCCACGTGATTGTTGTGAAGATCCATCTCGTGCGCCGCGCCGGAACCGCCAGCCTCATGGGCGTCGGCGAATTCCTCGCCAAGGGTGTCCGACTTCCCAGGGAACCAGAACCCGAGCGTGTAGACGCTACGCGTGACGAGCGCGGTGGCGAGGGAGTGCTGGAACGCGTTCGGCTTATAGTTATCCGGCCGCGAACCGAACATCATTTCGGTGGTATGGAATGCCTGTTGCCGATCATCCATCCAGTTTCGAGCGAGCGCCAGCGGAACCCTTGCGAGGATGGCTGCCTGCTCGGCGGTCACCCCTCCGACGCTCAGCTGGTAGGAGCGCTCAACGTTCTGGCCCGACGTCACGTTGAAGGTGTCGCCAATCGGCGTTGCCTCCGGGTGCTCCCCGGTGCCCGCCGCGAGAACGGTGTAGCTCCCCGGTGCTAGGTCCGGAAATACCGCTCGGCCACCTTGGTCAGTGTCGTCGACGATCTTTTCGTTCGTTGAATCCCGCACGAGAGCGACCCGCGTGCCTGGGCCCGCTTCATATGTGGTGCCGAGGACAGTTGCGTCCACATCAACCGTCACGTCCGAGTTACCGGTACCCGGCGGCGCAACTACCTCCGGGACGAGACCGAGATCTGGCTCGACGATCTGCACCGTCGTGCTCAGGACGCCGGAGTAGTGATTCGCAGTGTCTACCGTCCGCGCTTCAACTTCGACGAAGTTACCGACATACGCGTTCGTCACTACGAACTGATTGTCGGACGTCGACGTCCATGGCGTAAACGACGAACCAGGATGACGCCAGCGAACTTGCGTCTCGACAAATGGAGATTGTGGCTCATCGCCTCCCACGTCGGTGTCATCGTCGAGCATCACAGCGAGCTCGGCCGTTGCCGTGGCGGTGTCCAGGCTGGCGGCCGTGACGTTCAGTGGCGTAGGCGGCGAACGAAGGTCAAAGCGCAGCGTATATGGCGAGGAGGTCGGCGAGACGTTACCGGCTGCATCGCGAGCCACGGCGGTGACGGGGTGCTCGCCGTCAGGCATGGTCGCGATCGGTACGTCCGCCCTCCACTCGTTGTACTGCTGGCCAGCAGGGCGCTTACACGGACCGTAGGCGCACGCCGGGTTCGTAATAGTGATGCCGGACTGACCGTTCATCCCGTTGTAGGTCCAGGAGGCCGGCCCGTAGAAGGTGACGCTCTTGACCCCGGTACTGCGGTCGCGGACGTAGGCAGAGAGCACCGCATTCGGATCCTGGTTCCACTCTGGGAACGTCTTGGGAGCCGTGATCTGTGGCCCTGCGAATCCGGAAGGTCCGCTCGGGGCGTCGACGTCGTACATGTACAGCTGGACGTCAGCGAAGTAGCTATCGAACGCGGTCTGGTTCGCCTGATACGTGTATACGCCGTAGATGAAGGCGTTGCCCGTCGTGCCGCCGCCGTTCGGAACGTAGAGCGTCCAGGCGTACTGGCTGAATGGCGCGCAACCCTCACCCCAGGTGTAGCCGCCGGGGCCCTCCCAGCTGTTGTGGTCAGCGTTCGCGATGCCCGCCACCATGCAGATGTGCAGCGAGGCACCGAGGATATGCATGCTCTTGTTGTTCGTGACCTTGTAGATCCGTGCATCGCCGGGCGCGTCGAAGAAGAAGCCCGCCCGATCCGCATACCCGGGGCCAATACTGGGATCGAACCGCAACGGCGGAGTGCTCGGATAATTCGCCGACTGGATGTACAGACCGCGGCCGTACCAGAAATCTCCCGGCAGCAATGTCATCTTGTTGCCCGGCACGTTGTAGTTGCCCCAGAACTCGAAAGCGTCGTACGCGTTGTAGTTGAAATAGAACTGGGCAGTGACCTCGGGGTCGACCAGGATCGGATAAGCGACGTCCTGCTCGCGATGGGCGACCGTCACGAGCACGCTGTCGTCATCGATCGACAGCTCCGCCCTCAAGGGCTTACCCTCGGCATCGAACGCGATCGCGGGGCTAATCTGACCAACGGTCTCGCCGCCGCGCACGATCCGTACGCCGCGTGGCCCACCGCCCACAAGTGAAGCCTCGGCGGGTAGATCGACGTCGAGCCTCAGCTGCTCAGGGCTGTCGACCGAACGTAACTGCCATCCATACTGCACGCCCGTTGTGAGCGGCTTGATCAATGTGTCGGTGTCAGTCAAGGTGTCTGCGAAAAACAGCGTCTCACCGACCGTTTCGCCGGCGACGGTCGCCCCCTCAGGCGTGACCGTCACACCCCCCTCCACGAACTCAACACGGGCGTTATCCCCGATTGCATACGGCTCCAACGGATTCTTCGGTTCCCACCCCGCCGGCCCCCGTTCGAGACTGATGTCGACCGGCGCCAGCTTGCCGGACCCGTCGTTGTCACGCAGCGGCGACGTGGAGACCACCAGAGCGTCACGGCGGCCTGGACCAGCTCCCTTGAGCCTCGCGGCGAAACGACCCACGTACTCGTCCGCAACTTGGCCTTGGAGCAGCGGACCGGCCGCCGGAGCACCCACGATCTCGGGAAACTGCTGAAGAGCCAGCCGCGCCGCCTCGCCCGGCGAGAGCCCCTTGAACAGTGTTCGAGACTGGGCGCGCTGCGCGACACGCGAAGGGTTACGACGAAGCCTCCGCTCCTTGGCCAACTCGAGTGCCTGCTGTTCCGCCGCCGCCCAGGCATCGCGCATCAACTGCCCGTGCGGCGCCTTGCCTGCATGAGCTATCTGAGAATCTGCGGGGCTCGTCGCTGCGCTCCCCGCGCTCACCGTCGACGTGAGCGGCGAAGCGGCTGCGATCGCGCCCAATAGAAGAGTGCCGCGGAGAATCCTTCGCATGCAGATTCCTTTCGCTTCTCGCCGACCGACCCTGGCCGGGCACGCAGAAAGATATCAACGCTCGAACGATCCTGCGGAGCGCTCCGCGAGCGCGCAGGAAGCGCTCATCGGCTTGCTCTATCCACCGGTAGCCAACTGGGACGAAGCGGTCCCGCTGTATCGGCATCGCGAGGCCGCACATTGCACGTACCTCTCGTACCGACCGGGTCACGAACGCGGTCGGTAGACGGCTGCGGGTATCGCAATGTGGCGTGCGCGGGCGTGCCGCAAGGGGCCTCCGCCGGTCCTCACAACGGCCGATCTGCCCGCAGCCATGCACGGAGCTCGCCTTACGACGAGCGCGCCGCTCGCGGCCGCCCCGTCCCGTTCGCCCCGTCTCGCCGGGAAGGCGCCAAAACGCTCCACGCAAGCATTCTCCGGACCCCACGACCGTTGGCCCGAAAGCGGCCCGCCAGACTCCGGACCCTGAAACCACTCGCGACGGCCGGTTCGACCGTCCCGAGAGTCCACACGGACGAGGCAGCCCTGGACTCACGATGCTGTCCAAGCGGAGAGGGAGGGATTCGAACCCTCGAACGAGGTTGACCCCCGTTACGCGATTTCCAGTCGCGCCCGTTCAACCGCTCCGGCACCTCTCCAGGTGGTGATGCGGCCCGGGAAGCGTAGCGAGGCGCGGCGCTACCCCGGGGTGACGCGGATCGACGTGCGGGCGAGGTCGGTCACCGGGTTGGCCTCCTCGTCGACGCCGACGGCGACGAGGCGCAGCCGCCCGAACGGCAGGTCGACCCAGGCGCGCCAGAGGCCGTCGCGCACCTTCTGGGCGAGCGCGAAGCGGTCGATCGGGTGCCGGCCGGTGCGCCGGACCCACAGCACGAGCCCGCCGGTGAGCGACTCGACCGGGCCGGTCGTGCGGATGTCGACGCGGCACTGGCTCGTCGGGCAGGCCATCCGCCCGAAGCGCAGCGCGATCGTCGACACGTCGGCCGGCGGGGCGACCGGCTCCGAGACGGCGCCGCCGGCGCCGACGCGCGCGACGATCCCGTCGAGGAACGCCCGGTTGGCGGCGACGCTGGCGTACACGCCGGGCAGCGCCGGGTCGCCGCAGACCTGGCCGCCGAACGACACCACGCCGACGAGCGTGGCGCCGCCGCCGGGCGCGCGCGCGACGAGCGGGCCGCCGCTGTCGCCCTGGCAGCTGTCGGGTGCGCCGGTGCGCGGCGTCGCGGCGCAGATCATGCTCGACGCGGCGAAGTTGCGGCCGTAGGCGCGCGCGCACTGGCCGGGCGGCAGCGTCTGGATCGCCGCGGCCTGGAGCCAGTCGGCGCTGAGCTCGCGCGGCGTCTGCTCCACCAGCCCCCAGCCGGCGACCTCGAGCGGCGTGCCGACCGCCGGTGCGCTGCCGGCGAGCGGGATCGGCGGCGCGGTCGCCGGCCGCTCGAGGACGAGCACCGCCACGTCGGGCGTGTTGCTCGCCGCGTCGTAGCCGGGCGGCAGGAGCTGCTCGGCGACGCGGATGCGCTCGCCGCCGCTGCCCGACAGCACGGTCCGCCCGAGGAGCACGTCGATCGCCCGCCCGTCGAGGCAGTGGGCGGCGGTGAGCACGACGCGCGGCGCGATCAGCGAGCCGCCGCAGAACTGGCCCTGGAACGCGTCGGAGCGGTCCGCGCTGACGATCGCCGCGAGGAACGGCCACTCCGCGATGTCGACGTCGTGGCCCCCGACGATGCGCGTCGACGCCCCGCCCGGCGCCCCCATGGCGGCTGGCGCCGGCAGGAGCAGGCAGGCGAGCGCGGCGAGCAGGCAGCGGCGGAGCACGGCCGCGGCACCGTACAGCCCCGCGGTGACCGTGACCACCCCTGGCCGAACGTCCGATCGGCCGGACGCTAGATCTGCCAGCTCCCGTCGCGCAGCACCGGGACCGTCGAGCCGTCCGCGAGCACGCCGTCGACGTCGACCTCGGGCGACCCGATCATGAAGTCGATGTGGATGTCGGAGACGTTGATGCGCTCCTTGTCCGCGTCGTCGGCGACGGTCAGCTCGTAGGCGGCCCCGAGCGCGATGTGGCTGGCGGCGTTCTCGTCGAGCAGCGTGTCGTAGAAGACCGTCTCCAGCGGGCCGATGCGGCCCTCGCGGTCGACGAGCGCGATCTCGCCGAGGCGGTTCGCGCCGTCGTCCTTGCGGGTCATCGCCGCGAGCACGTCGCCGCCGGTGTCGGCGGTGATCTCGACCGCGCGGCCGCCCTCGAAGCGGACCTTCAGGCCCTCGATCGTCGTCCCGCCGAGCACGAGCGGCTTGGTCGCCGCGACGTGGCCGTCGACGCGCTCCGGGTCGGGCGCGGTGAACACCTCCTCGGTGGGGATGTTCGCGATGTGCGTGATGCCGTCGGCGGTGTCCATCGCCCCGCCCGTCCACGTCGACGACGGAAGCAGCCCGACGCGCAGATCCGTCCCCGGCCCGCGGAAGTGGATCGCGTCGAAGCGGCGCTCGTTGAGCGCGCCGGCGGCCTGCTCGATCGCCGCCACGCGGTCGCGCCACGCCGCCTGCGGGTCCGGCTCGTCGAGGCGGAGGATGTGGATCAGGTCGCGCTCGAGCCGCGCGAGCGCCTCGGCCGGCTCGAGGTCACGGTGCACGAAGCGCGCCCACGACTCGGTCGGGCACGGCGCCACGCACCAGTTGACGAGGCGGCCGTTGATGACCTGCATCGTCTCGGGCACGTACGGCAGCTGGTCGATCCCGAGCCGCTTCGGGTCGAGGCCCTGGAAGAGCGTCGGCTCGACCGGACCGCTGAGCGAGATCCGCGCGCCGCGCAGCTCGCCGAGCTGGCGCACACGGTCGTGCAGCCACGGCGGCACGAACCGCAGGTCCTCCTCGTCGGACAGCTCGATCCGCGCCTTCTTGACGTGGAGGTCGAACGGCCAGACGTCGACGAACCTGGCGCCGCGCCGGTACGCCGCCGCGGCGAGCGCGCGCGTGAGCGCCTCCTTGCCGGGCTCGGTGCTGATCGCCACCACCTGGTCGGGCTGTACGTTGGCGCCCGCGCCGACGATCAGGTCGGCCAGGCGCTCCAGCGTCGCGTCGTCCATCAGTCCCTCTCGCTCTCTTCCTGCTCGGCCAGCTTGTCGCGCAGGTACGCCGCCTTGTCGGCGCGCCGCTGGTGCGTGCGGCGCTCCGCCGACCCTTCGGCCTCCTGCGCCTGCTCCGCCTCGCGGCGCGCGCGGTCGCCCTGGATCGCGCGCAGCTGCTCGGTCGTCGGCTCGTCAGCCATGGGCGGCGAGCCTAGCGCCGGCCTCGAGCGGCGCGGCCGGTCAGGTGCGGGGGCGCGGGTTGCGGCCCGGCGGGCGGTTGAGGCCGCGGGCGCTCATCACCCACCCGACGCCGACGAAGACGGCCGCAAGCACGGCGATGACGAGCAGCGCCACCGTGATCGGGCTGTTGGGCAGGACCGCCCAGAGGATGAGCGCGGCGAGTGGGACGACGCACATGACGACCCACATGCGGATCGGAGGCAGCCGGTTGGTGCCCGAGGGGATGTCGTAGTCCTCGCGGATGGACATGGGTCCGGGCTACCCGCTTCCGCCGTCGCGCCAACGCGAGGCATCCCGTACCGTTGCCGCGCATGGGTCGAACTCCGCTGCTCGCGGCCGCCGCCGGCGCCGCGCTCTCGCTCGCCGCCGCCGCTCCGGCGCTCGCCGACCCGGCCGGCCGGACCACGCTCGACGAGACGATCCGCGTCCAGGGCGGCTACGGCCCCCGCGACGGCGGCTACCACCCGCTGCGCCGGGGCGCCGGTGAGCGCCACGTCGTCCGCGACGACCTGGCGGAGCCGCGCCGCGGCCGCGCGCAGCGGCGCCGGTCGCTCGCCTTCTTCGGCCAGGTCACCGACCCGCAGATCGCCGACGAGATGTCGCCCGCGCGCGTCGAGCTCCTCGACCCGGCCGGCGGCTCGGTGAGCGCCTCGTTCCGGCCGCAGGAGGCGCTCGGGCCCCACGCCTTCGACGCCGTCGTGCGCAACCTCAACCGCAACCGCACGAGCACCGTCCGCCAGGGCGACGGCCGGCGCGCGAAGCTGCGCTTCGTCATCACCACCGGCGACCTGCCCGACAACACGCAGCGCAACGAGGTGCGCTGGATGGTCTCGATCCTCGACGGCGGCCGCGTCGACCCGTTCTCCGGCGCGCCGATCGGCGACGCCAACCCCTGCCCGGGCGCCACGCCGGAGCAGGTGGCGAAGATGAACGACGACGTCGCCGACCGCCGCTACACCGGCGTGCAGGACTACGCCGACTACCCGGCGTCGACGCCGCCGTCGCGCCAGGCCGGCTTCTGGGATCCCGACCGCGCCGCGACGACCGCGGGGCCGTACTCGGCCTTCCCGCGCTACCCGGGGCTGATGGATCGCGCCCAGCGCCCGTTCTCCGCCGAGGGCCTGAAGGTGCCGTGGTACTCGTCGCGCGGCAACCACGACGGGCTCGTGCAGGGCAACGCCCCGGCGAGCGAGCCGCTCTTCCGCACGATCGTCACCGGCTGCCTGAAGGTCTTCCCGTCGGCGACGTTCGACCCGGCCAGCGTCAAGGGGCTGAGCGGCACCGAGGTGTTCGCGCGCATCGGCAACCCCGAGTTCATCAGCGCGCTGCTCGGCGGCGCCGGCCAGACGCCGCCCGACCCCGAGCGGGCGTTCGTCTCCAAGCCCGAGTACCGCGCGCTGCAGGGCGGTGCCGACCGCCGCCACGGCTTCGCGTTCACGTCGCGTCGCGAGCTGAAGGCCTCCGACGGCACCGCGATGTACTACGCGTGGCGCCCGGCGCGCGGGCTGCGCTTCATCTCGCTCGACACCGTCGCGGAGGGCGGCGGCGCCAACGGCAACCTCGACGATCCGCAGTTCCGGTGGCTGAAGGGCGAGCTGCGCGCCGCGCGCCGGCGCGACGAGCTCGTCGTCGTCTACGGCCATCACACGCTGGCGACGATGGACAACCCGACCCCCGACGAGGAGGCCGGCTGCACCGATCCGAACGGCCCGGGGTGCGACGGCGACCCGCGGCGCTCCACGCCGATCCACCTCGGCCTGCGGGGCAAGGCGTCGCTGCGGTCGCTGCTGCTGGCCAACCCGCACGTGATCGCGTTCGTCAACGGCCACACGCACCACAACGACGTGCAGGCGATCCGCCGGGGCAAGCGCGGGTTCTGGTCGATCAACACCGCGTCGCACGTCGACTTCCCGCAGCAGTCGCGCGAGATCGAGATCATGGACAACCGCGACGGCACGCTGTCGATCTTCGGGACGCTGCTCGACTCGGCGGCGCCGATCGAGCCGCCGCCGCCGGGCCCGGCGGCCGATCTCACCGACGTCCAGCTCGGCTCGCTGGCGCGGATGCTCGCGGCCAACGACCCGCAGACGCGCGACGTCACCGAGGGCGGCGGCCCCGGCCGGCGCGACGACCGCAACGTCGAGCTGCTGATCCGCGACCCGCGGTGACGCAGCGGCGCGTCGCGTTGCGATGGTGACGAGCCGCCGTTAGGCTCGCCCGATGGTGTGGCTGGCGATCGCCGCGGGCGCGCTCGTCGTCGTCGTGACGACGCTCGTCCTCTTCTCGGTCATGGCCGCCGGCATGGCGGACCGCTCGGTCCGCCGGCCCGCGCCGCCGCCCCGGCCGATGGACCGCCCGTCGTTCGCGCCGGCCGCAGCCGCAGCCGAGCCGCCCTACGCCGTCTGCGGGACGTGCCGCAACGTCTACGAGTCCGCGGACCCGGACCCGCTGCCGCCGTGCCCGTCGTGCGGGGGCGCGCTCACCCGCACACGCTCCGGCGCCGTCATCGCCGCCCAGACGGCCGACAGCGGCCGCGACACCTGGTACTAGCCGCCCGCCCGGGCGCCGCTAGCGCGCCTGCGCCTGCAGCCGGCGCTCCAGGGCGGCGCGGTCGCTCTCGGCGCGGCGCCGCGCCACGGCGAGCTCGTCGAGCCGGCGGGCGAGCTCGTCCATCCGGGCGCTGAAGTCGGCGAGCCTGCGCTCGGCCGCCTCGCGCGCCGCGCGCTCCTCGCCCAGCCGGCCCTGCGCGGCGAGCGCCTCGCTCCGCGCCGCCTCGAGCTCGCGCGCGAGCCGCCGCCGGTCGTCGTCGTCCGCGTTCGCGTCCGCGAGGCGGCCCGGCGGCGCACCGCCGTCCGGCTCGCCGCGGCGGGCCTCGGCGTCGCGCCCCTGGGCCAGCAGCTCGTCGATGCGCGCCATCGCCGCCGCGAGCGCCGTGGCACGCTCGTCGGCGAGGGCGAGCGCGCGATCGCGCATCGCCTGCTCCTCGACGAGCCGGGCCGCGGCGTCCTCGGCGCGGAAGGTCGCCTCGCGCAGCTGCGCCCGCACCGCAGCCAGGTCGCCGTCGCGCTGCGCCGCGGCCAGCTCGCCGCTGAGCGCCTCGACCCGCGCCCGGAGGCGCGCGACCTCGTCGACGGCGGGCTCGAGCTCCTCCAGGCGGGCGCGCGTGTCGTCGAGCGCCTCGGCGGCCGCCGCGGCCCGCTCCGTGGCGGCGCGCTCGCGCCGCTCGGCGTCCTCGAGCGCGTGACGCAGGTCGTCGCTGCGGTCGATCGCGGCCTCGACCTCGTCGCGCAGCTCCTCGAGCTCGGCGCTGAGCTGCTCGCGCTCGGCCGCCGCGGCGGCCAGGTCGTCACGCAGCCGCGCGACCTCGGCGACGGCCGGCTCGGCCTCGCGCAGGCGCGCCTCCAGCGCGGCGGCGTGCCGGTGGACCGCGTCGCGCTCCTGACGCGCCGCCTCGAGCGCCGCCCGCAGCTCGCCGACCGGGTCGACGGCGTCCGCGGGCTCGGCGTGCTCGGCGGCCCCGGCCCCCGGTGCCGCGTCGACCGGAGCGGGCAGCGGGACCGAGAACGACGGCGACACCTCCAGCGCGAGCGGCGCCTCGCCGGTCGCGCCGGCAGCGGCCGGGAAGACGAGCGCCAGCAGGTCGGGTGTGCGCTCCGCCGCCGACAGCGGCTCCACGCGCTCGTCCCCGGCGATCAGCCGCAGCGCGTCCGGCTGCAGCCGCGCCGCGGGATGGACGCGCAGCACGAGCGACAGCACCGGCGCGCCGCCGGCCGCGGTGACGCGCTCGAACGACGCGATCTCGACGAGGGGGCGCCGTCCGGCGCCGGCGGGCCGCTTCCGTGCACCACGCATCGACGCTCCAGTACCCCGGTCGCGCATGGATCATCCCCGCACGTGGGATATCGGCGTCCGTGACACGGATCGTCCGGCGGGACCTGCCCGCGCTGCTGCCCGCCACCGCGCTCGTCGGCGTGCTGCTCTGGTGGGCGCTCGACGGCGGCGGCTATGCCACCACGACGTGGCTGCCGGGAACGCTCGCCCTCCTGGGGCTGCTCGTCGTCGTGCTGGCCGCCGCGCCGCGCCGCCGGCCGGCGCCCGGGGCGGTGCTCGCGCTCGGGGCGATCGCGGCCTACACCGCGTGGTCGTACCTGTCGGTGACCTGGGCCGACAACCAGGGCGTCGCGCTGGAGGGCAGCCATCGCACGCTGCTGTTCGCGGCCTGCTTCGCGCTCGGCGTCGCGATCCCGTGGACGGTGACGGCCGCGCGGGCGGCGCTCGTGCTCGCGGCGCTGGCGCTGACCGCCGTCGCGCTCGTCACGACCGTCCGGCTCGGCGCGCCGTCGGCGCCCGACCTCTTCATCGACGCCCGGCTGGCCAGCCCCGTCGGCTACCAGAACGCCGACGCCGCGCTGTGGACGGTCGGCGCGGCGCTCGCGCTGCTCCTCGCGGGGCGCCGCGAGGTGTGGGCGCCGGTGCGGCCCGTCCTGCTCGCCGGCGGCGGCGTGCAGCTCGCGCTCGCCGTGCTGGCGCAGAGCCGGGGCTGGGTCTTCGCCCTGCCGGTGATCGCGCTCGTCCTGGTGGCCGCCACGCCGAACCGCGTGCGCCTCGCGCTGTTCGCGCTGCCCGTGGCCGCCGCCGTCGCGCTCGCGCTCGAGCCGCTGCTCGAGCCGTTCCGGGTCGCCGGCGGCGTGACGCCCGGCACGGCCGACGCCGAGCTCGCCGTGGCGGCGGCGGACGCCCGCTCGGCGATCCTCCTCGTCGGCGCCGGCCTGCTCGCCGCCGGCGCTGCCGCGGTGGCGATCGACGCGCGCGTGACGCCCTCCGCCCGGGTGCGGCAGGCGAGCGGCCGGGTCGCCGCCGCCCTCGCCGCGGTCGCGCTCGTGGCCGGCGCCGCGATCGCGTTCGCGGCCACCGACGGCGCGCCCGGCCAGCGCGTCGCCGACGCGTGGGCGGACTTCCGGGACTTCGAGCAGCCCGACGGCGGCGCCAGCCGCTTCGAGTCGCTCGGCAGCACGCGCTACGACTTCTGGCGGGTCGGGTGGGAGCTCGCGGGGGACCACCTGCTCGCCGGCATCGGGCAGGACAACTTCGCCCAGCCCTACCTCGAGCGCCGCGAGGCGGGCGAGGAGCCGCGCTGGACGCACTCGCTCGAGCTGCGCCTGCTCGTGCACACCGGGCTCGTCGGCGCGCTGCTGTTCGCGGCGTTCCTCGCTGGCGTCGCGTGGGCGGCGTGGCGGCGGCTGCGGGCGGCGCCGCCCGTGGCGGCGGTGGCTGCGGCCGGGCTCGCGCCGCTCGTCGTCTGGCTCGTGCACGGGTCGGTCGACTGGCTGTGGGAGGTGCCCGTCCTGAGCGCGGCGGCGCTCGCCTTCGCGGGCATGGTGGCGGCGCTGCCCGCGCACGACGCCGGCGAGCCCGGCGCCCTGGCCGTGCCGCGGCGGTGGCCGCGCGCCGCGCGCGTCGCGACGGCCGCCGCCGGCGCCGCGCTGGGGCTCGTCGCCGCGCTCGCCGTCACGGCCGCATGGGTCGCCGACCACGACGTCGAGGTCGCGGCCCGCGACTGGCCGGCCGACCCGGACGCCGCGCTGCGCCGGCTTGACCGCGCCGCCGACCTCGACCCGCTCGACGCCGAGCCGCTCGTCGTCGAGGGGACGATCGAGATGTACCGCGACCGCCCCGAGCGGGCGCGCGCCGCGTTCGCCGAGGCGGTCGAGCGCACGCCGCGCGACTGGCTGCCGCGCTTCCAGCTCGGGCTGGCGGCCAGCGCGACCCGCGACGTGGCCGGCGCCAGAGCCGCGTTCGAGGCCGCGCGCGCCCGCTCCCCGCGCGATCCGCTGATCGCCCTGGCGCTCCGGCGCCTGGACTCCGATCGGCGGCTTTCCTACAGGACCGCCGTGGCATACCTCCAGGCACGCGTGGAAAGGCGACTGGGAGGGTAAGCGCGACTCCGGTCCAGCAGCACGGAAGGTCCAGCATCCACTCCAAGGAACGGTTCCCACCCATGCAGCGTTTTCGGACGATCGCTCTCATCCTCTCCTCCAGCGCGGCGCTCGCGGCCGCGCCCGGCGTCGCCATCGCCCAGGAATCGGCCGGCGACGCCTACGGCGGCCAAGGCGAGGTCGCCGCGTCGGTCTCGACCCCGAACCAGGGCGGCGGGGGCACAGCGCCGACGGCCGGCGCGAGCGCCGGCGCGACGCAGGAGGTCTCCTCCGGCGAGCTGCCGTTCACCGGCTTCGACGCGGCGCTCGTCGCGGTCGGCGGCATCCTGCTCGTGGCGCTCGGGCTCGGCGTCCGGCGCCTCTCGCGCGACCAGGCGGCGCGCGCCTGACCCACGACGGAGACCGGCCGCCTCGGCCCTGCCGGGGCGGCCCTTGTCGGCCGCACGGAACGCAGCCCGCATGACCGACCCCACGGACGCCCCCGAGGTCAGCTTCGTCATCGTCACCTGGCGCGCCAAGGCGGAGACGCTCGCCTGCCTGGCGAGCATCGAGCGCCACGCCGACGTGCCATACGAGGTGATCGTCGTCGACGACGGCTCCGGCGACGGCACGCCGGACGCCGTCCGCGAGGCCTTCCCGGCGGCGCGCGTCGTCGCCAAGCCCGTCAACGAGGGCCTCGTCGCCGGCCGCAACGCGGCGCTGCCGCTGGTGCGCGGCCGCAAGGTCCTCATGCTCGACGCCGACACCGAGCTGCACCCCGGGACGGTCCGCGAGCTCGTGCGGGTGCTCGACGAGCATCCCGAGGTGGGGCTCGTCGGCCCGAAGCTCGTCGGGACCGACGGCGAGCTGCAGCCGTCGAGCCGCCGCTGGCCGCCGTTCCTCATCCCCGTGATGCGCCGCGGGCCGTACGCGCGTCTGGACCCGAACCCGCGCGCGCACCAGCGCCACCTCATGCAGGACTTCGACCACGCGACGGCGCGCTCGGTGGTGTGGGTCAGCGGCGCGGCGCAGATGTGGCGCGCCGACCTGCCGAGCCGGATCGGGCCGTACGACCGCCACGTCTCCTCCTACGGGGGCGAGGACCTCGACTGGTGCCTGCGGGTCTGGGCCGCCGGCCTGAAGGTCCGCTACGTGCCCGACGCGGTCGTCACCCACCACTGGCAGGCGGTCACCCGCCGCAACCAGTTCGGCCGCAAGGCGTGGCGCGCCTTCCGCGACTGGTACTACCTGCAGTGGAAGCACCGGCGGCTGCGGCGCGACCCGCGCCTCGCCGAGGCGAACGCGTGACCGACGTCTCGGTGCTCATCCCGGTCCTCGACGAGGGCCGCTGGCTGCGCGACACCGCCGCGGCGATGCTCGCCCAGCGCGGCGCGGGCGACCTCGAGCTGCTGTTCGTCGACGGGGGCTCGACCGACGAGACGCCCGCGATCCTCGCCGAGCTGGCGGCGAGCGACCCGCGGGTGCGCGTGCTGCGCAACCCGGCGCGCATCGTCCCGGCGGCGCTCAACGTCGGCCTGCGCGCCGCCCGCGGCCGCTACGTCGCGCGGATGGACGCCCACGCCTGGTACCCGCCGGACTACCTCGCCCGCGGCATCGCCCGCCTGGAGCGCGGCGACGTCGACTGGGTGACGGGCCCGGCGGTGCCGCGCCCGACCGGGCGGTGGGCGCGCCGGGTCGCGCTCGCGCTCGGCTCGAAGCTCGGCCAGGGCGGCTCGGCGAAGTGGGGCGCCGCGAGCGGCGAGCGCGAGCTCGACACCGGCGTGTTCGGCGGCATCTGGCGGCGCGAGCTGCTCGAGGAGCTCGGCGGCTGGGACGAGAGCTTCACCGTCAACGAGGACGCGGAGATGGCCGGCCGCGTGCTGTCGCGCGGCGGGCGGATCGTCTGCGTCGACGCGATGGCGACCGGCTACGCGCCCCGCGACGACCTGCGCGCGCTCGCACGGCAGTACTGGCGCTTCGGGCTCTTCCGCGTGCGCACGAGCCATCGCCATCCGGTGGCGCTGCGCCCGGCGCACCTCGTCTCGGCCGCGATCGCCGGCAGCGCGCTGGCGGCGCTCGCCGCGCCGCGTCCGCTGCGCCGCCCCGCGCGCGCGATGACGGCCCTGTACGCCGCCGCCGTCGCCGTCGAGTCGGCCCGCATCGCGCCGCGCCCGGCGGAGGCGACGCCGATCGCGGCGGCGCTCGCGACGATGCACCTCGCGTGGGGCGCGGGCTTCCTCGCCGGGTGCGCCCGCTTCGGCCCGCCGGCCGCCGGGATCCGCCGCGCGCTCAGCTCCGCGGCGCGTCGCCGGTGAGCCGGGCGACGAGCGCCCGCAGCTCCGCCAGCCGCGGCTCCCAGGCGTTGGCCTCGGCGACGCGGCGGCGCCCGGCCGCCAGCTCCGGCGTGTCCTCGCGCACCACCCGCTCGACCTCGGCGACGAACGCCTCGGGGGTCTCGGCGAACGCGACGTGCTCGGCGAACGGCGCCATCGCCGGCGCGGGCCGCGCGACCACGGGGCGTCCGGCGGCGAGGCACTCGAGCAGCTTCAGCGGCGCCATGCCGCGGTACATCGGGCTGTCGGCGTAGGCCAGGAGGCCGACGTCGAAGGTCCGCAGCACCTCGCCGACCTGGGCGTGCGGGACGGGCGGCTCGACGCGCACGTTCGGCAGGTCGGCGTAGTCGCCGGGGTCGAAGCCGCGCTCGACCGGCCCGACGAGCCGGATCGTCCAGCGCGGGCGCGCGCTCGCCACGTGGCGGATGACGTCGCGGTCGAGCCGCACGTCGAGCACGCCGAGGAAGCCGAGCACGGGCGCGTCGGGCGGCCTGCCGGCCTCGCGCGGCGCCCAGTCGAAGAGCTCGACGCCGTGCGGCAGCAGCACCGGCTCGATCCCCCAGGCCTCGAAGCGCGGCGCCAGCGGCGGGTTGGTCACGACGACCGCGTCGGCGCGGGTGGCCAGCTCGCGCTCGGCCGCCTCGAAGGCCTCGAGCCAGACGCCGGTCATGCCGGGGCCGGTGTGGTGCGCGTCGACGACCTCGTAGACGACCGCGGCCGGGCGCAGGGCCCGCAGCGCGTCGACGAGCTCCGGCGTGGCGTGGCGGATCCACGCCACGGCGCTCGGCCAGTCGCCGATCGCACCGCGCAGCTGGCGCTCGACCCAGCGCGCGTTGAGCCGGCGCATCGCGCGCACCTGACGCGGCGGGGCCACGAGCAGCCCGGCGGCGCGCAGGCCGGGCGGCAACGGCGCGCCGGCCGCCTCGGTCGCCTGCGCCGCGCCCGGCCGCAGCTTGCGCCACAGCCGGTCGGCGGCCTTGCCGGCGCTCGACAGGCGCGGGTTGCGCGTCCCCACCCCGGCGACGTAGACGACGTCGTAGCCGTGCGCGGCGAGGTCGCGCGCCTTCCGCTCGGCCTCCTGGTTGTGGTAGCCGAGCGGCCAGTCGCTGTAGAAGAGGACCGGGCGGCCGCTCACCAGCGGACCCTCAGCGCGCGGCCGGTCCCGACGAGGTGCCCGCGGCAGAGCGCGAGCCCGACGCGCAGGCGCAGGCGCGAGCGCCGCCGCCCGGCGCTGGCGATCATCTTCAGCGCGCCGTACGCGCCGAAGCCCCACAGCCGCGCGAACTCCAGCGGATGGCCGGTGCGCAGCTGCTTGACGCTGAAGCCGGCCCACCCGGTCGCGTAGCCCTCGAAGACGCCCGGCAGCTCGGCGCGCGTGCGCCACTGGTCGTGCAGGCAGCGCACGTCGGCCACCGCGACCGCCGTGCCGCCGGCGCGCAGCAGCCGGTGGTTGAAGTCCATGTCCTCGCCCGCCGGCAGCGCGGGCACGCCGGCGCCGAGCCGCTCGTCCCAGCCCCCGAGCCGCTCGATCCAGTCGCGCCGCACCGCCATGCAGACGCCGAAGCCGACCGCCCACGGCCAGGTGCGCCGGCCGCGTCGCACCACCGTCCGCGCGACCGGGAACGCGCTGACGACCAGGTCGTCGGTGTCGCCGCGCCGGTGCTCGCCGACATGGCCGGTCACGAACGCGGCGTCGCGATGCTCGGCCAGCGCGGCGCGCAGCCGTCGCGACCAGTCGGGCGGCGTGAGGCAGTCGTCGTCGACGAAGACGACCCAGCGCGCCTCGACGAGCGGCCACGCCGCGTTGCGCGCGCGCGACAGCCCCCGGCCCGTCCCGCGCAGCACCCGGCAGCGTCCCGCCACCTCGCGCGCCGCCAGGTCGAGGTCGACGGCGTCGCTCTGGTCGACGACGAGCACCTCGAAGTCGCGATCCTCCTGGGCCTCGAGCGCGTCCAGCGTCCGCGCCAGGTGCGCCGCGCGGTTGCGGGTGCAGACGACGACGGCGAAGTCAGCGGCCACGCGCGCGGGGTGCGGATGGGTTCACCGGCGGGAGGGTAACGACGGCTCAACCGGGCTGGGACGCCCGGCATCCGACGATGCCCGCCGTGCAGGAACGCACACCGACCACCGCCGCGGCGCCCGCGGCAGAGCCCCAGGCCCCGGCGCGCGCGACCGTCGGGCGCAACGCGCTGCTGCTGACCGGGGCGACGATCGCCGCCCGGCTGGCCACGTTCGCGCTCGCGATCGCCATGGGCCGCGCGCTGGGCGCCGAGTCGTACGGGCTCTACGGCCTGGCCTCGGCGATCGCCACCGTCGTCGTGCCGGTCGCCGACCTCGGGTTGACGCCGTACGTCGTCCGCGAGGTCGCACGCCTCGGCGGCTCCTCGCGCGACCTCGTCCGCCGCTGCGCGGCGGTGAAGGCGCTCACGTCGCTCGGCACGCTGGCGCTCGCGGGGCTCGCGGTGCTCGCCCTCCGGCCCGACGGCGAGCTGGCCGCGGCGCTGCTGCTCGTGCTGGCGGCGACGCTCGCCGACGGCGTGGCGCAGTTCGTCTTCGGCTTCTTCCAGGGCCGCGAGCGGATGGGGTTCGAGGCGGCGGCCACCACGGCGACGTCGCTGGCGCGCAGCGCCGGCGGCATCGCGCTCGTCGTGGCGCTCGGCGAGCTGGAGCCGGTGCTCGTCTGGATCGCGGCGACCTCGCTGGCGCAGATGGCGCTCACGGCGCTGCGGCTGCGGCGCGCGCTGCGCGAGGCCGCGCCGGCGGCCGTGTCGCCGCCGCCGCGCGGCATCGCCTGGGGGAGCGTCACCGCGATGGGGCTCGTGACGATCTTCGCGATGGTCTACCTGCGCGCCGACTCGATCCTCATCGGCGCCATCTCGGGCGAGGAGGAGGTCGGCTGGTACACGGCCGCCTACACGCTCATGGCGGCGCTGCAGATCGTGCCGTGGATGCTCGCCGTGGCCCTGGCGCCCGTGTTCGCGCGCACGCATGCCGGCGATCGGGCCGCGTTCGCCCGCGCCTGGGAGCGCGGCGTCCGGGCGGTCGCGCTGCTCGCGCTGCCGCTGGCGCTGGTCACGTCGCTGCTGGCCACGCCGATCGTCGAGCGGCTCTACGGCGCGGGCTTCGGCGCGGGCGGCAGCGCGCTGGCGATCCTCGCGTGGTCGACGCCGGTGTGGGCGCTGAACATGGTGGTGTCCGGCGCGCTGCGCGGCGCGCACCGTGAGCGCTGGCTCACCGTGGTCACCGGGGGCGGCGCGCTGCTGAACGTCGCGCTGAACGTGTGGGCGATCGACGCGTTCGGGATCGATGGCGCCGCCGCGGTCACCGTCGCCACCGAAGGGGCGGTGCTCGTCGCGCTGGCCGCGCTGGCGCTGCGCGCCGGGATCGTGGCGCCGCCGCGGCTGCCGCTCGCCCGGATCGCGGTCGCCCTCGCCGTCGCGGCGGCGGTCGCGGTCGCGGGCCGGGACCTCGAGGTGCTCGTCGTGGCTCCGGCGGCGGCGCTCGCCTACGCGGCGGCGCTCGCCGCGATGCGCGTGCTCGGAGCCGACGAGCTCGCCGCGATCCGGGGGGCGATGGCTCGCCGATGAGCGACGTCCGCGTCACGATCGTCGTGCCCGCCCGCGACGCGGCTGGGTTCCTCCCCGCGCTGCTCGACGGCGTCGCGCGGCAGGACCTCGGCGGCCTCGGCGCCGAGCTGCTCGTCGTCGACAACGGCTCGTCGGACGAGACGGCGGCGGTCGCCCGCGCCGCCGGTGCGCGCGTGATCCGCGAGCCGACCCCCGGCGCGTCGGCGGCGCGCAACGCCGGCGCCCGCGCCGCCCGCGGGGAGCTGGTCGTCTTCCTCGACGCCGACTGCGTTCCGCGCGACGGATGGCTGGCGAGCCTCGTCGCGGTGCTCGACGGGCGCCCCGACCTCGGCGGCGCCGGCGGCCGGATCGTCGCCGCGCCACCGTCCACGCTGCTGGAGCGCTACGCGGAGCGCCGCGGCGACGTCACGCAGGACGCCGGGCTCGCCGACCCGGCGGGGCCGTGGGTGCTCACCGCCAACTGCGCCTACCGCCGCGACGTCCTCGAGCGCCTCGGCGGGTTCGAGCCGGCGCTGCGCAGCGGCGAGGACGTCGACCTGTCCTGGCGGATGCAGCACGAGCTCGGCCTCGGGCTCGCCTACGCGCCCGGCGCCGTCGTCGAGCACCGCCATCGCACCTCGCTGGGGGGCCTGTGGCGGCAGTGGAAGCGCTACGGGTGGGGCACCGTGCAGCTCGCGCAGCGCTACCCGCGCGAGGGCGTCGAGCTGCCTCAGGCGGCGTCGCCGGCGCGGTGGGCGGCGGCCCGGGCCCGCGCCCTCGCGCGCGCCTTGCGGCTCGCGGCGGCGCGGCGCGGGGATCGCTTGGACCTCGCCGAGCCCTTCCTCGACGTCTTCGTGCGCTTCGCGGAGCGGGTCGGTCGCTGGGAGGCGAGGCGCTTCGCGGAGCCCTTGGCGCCCGTGGCGGAGGCGGTCGTGCCGCCGCCGCTCGTGGTCGGCGCGGTCGCGGGGGCGGACGGCTCGTCGACCGTCACGGGGGCGAGCGGGGGTGCCGTGGCGCCCGCGGCGCTCGAGCCGCCGCCGGACCCGCCGCCCGCGGCTCCGCCGCCGGCCTGACCTCCGTCGGCCGTCGCGACCGCGCGGAACGCGGCCAGCGCCGGCATCGGGGTGAAGTC
>DASTRJ010000101.1:0-19253 GCA_035761245.1 Capillimicrobium sp. | reverse complement strand
GGGCCACCTGCCGTTCTACCGGGCGTTCGTGGCGATGGAGGCGACGCTGCTGGCGCTCGCCGCGGCGATCGGGGACGAGCTCGCCGGGGGCCTCGACGTCACGCGCGCCCTCGTCGTCGCGCTCGTGCCGGTGGCCGTCATCACGCTCGCCGGCCACCTCGCCGCGATCCTGACCTCCGGCCGGCTGCGATGAGCCAGGCGCCCGCGACGACCTCCTACGGCTGCGTCGTGCTCACCGGCGGCCAGCGCCCCGAGCTGCTCGCCGAGGGGCTCGCGTCGCTGCTGCGCCAGCGCGACGTGACGCTCGACGTCGTGGTGGTGGGCAACCCGTGGGAGCCGGCCGGGCTGCCGGAGGGGGTCAAGGGCGTGGGCCTGCCGGAGAGCGTCGGCATCCCGGCCGGGCGCAACGCCGGCGTGCCGCACGTCGCCGGCGAGCTGCTCTTCTTCCTCGACGACGACGCCGCGCTGCGCGACGACGACGCGCTCGCGCGCATCGGGGCGAAGTTCGCCGCCGACCCGGCCCTGGGGATCGTCCAGTGCCGCGTCGAGCCGCGCGACGGCGGCCCGCCGCTGCGCAACTGGGTCCCGCGCCTGCGCGTCGGGGATCGCACCCGCTCCGGCGACGTCGCCGCGCTGTGGGAGGGCGCCGTGGCGATCCGCCGCTCGCTCTTCGACGCCATCGGCGGCTGGCCGGGCGACTTCCGCTTCGTCCACGAGGGCGTCGACCTCGCCTGGCGCGTCATCGACGCCGGCTACCGCGTCCACTACGCCGGCGACGTCGTGGCGCTGCATCCCTCGCACCAGGCCGGGCGCCACGGCTACTCGGCCTACTACGCGGCCCGCAACCGCGTCTGGCTCGCCCGCCGGCACCTGCCGCTGCCGCTCGGCGCGCTCTTCGTCGCCACGTTCGCGCTGCGGACGCTGCCCTCGCTGCTGCGCTCGGGAGGCCTGCCCGACGCCCTGCGCGGGTATCGGGACGGCATGCGGGGGCCGCGCGGCTCGGCCCGCAGGCTGCGCGCTCGAACGCTGTGGCGCATGACCCGGACCGGCCGGCCGCCGGTCATCTGACGCCAGTAGCCTGATCCCACGCATGTCGACCGACGTCACGACACCCGCGCACGACCCTGCCGCCACCCACGACCCGTGGGCGGACGCGCTCGAGCGCGAGGTCAACGTCTACGAGCCGCACAAGGTCGGGCTGCCGCCGATCGGCGACTACCTGCGCGAGCTGTGGGGCCGGCGGGAGTTCGCCTTCGAGCTCGCCCGGACCCGGCTGCGCACCCAGAACTACGGGACCGTGTTCGGCATGACGTGGCTGGTGCTCAGCCCGCTCATGCTCGGCCTCGTCTACTTCCTGCTCGTCTCGATCATCCGCGGCGGGCACCGGCCCGAGGGCTTCCTCGCCCACCTGCTCGGCTGCATCTTCGCCTACTACCTCTTCTCCGACGCGGTGCGGCCGGCCTCGCGCTCCGTCGTCGGCGGCGGGCGGCTGATCAACAACACCGCCTTCCCGCGCTCGCTGTTGCCGCTCGCGGCGGTCGGCACGTCGTTCATGCGCTTCCTGCCCACGCTGCCGGTGCTCGCGGTGATCCTCGTCGCCACCGGGCGCCCGATCGACGCGAACGTCCTGTGGGGCATCCCGATCATCGTCGAGATCCTCCTGCTCACCGCGGGCGTGTCGATGTTCTTCGCCGCGCTGCAGGTGTACTTCCGCGACCTCGGCAACTTCCTGCCGTACCTCATGCGGATGTGGCTCTACACGTCGCCGATCCTGTGGCTCGTCGACCAGGTGCCCGAGCAGCACCAGTGGCTCGTCTACCTCAACCCGCTGGCGCCGATGCTCGCCGCGTGGAGCGACGCCGTGACCGCCGGCACCGCGCCGCACCCGGCCTGGCTGATCGGCGGGCTGGCGTGGGGGATCGTCGCGCTCGTCGCCGGCGGCCTGTTCTTCATCTCCCGGGAGCGTGAGTTCGCTGTCCGCCTCTGAGCTGCCGACGCCCGTGGCGACGCCCGCGCCCGACGTGCCGAAGGCGATCAAGGTCGAGCACGTCTCGATCACCTACCAGACGGCGCTGCAGGGCAAGCAGACGCTCGTCGGCACGCTGTCGCGCCTGCGGCGGCGGCGCAAGATCGTCAAGGAGATCCGGGCGGTCCGCGACGTGTCGTTCGAGGTGCCGCGCGGCTCGGTGCTCGGGATCATCGGCCACAACGGCGCCGGCAAGTCGACGCTGGTGCGGGCGATGGCCGGCATCCTGCCGCCGACCGAGGGCCGCATCGAGGTCCACGGCCGGGTGTCGACGCTGCTGGCGCTCGGCGTCGGCTTCGACCGCAAGCTCACGGGCCGCCAGAACGTCGTGCTCGGCGGCCTGGCGTCCGGGCTGAGCCGCGCCGAGCTGGCCGACAAGTACGACGAGATCGTCGCCTTCGCCGAGCTCGAGGAGTTCATGGACCTGCCCATGCGCACCTACTCGTCGGGCATGCAGAGCCGGCTCGCGTTCGCGGTCGCCGTCACGATGGCGCCGGACATCCTGCTCATCGACGAGGCGCTGTCGACGGGCGACGCGCGCTTCAAGCGCAAGTCGTTCAACAAGATGCGCGAGCTGTGCAGCGCCGACCGCACGATCGTCATCGTCAGCCACGCGATGAAGTCGATGCGCGAGCTGTGCGACGAGGTGATCTGGCTGCACAAGGGCCAGATCAAGATGTACGGCCCGCCGCAGAAGGTCATCAAGGCGTACTCGAAGTTCTTCTCGATCGACGTCGACGAGGACCCGGCCGAGGAGGACGTCGTCTCGGAGGAGGACGTCTAGCGGCGTGCGGGCGTTCCTGCGCCGCAAGCCGGTGCTGATCGCGCTGGCCGTCATCGCCGTGCTCGCCGCCGGGGCCGGCGTGGCCGCGTACCTGCTCGTCGTCAAGGAGCCCGGCGACGTCTCGAACCCGGACGTCGCCTTCGACGCGCCCGACGACCGGGGTGACGCGAAGCCGGACGGCAAGGACCGCAAGGATCGCAAGCCCAGCAAGCCCGCGCTGCCGCCGCGCGAGAACTGGCCGCGCTACGGCTACACGCCCGCCCACACGCGCGCCTTCCAGCCCGAGCGGCCGATCAACGGGCCGTTCCGGCGCGTCTGGAAGCGGGGGACGGGGGCGCTCGCGGAGTTCCCGCCCGCGATCTACGACGGCACGCTCTACCAGCTCATCGACGACGGGAAGCTGCTGGCGATCGACACCGACACCGGCAAGACCCGCTGGAAGCGCCACATCGGCAAGCTCGCGGCGTCGACGCCCGCGGTCGACGAGCGGCGGATCTTCGCGGTGCTGCTCGAGGGCGGGCACACGCCGGGCCGCGGCAAGGTCGTCGCGCTGCAGCGCAGGAACGGGCGCAAGATCTGGTCCCGGCACCTGACCAGCCGGGCTGAGTCCTCGCCGCTGCTGCACCGCGGCCGCGTCTACTTCGGCTCGGAGAACGGCACCCTCTACTGCCTCGACGCCAAGACCGGCCGCGAGATCTGGACCTACCAGGCGGCGGGCGCGATCAAGGGCAGCCCGTCGCTGTCGGACGGCGTCCTGTACTTCGGCAACTACGGCGGGGACGTCCAGGCCGTGCGCGCCTCCAACGGCCACCTGCTGTGGCGCAACGGCGTCGCCCGCGGCACCCTGCGCTCCGGCAACTTCTACGCGACCGCCGCCGTCGCGTTCGGGCGCGTCTACATCGGCGCGACGGACGGGCGCGAGTACTCGCTGTCGGCGCAGACCGGCGAGCTGGCGTGGGCGCGGCAGACCGGCGGCTACATCTACGCGTCGGCGGCCGTCGACGACGTCGAGGGGCTCGGGCCGACCGTCTTCGTCGGCTCCTACGACCGCAACCTCCACGCGTTCGACGCCAAGACGGGCGAGACGCGCTGGACGGCGAGCGCGCCCGGCCGGATCTCGGGCTCGCCGACGATCGTCGGCTCGACGATCTACTTCGCCGACCTCGACCAGCGCTACACGACGGGCGTGAAGACGCGGACGGGGCGCCGCGTCTACCAGCGCAAGCCGGGCTACTTCGACCCGATCGTCTCCGACGGCCGGCGGCTCTACCAGACCGGCGGCTACTCGGTCCATGCGTTCGAGCCGATCCGCGAGCGGCGCCAGGCGGAGCGGACGCGAGCGGACGGCAAGCGCGCGGAGCGGCAGGGCCGGCAGCGCTCGAAGAAGCCCGCGAAGCGGCGCGACCGGCGGCGCGGCGGCTGACCCATACACTGCGCCACCGCATGAGCTGGAAGGACACCGTCAACCGCACTCTGTCGCGGGCCACCGGCCACGAGCTGCGCCGCGTCCGCGACGCCGACGGCAAGCGCATCCGCGCCGTGGCGCCGCCGCCCGCGAAGCGCACCGACGTCGGCGACCGCCTGCTCGTGCGGCCCGCGTTCGTGCTCTCGAGCGTCCGCTCCGGCTCGACGCTCCTGCGCGTGGTGCTCGACAGCCACTCGCAGATCCACTCCCCGCCGGAGATGCACCTGCGCGACATCTCGGTCAAGACGAAGTCGAAGTACGTCGACCGCACGCTCACGGCGCTGAAGCTCGACGAGCGCTCGCTGGAGTACCTGCTCTGGGACCGGCTGCTGCATCGCGAGCTGACCCGCCACGGCAAGCGCCAGCTCGTCAACAAGACGCCCAACGACGTCTTCATCGTCGACCGCATCCGCGAGTGCTGGCCGGACGCCCGCCTCGTCTTCCTGCTGCGCCACCCCGCCGCGATCGAGGCCTCGCGCATGGCCACGCGCGTGGGCAAGGACACGCCCGAGCGCAACCGCGAGATGGTCCTGAAGTACATCAGCGCGCTCGAGGACGCCCGCACGCGCTTCGACGGGCTGACGGTCAAGTACGAGGAGATGGCGACCGAGCCCGAGCGGGTCACCCGCGAGCTGTGCGCGTTCCTCGGCCTGGAGTGGGAGCCGTCGATGCTCGACTACGGCCGGCACGACCGCCACTTCAAGCCGGGCCTCGGCGACTGGAAGGACAAGATCAAGTCCGGGCGGATCCAGCCGCCCACGCCGCCGCCGGCGGAGGTCCATCCGGACCTCATGCCGTTCGTGGAGGCCTGGGGGTACTAGTGGCGTCGGTCCGGATCGAGCGCTCCGGGCCGGTCTTCACGGTCGTCCTCGACCGCCCCGAGGTCCGCAACGCGGTCGACGGGCCGACCGCCGCGGCGCTCGCCGACGCGTTCCGCGCGTTCGAGGCCGACGACGAGGCGCTCGTCGCCGTGCTGTGGGGCGCGGGCGGGACGTTCTGCGCGGGCGCCGACCTCAAGGCGGTCGGCACCGAGCGGGGCAACCGCGTCGAGGCGGGCGGCGACGGACCGATGGGCCCGACCCGGATGGCGCTGAGCAAGCCGGTCGTTGCCGCGGTCGCCGGGCACGCGGTGGCCGGCGGGCTGGAGCTCGCATGCTGGTGCGACCTGCGCGTCGTCGAGGAGGACGCGACGTTCGGCGTGTTCTGCCGCCGCTGGGGCGTGCCGCTGATCGACGGGGGGACGGTCCGGCTGCCGCGGCTGATCGGGCTCAGCCGCGCGCTCGACCTCATCCTCACGGGCCGGCCCGTCGGCGCGCGGGAGGCGCTCGAGATCGGCCTCGCCAACCGCGTCGTGCCGTCAGGTCAGTCGCGGCCCGCCGCGGAGGCGCTCGCGGCCGAGCTGGCGCGCTTCCCGCAGGTGACGCTGCGCGGCGACCGCGCCTCGGCGTACGAGGCGTTCGGGCTGCCGGTCGCCGAGGGCATGGCGGTCGAGCTCGAGCACGGCCGGGCGAGCCTCGAGCAGGCGGTCCGCGGCGCGGCGCGCTTCGCCCAGGGCGCCGGCCGCGGAGGATCGTTCGAGGACCTGTAGGGCGCCGGCTCGGCGCCCCGGCTCACCAGCCGCCCGGCTCGCCGCGCAGGCGCTCGTGGCCGTCGCGCACCCCGGCCAGCACCTCCTCGCGGACGCGCAGCTTCGTGGCCGCGTGGGCGGCGCGGTCGACGCCGCGCAGCTCGAGCGCCGCCTCACGCGCCGCGTCGGCGAGCCGCTCGGGCTCGACGAGGCGATCGAGGAAGCCGGCCGGCGCCGCCTCGGCGGGCTCGAGCAGCGGTCCGGTGACCGTGCAGCGGTCGAACGCGGGGCGGGCGAGCCGGTGGCGGGCGAGCGCGATCGCGAACCAGGGGAGCGTCAGCCCGATCGCGACCTCGTTGAGGCCGACCCGGAAAGGTCCGTCGGCGCCGAGGCGCACGTCGGCGCACAGCAGCAGGAGCGCGCCCATCGCCACGGCGTTGCCGTTGCAGGCGACGACGACCGGCTGCGGGAAGGCGAGCAGGCGCTCCGCGACGGTCGCGCCGTCGATGAGCATCGTCTGCCAGTCCTCCGCGCGCAGGTCGAACCCTGCCGAGAACGTGCGCTCGCGACCGGTGAGCACGACGACGGCCTCGTCGGCGGCGGCGCGGTCGAGCGCGGAGGCGAGCTCGCGGAGCATGGCGGACGAGAGGGCGTTGACCTTGCCGTCGTCCATGACGATCGTCGCGATGCCGTCGGCGAGGGCGTAGGAGGTGAGGGAGGACATGACCGCGAGCCTAAGCGAAACGCTGTTTCGGAACAACTGCGCCGGTATCGCTACGATCGCACGATGCCGCGCGCCAAGCTCCGAACGCCCGAGCTCGCCGAGCGTGTCCTCGAAGCGGCGGTGCGGCTGCTGGCCCGCGACGGCCCCGCCGGCCTCACCGCGCGGCGCCTCGCCGAGGAGGCGGGGACCTCGCCGGCGGCGGTCTACGAGCTGTTCGGCGACAAGGGCGGCGTGGTGCGGGCGCTCTTCTTCTCCGGCTTCGAGCGCCTCGGCGCGTCGCTCGCGGAGGTCCCGGCCACCGCGGACCCGCTGGCCGACCTGCGTGCGATCGCGTGGCGCTACCGCGCCTTCCTGGTCGAGCACCCGGCGCTCGCGGCCGTGATGTTCTCGCGGCCGTTCGCGAGCTTCGACCCGGCGCCGGAGGAGGCGGCGGCCGGCACCGCGGTCCGCGAGCTGATCGTCGGCGCCGTGCGGCGCGCCGCCGCGGCGGGGACGCTGCGCGGCGAGGCCACCGACGTCGCGCACGCGTTCGTCGCCCTCGTCCACGGCCTGGCCGCCGCCGAGAGCGCGCGGCGACTCGGCTCGACCGCGGCGGCGGTCCAGCGGCGCTGGGAGGTGTCGGTCGACGCGCTGCTGCGCGGGTTCGCGGCGGGGCCGCCGGGCTAGCGCGCCGCGGCGCCGAGCAGCCGCTCGACGAGGACGACGTCCCGCCACTCGCCGTCGAGCTGGGCGTGGCGGCGATGCACGCCGACCTCGCGGAAGCCGTGACGGCGGGCGAGGGCGAGGCTCGCCTCGTTGCCCGCGAGGATCTTCGACAGCAGCTTGTGCAGCCCGCTCGCCTCGGCGCGCCCCACGAGCTCGCGCATCAGGGCCGAGCCGACCCGGGCGCCGCGCGCTCCGCGGGCGACGTACACCGTGTACTCGCCGATGCCCTGGTAGGCGCAGCGGTCGCTGTAGGGCAGCACGCTCGCGAAGCCGACCACCGCGCCGGAGCGCTCGGCCACGATCATCGGCTCGCCGCCGGCGATGCGGGCCTCGAGGTCGGCCGGCGTGCGCGGCTGCGTCTCGAAGGTGGCGATGCGGTCCTCGATGCCCTCGTTGTAGATCCGCGCGACCGCTGCGGCGTCGCGCGGCTCGGCCGAGCGGATCGCCAGCGGGGCGCCGTGGGCGAGCGCGGTCACGGCAGCACCGCCAGCAGCCGGTCGAGGTCCGACTCGTCGTTCCACGCCCCGACCGACGCGCGCAGCAGCCCGCGCCCCGGCAGGTCGCGGATCGTCACGCCCGCGGCGGCGGCGCGGTCGCGGACGGCCTCGGCGTCCGGCTCGCTCCAGGCCACCAGCGTGGTGCGGCCGCGCGGCGCGACGGAGCGGCCCGTGGCGCGCAGCCGCTCGGCGAGCAGCTCCGCGAGGCCGGCGGCCCGCTCGACGGCGGCGTCCCAGCCGAAGCCGGCGATCACGTCGTGCGCCGCGATCGCGAACGCGCTCGCCTCCGCCGACAGCGCCGGCGTGTCGTAGCGGCGCGCGTCGTCGTGCGGGACGGCGTCGAGCCCGAGGCCCGGCTCGGCGAGGTTCATGTACGTGGGGCCGATCGACGGCAGTCGCTCCTGCCACGCCGGCGCGACGTACAGCAGCCCGGTGCCGACCGGGCCGCAGAGCCACTTCTGGCCCGCCGCCGCGTAGAACTGGCAGCCGACCTCGGACACGTCGACGCGCACGGCGCCGGCGCCCTGGGCGCCGTCGAGCAGCACCGGGACGTCGCGAGCGACGTCGCGCAGCTCGGCCGGGGCGACCGAGCCGCCGACCCAGCTGACGTGCGAGCAGGCGACGAGCTTCGTCGCGGAGCTGACGGCCTCGGCGACCCGCGCGAACGGGACCGCGCGGACGCGCACGCCGCGCGCCTGCCGGGCGGCGGCGAGCGGGCCGAGCAGGCCCGGGTGCTCCTCGTCGCTGGTGACGATCTCGTCCCCCGGGCGCAGCTCGAGGCCGGCCAGCACGCGCGCGATCCCGTCGCTGGTGGCCGTCGTCAGGGCGACGTCCTCGGGCCGCGCCGCGCCGACGCGCGCCGCGTAGGCGGCGCGCTGGCGGTCCTGCAGCTCGTGCATGCGCTCCCAGGCCGCCGCGGCGCGGCCGTCGCGGACGAGGGCGTCGAGCTCGGCGCGCGCGGCGTCGGCGGCGGCCCCGGGGATGGGGCCGCACGTGCCCGCGTTGAGGTAGGCGCCGCCGCCGGCGAGCACGGGGAAGGCGGCGCGAAGGGTGGCGGGATCCATCGGCCCGCCAGCATAGGCCGGGGCCGGCCCGGCCCCGTGCAGCCCGCGCTCAGCCGCCGCAGACCGGCCAGGGCGACGTGCCGGCGCGCTCGTAGAGGATCTGCGCGCGCTTGGTCTGCTCGGCGACGGACGCGGCCGCCGGGTCGCCGGTCCCGCCGACCGACTGCCAGGTCTGCAGGTCGAACTGGTAGAGGCCGCGATAGAGGCCGCCGCCGCCGATGGCGGTGGGGTCGCCGCCGGACTCGCACTGCGCGATGGCGGCCAGCACGCCGGTCGGCGCCGCCGCCGCGGCCTCCTCGGCGGCCTGGGCGGCACGCGCCTCGGCGCGCCGCTCGGCGCGCAGCTCGCGGGTGCGGGCGCGCAGCTCGCGCGTGGTGAGGCCGGCGACCGCGCCGGACGGCCGGCGGTCGTGGCGGCGCAGCTCGCGCAGGAGCCTGCGGTGGGCGCGGGCGCGCGTGTGGCCGCGCATCGTCTCGGCGATCGTGTCGTCGCCGGCGAGCGCCGCGTCGAGCACGCTCGGGTCGCCCACGTCGGGGCCGTCGGCCAGGGCGGCCGCGGGCGCGGCCGCCAGCGCG
Organism: Capillimicrobium sp.; assembly: GCA_035761245.1. GTDB lineage: Bacteria > Actinomycetota > Thermoleophilia > Solirubrobacterales > Solirubrobacteraceae > Capillimicrobium. The sequence goes on along the minus strand of DASTRJ010000101.1, from coordinate 9,846 downwards.
GCGGTCGCGGCGCCCGCGAGGGCGAGGGTACGGCTGGTTCGCATGTCGGAGTCGCGTCCTCCTGCCGGCGGGAGCGCGGACGCAGGACGGCGCCACGGCGCGAGCCGGCACGGGTTCAGGGGGCGGCACGCGGGCAGGGGAGCGGAAGGATCGACGCTCCCGGCGCCCGGCACCGGAGCGCCAGACCGTAGCAACCTTGCTTGAGGAAACCGCTCAGCTACAGTTGCGCGGCCATGACTGTGACGCTCCCCGACGGCACCGAGCTGCAGCTCGACGACGGCGCCACCGGCGCCGACGCGGCGGCCGCGATCGGCGCCGGCCTGGCGCGGGCGGCGCTGGCCGTCAAGGTCGACGGCGAGCTGCGCGATCTGGCGGCGCCGCTGCCCGACGGGGCGCGGCTGGAGATCGTCACCGGGCGCTCGCCCGAGGCGCTGGAGCTCATCCGCCACGACGCCGCGCACGTGCTCGCCACCGCGGTGCTGGAGCTGTATCCGGGCGTGAAGATCTCGATCGGGCCGCCGATCGAGGACGGCTTCTACTACGACTTCGAGTTCCCCGACGGCGTCACGATCTCCGACGCCGACTTCGAGGCCATCGAGCGCAAGATGGCCGAGCACGTCAAGGCGGCCGAGCCGTTCGAGCGCGAGGACGTCCCGGTCGCCGAGGCGCTCGAGCGCTTCCGCGCCGAGGACCAGCCGTACAAGGTGGAGCTCATCGAGGACCTCGTCGCCAACGAGGGCGTCGAGACCGTCAGCCTCTACCGCAACGGGCCGTTCACCGACCTCTGCCGCGGGCCGCACGCGCCGTCGACGAAGACCGTCAAGGCGTTCAAGCTCCAGTCCGTGGCGGGCGCCTACTGGCGCGGCGACGCCAGCCGGACGATGCTGACCCGCGTCTACGGGACGGCCTTCCTCTCGAAGGAGGACCTCGAGGCGCACCTCCAGCGCCTGGAGGAGGCCAAGGCGCGCGACCATCGCAAGCTCGGCCGCGAGCTCGGCCTGTTCGAGTTCTCCGAGGTCAGCCCGGGCATGGCGTTCTGGCTGCCGGCCGGCACGACGCTCTGGAACCAGCTCGTGGCGCTCACCCGCGAGATGAACGCGGAGCGCGGCTACACCGAGGTCAAGACCCCGCAGCTGTACGACAGCCAGCTCTGGAAGACCTCGGGGCACTGGGACAAGTACCGCGAGAACATGTTCACGACCGAGGCCGAGGAGCGCCAGATGGCGCTCAAGCCGATGAACTGCCCCGGTCACTGCCACCTGTACTCGCTGCACCCGCACTCCTACCGGGACCTGCCGATCCGGTACTCCGAGCCCGGCCTGCTGCACCGCTACGAGCCGTCGGGCACGCTCCACGGCCTGCTGCGGGTGCGCCACTTCGTGCAGGACGACGCGCACATCTTCTGCCGCGAGGACCAGATCCTCGACGAGGTCGTCGGCTGCATCGAGCAGGCGTTCGCCACGTACGCGATCTTCGGCTTCGACGTCAAGCTGGAGCTCTCGACGCGGCCCGAGCAGCGCGTCGGCAGCGACGAGCTGTGGGACCGCGCCGAGTCGATCCTGCGCGAGGCGCTCGAGAGCCGCGAGCTCGGCTACGAGCTCAACGAGGGCGACGGCGCCTTCTACGGCCCGAAGATCGACATGCACCTCACCGACACGCTCGGGCGCTCGTGGCAGGTCGGCACGGTGCAGATGGACTTCAACTTCCCGCAGCGCTTCGAGCTGGAGTACCAGGGCGCCGACAACGCCGCGCACCGCCCGGCGATGATCCACCGGGCGATCCTCGGCTCGTTCGAGCGCTTCATCGGCCTGCTCATCGAGCACTACGCCGGCGAGTTCCCGGTCTGGCTCGCGCCGGTGCAGGCGATCGTGCTGCCGATCTCCGACCGCCACGCGGAGGCCGCCGCCGCCACGCGCGACGCGCTGGCCGCCAAGGGCGTGCGCGCCGAGCTCGACGACCGCTCCGAGTCGATCGGGCGCCGGATCCGCGATGCCGAGCTGCGCAAGCTGCCCTACATGCTCGTCGTGGGCGACCGCGAGGTGGACGAGGGCACGGTCGCCGTGCGCCGCCACCGCGAGGGCGACCTCGGGTCCGAGCCGGTCGACGCGTTCGCCGCGCGGGTCGCCGCACTGACCGCCTCCCGCTCCGCGTAGGCCGTTCGTTCGGCTAGACTGACTCGTGTTGAAGCAGAACCACGCGCATAACGGCCGCCGCTAAGTTGCCGATCCCCAGAAGGTTCGACCGGCGACCGCCGGACCGTGACACCACCCGGATCAACGAGCGCATCCGCGTTCCCGAGGTCCGCCTCATCGACGAGCAGGGCAAGCAGGTCGGGGTCATGAAGACCGACCAGGCCCTCCGCTACGCGCAGGAGCGCGATCTCGACCTCGTCGAGGTCGCCGCCGACGCGCGCCCGCCGGTCTGCCGGGTGCTCGACTACTCGAAGTACAAGTACGAGCAGGCCCAGAAGCAGAAGGCCGCCCGCAAGCACCAGCAGCAGATCACGATCCGCGAGATCAAGTTCCGCCCGAAGATCGCGCAGAAGGACTACGACACGAAGAAGGGGCACGTCACCCGCTTCCTCAAGCACAAGGACAAGGTCAAGATCACGATCATGTTCCGCGGGCGGGAGCAGGCGCACCCCGAGCGTGGCGTGGCGCTGCTCGAGCGCCTGGCCGAGGAGCTCGCCGACCTGGCGGTCGTCGAGCAGCGGCCGATCCAGGACGGGCGCAACATGACCATGCTGCTCGGCCCCTCCAAGGCCGTGCTCGCCGGCGAGTACGACAACGACGCGTCGGGTGACGGCGCCGAGGGCGAGGCCGACGCCACGGCTGAGGCCACGACCGAGGCCGAGGCCACGGCGACCCCGGACGGCGGCAAGGGCAACGGCGCCGCCGAGAAGCAGCGCTCCGGCAAGCGTTCGCGCAGCGACGACGGCGACGTGGTCTCCGAGGCCGAGAGCGATCTCCCGGCCCCGCGGGTCAAGCGGACCGCCTGACCGGCGGCCCGCCTTCGCCTAGCGCTTCGCGCGCGACGCCCAGAAGCTCGTGCGCCCCTTGGCGCCCGGCTTCGTCATGCCGAAGTGGATGTGGTCGCGGTGCGCGGTCGTGTCGTCGACCGTCTTGCCGCGCTTGCCCTCGCACACCGAGTAGGGCCGGAAGTCGCCCATGCCGGCGCCCCAGTACGAGCAGGCCCAGATGATCTCCTGGATGCCCATGCGGCGGGCGAGCGCGGTCGTGTTGCCGGCGCGGTCGGGGGCCAGCAGCAGCTCGATGAGCCGGCGCGCCTCGGCGCGATCGGCGGCGCGGTGCGCGTCGAGGTGCCAGTCCAGCGCCCGGCTCTCGGCGTGCAGCGAGGCCGAGTGCTTGCCCCACCGCTCGCAGCGGTAGGTGCCCCAGGAGACGCCGGCGGCGTGCGTGTCGAGCCACTGCGCGAAGGCGACCATGCCCGGGCGGTTCGCCCGCTGGCAGTGCGTGGCGTGGTCGTAGCGGACCGGGTCGATGGGGAGCTTGGCGAGGCGGTTGGCCGGGTTGCCGCGGATCGGCTCGAGCGGCGCGCCGAGGCGGAAGGCCTCGGCGGGCGCCGTGGCGGCGAGCAGCGCGGCGGCGGTGCAGGTCAGGATCGTGGTGAGTCGGCGCACGACCGGGGTGATCGGCCGGGCGCGGGCGGCGCTTGAGGGGCCGCGTGACGGCGCGATCAGCCGGCGGCGCTGCCCTCCGGCACCGACTCGACGATGAGCTCCTCCCAGCGGGGGTCGTGCGCCGTCCGGCCGAGCGCGCGGCCGATCGGGGCGAGGATGGCGACCATGAGCCGCTGGACCCAGCGGGGCGGCTTGGTGAAGACGATGTCCTCGCCGTAGGCGTCGGCGATGACGGCCAGCTGGAGCGGCCCGGGGATGCCCTTGGCGTTCGTCCTGCCTTCGTTGGCCAGGCCCCAGAGGGCGACGATCATGTCCTCGAAGTGGCCGGCGGGGCGGACCTCGACGCGGAACCGCGTCGCGCCGTCGCCGGCGTTCCACCAGTCGTGCACGGCGCCCGGCTCGACGACGAGCACGTCGCCCGGGCGGGCGACGCCGCGCTCGCCGTCGAGGACGTAGCCGAGTGCGCCCTCGAGGACCTCCAGGCGCTCGGCGAGCCGCGGGTGGTAGTGCTCGCCGGAGACGTGGCCGCCGGGCAGCGCGGTGACCTCGGCGACGAGGTACTCACCGCGCGTCAGGTGGGCCGGCTCGATGACGGTGGCCCGTTCGCCGGTCACGCGGTTGACGACGACGGTGCCGGGAGCGAGGTTCTCGAAGGGCATGCCGCGAGGATGCCGTGCCGGCGGCGGATGCGCGACGCTGTCCGCCCGGGAGCGCCCGCCGCGGCGGGCTCGAGACGTCCCGTCGGCGGCGCTCGATCCGCTCACGCGTGGAGCCGTGCGGCGCCTCGCCGGGAGCTGAACGACGGTTTTGTCATACTGCGTCGTCGCTCATGCCGAAGATGAAGACCCACTCGGGCGCCAAGAAGCGCTTCAAGGTGACCGCCAAGGGCAAGGTCAAGGCCCGCCACGGCAACACCTCCCACATCCTCGAGAAGAAGAACGCCAAGCGCAAGCGGCGCCTCGGGAACCCCACGGTCCTGACGGACCATGACGCTCCGCGCGTCAAGAAGCTCCTGGGGGTGGGCAAGTGAGCCGCGTCAAGCGCTCCGTCCACGCGCGCAAGAAGCGCCGGGCGACCCTCGAGCGGGCCAAGGGCTTCCGCGGCGAGGCGCACTCCAACTACAAGCGGGCGAAGGAGGCTCTGCTCAAGGCGGAGTCCTACGCGTACCGCGACCGTCGCAACCGCAAGCGCGACTTCCGGCGCCTGTGGATCACGCGCATCAACGCTGCCGCCCGCCAGAACGGCATGAGCTACGGCACGTTCATGCACGGCCTCAAGCTGGCCGGCATCGAGCTGGACCGCAAGGTCCTGGCCGACATCGCCGTCCACGACGCCGACACCTTCCGACGTTTTGCCGATGCCGCCCGCGAGGCGTCGGCCGCTGCCTGACCGCAGAGACGTCAGGAAGACCGACCGCAGGACCTCGAGGGCGCCGCTGACACCGGCGCCCTTTCTGTTTGTCGCACCAGCCCACCAGTGATCATCACCAGCCCCCACAACGAGAAGCTCAAGGAGGTCCGCCGCCTCCAGCGCCGCCGCGACGGCCGCTTCGTGGCCGAGGGCGAGGACCTGCTCGCCGCCGCCGACGAGGCGGGCTGGGCGCCGCTCGAGCGCTTCGCGGCGGCGGGCAGCGGGCTGGCCGGCACGGAGGTCGAGCCCGACGTCCTCGCCAAGGTCTCGTCGCTGGGATCGGGGAGCCGGACGCTCGCCGTCTACGAGGAGCGCTGGGCGCCGCGGCCCACGGGCCCGCTCTGCGTGGCGCTGTGGGGCGTGCGCGACCCGGGCAACGTCGGCACGGTGCTGCGCTCGGCGCTGGCGTTCGGCGCGGCGAGCGTCGCGCTCGGGCCGACGTGCGCCGACCCCTACGGCCCGAAGGCGGTGCGCGCCTCGATGGGCGCGGTGTTCGCGGTGCCGATGGCGCGCGTCGACGGCGTCGCCGAGCTGCCCGGGGACCGGATCGCGCTCGTCGCCCGCGCCGGCGAGCCGCTGCGCGACACGCCGCGCGGCGGCGAGACGACCGTCGTCGTGGGCGCCGAGCGGGAAGGGCTCCCCGACGAGGTCGTGGAAGGATGCGACCGCACGGCGCACATCCCCATCGCCACCGAGTCGCTGAACGCCGCGATGGCCGCCACCGTCGCCCTGTACGAACTGACGAGAGCATGATCGAACGAATCGAGCAGATCGCCGCCCAGGCGCGCGAGGCCATCGAGCAGGCCTCGGGCACCGCCGCGCTGGAGCAGGTGCGCGTGCAGTACCTCGGCCGCAAGGCCGAGCTCCCGAACCTCCTGCGCGGCGTCAGCGAGCTGCCGCCCGAGGAGCGCGGCGCGGTCGGCAAGGCCGCCAACCTCGCACGCCGCGACCTCGAGGCCGCGATCGAGGCGCGCGCCGCCCAGCTCGAGGCTGCCGAGCTCGAGGCCCAGCTCGCCTCCGACGCCGTCGACGTCACGCTGCCCGGCGACCCGCCGCAGCCGGTCGGTCGCCTGCACGTCCTCACCCAGACGCGCCGCGAGATCGAGGACGTCTTCCTCGGCCTCGGCTTCAGCGTCCTCGAGGGCCCCGAGGTCGAGTCGGTCTACTACAACTTCGACGCGCTCAACCACGCGCCGACGCACCCGGCGCGCGGCCGCAGCGACACGTTCTACGCCGCCGACGACGTCGTCCTGCGCACGCACACGTCGCCGATGCAGATCCGCGCGATGGAGGCCTCGCCGCCGCCGCTGTACGTGATCATCCCCGGCCGCGTCTACCGCCGCGACAGCGACGCCACGCACACGCCGCAGTTCCACCAGGTCGAGGGCCTCGCCGTCGACACCGACATCACGCTGGCCGACCTCAAGGGCACGCTGCTCGACTTCAGCCGGGCGATCTTCGGCAGCGAGCGCGAGGTGCGCCTGCGGCCGCACTTCTTCCCGTTCACCGAGCCGAGCGTCGAGGTCGACGTGTCGTGCTTCAACTGCGCGCGCGACGGCTCCCCCTGCCAGGTCTGCAAGGGCACCGGCTGGCTGGAGATCCTCGGCGCCGGCATGGTCGATCCCAACGTCTTCGGCTACGTGCGCGAGCACGGCTACGACCCCGAGGAGATCCAGGGCTTCGCGTTCGGCATGGGGATCGAGCGCATCGCGGCCCTCAAGTACGGCATCCCCGACATCCGCACGCTCTACCAGAACGACGTGCGGGTCCTGGAGCAGTTCGGATGAGGCTTCCGATCGAGTGGCTCGACGACTTCGTCGATCCCGGCCTGACGCCGCGGGAGCTGGCCTCGCGACTGGCGATGACCGGCACCGAGGTCGACCGCGTCCACCACCACGGCGTCGACGCGCTCGAGCACTTCGTGGTCGGGCGCGTGCTGCGCGCCGAGCAGCACCCGAACGCCGACCGGCTGCGGGTCTGCGACGTCGCGGTGGGGGAGGGCGACGTCGCCCACATCGTCTGCGGCGCGCCGAACGTCGCCGCCGGCCAGACGGTCGCGGTGGCCCGCCCGGGCGCGATCATGCCCGACGGCACGAGGCTCAAGAAGGCCAAGCTCCGCGGCGAGCCGTCGGAGGGGATGATCCTCGCCGAGGACGAGCTGGCGATCGGCACCTCCCACGAGGGCATCATCGTCCTCGACGAGGAGGCCGACCTGCTGCCGGGCACGCCGCTGGCCGAGGTGCTGCCGATCGCCACCGACGTGCTCGAGCTCGAGATCACGCCGAACCGGCCCGACTGCCTCGGCGTCTACGGCGTCGCGCGCGAGGTGCACGCCGCGACCGGCGCGCCGCTCGCCCCGCCGCCGTGGGACGGCGCCGACCTCGGCGAGCCGACCGGGATCGAGGGCGTGACGATCGAGGTCCACGATTCCGACCTGTGCCCGCGATTCACGGCGGTCGCGTACGAGAACGTGACGATCGCGGAGTCGCCGGCGTGGCTGAAGGCGCGCCTGACGGCGTCCGGGATGCGGCCGATCAACAACGTCGTCGACATCACGAACTACGTGATGCTCCTGACCGGCCAGCCGGTCCACGCGTTCGACCTCGACCGGATCGCCGGCGGCCGCCTGGACGTGCGCCGCGCCCGGCCCGGGGAGGAGATCACGACGCTCGACGACCAGGTCCGCCGGCTGCCGGCGGACGCGATGGTCATCGAGGACGCCGACGGGCCGACGTCGATCGCCGGGATCATGGGCGGCGCCCGCTCGGAGGTCGGCGAGACCACGACCCGCGTCCTCATGGAGATGGCGACGTGGGACGGGCCGAACATCCACGCGACCTCGAACGCGCTCGCGCTGCGCACCGAGGCGTCCGGGCGCTTCGAGAAGGGCCTGTCGCCCGAGGCCACCGTCGAGGCGCAGCTCGTGGCGCTCGGGCTGATGCAGGCGCTCGCCGGCGCCACGCGGCTGCCCGGCTGGATCGACGTCGGCGGCGCCGGGCCGGAGCCGGCCGTCATCCGGCTGCGCGACGCGCGCGTGCGTTCGCTCCTCGGCCTCGACGTGCCGCGCGAGCGGCAGGCCGAGGTCCTCGAGGCGCTCGGGTTCGGCGTCGAGGAGGCCGCGGACGGCCTCGACGTCACGGTGCCGCACTGGCGGCGCTTCGACGTGACGCGCGAGGCCGACGTCATCGAGGAGGTGGCGCGGCTCGCCGCGCTCGACGACCTGCCCGCCACGCTGCCGCGCAACCGCCCCGGCGCGCGGCTGACGTGGCCGCAGCGGGTGCGCCGCCGCGCCGAGGACGTGCTCGTCGGCCGCGGGCTGCAGGAGATCGCGGGCTGGTCGTTCGCGGCGCCGTCGCTGCTCGACCGCCTGCGGCTGCCCGACGACGCGCCCATGCGCAGCGTCGTGGTGCTCGAGAACCCGATGAGCGAGGAGGACTCGGTCATGCGGCCGACCCTGCTCGGCTCCCTGCTCGACGCCGCTCGCCACAACGTCGCCCACGGCGTCTCGCGCGTCGGCCTGTTCGACAGCGGGACGGTCTACCTCGCCGACCCGGGCAGCGCCGACGGCCTCCCGCACGAGCACCACGGCCTCGGGGTCGTGCTCGCGGGCCCGCTGCAGCCGCCGACGTGGCGGTCGCCGAAGCCGCCGGTCGCCGACTTCTTCGCCGCCAAGGCGCTGGTCGGCGCGGTGCTCGACACGCTGCGCGTGCCGTGGGAGGTGCGTCCGTCGGGCCGGTGGTCGTTCCTGCATCCCGGGCGAGCCGCCGAGGTGCTCTCGGGCGACACTCGCCTCGGGTTCGTCGGCGAGCTGCATCCGCTCGTCGCTCGCGAGTGGGACCTCGACGGCGCGGCGGCGTTCGCGCTCGACCTCGGGAAGGTCGCCGCGCTGGCGCCCGAGGCGCCGGAGTACCGGGACGTCACGACGTTCCCGCCGGTGCGCCAGGACCTGTCGCTGGTGGTCGGCGACCGCAGCGCGGCGGAGGTGGTCGCCGCGGTCCGGGGCGGCGGCGGCGCGCTGCTGCGCGACGTCGAGGTCTTCGACCGCTTCGAGCGCGACGGCGAGGTCTCGCTGGCCGTGCACCTGGAGTTCGCGGCGGCCGACCGCACGCTCACCGACGACGAGGTCGCGCGGGTGCGCGAGCGGATCGTCGCCGCGCTCGGCGAGATCGGGGTGACGCAGCGTGGCTAGCGACGGGCCCTCGGTCGCCGTCCTCGGCGCCTCCGGCTACGCCGGCGCGCTCGCCGCACGGCTGCTGTGGCGCCACCCGCAGTTCGAGCTGGCGGCGATCACGTCGCGCAGCGACGCCGGCCGCCGCCTCGACGACCTCTACCCGCACCACCGCGTGCCGCTGGTCATGGACGCGTTCGAGATCGACGAGCTCGGCCAGGTCGACGCCGCCGTCGTCGCCTACCCGCACGGCGCGGCCGCCGAGGCCGTCCAGCAGCTGCACGAGCGGGGGATCCGCGTCGTGGACCTGTCGGCGGACTTCCGGCTGCGCGACCCGCTCGTCTACGCGGAGTGGTACCGCGAGCATCCCGCCCCGGCGCTCATCGACCACGCCGTCTACGGCCTGCCGGAGATCTACCGCGACCGGATCCGCGACGCGCACATCGTCGCCGGCCCGGGCTGCTTCCCGACCGCGTCGATCCTCGCGCTCGCGCCGCTCGCCCCGTACATCTCAGACGTGGTGATCGACGCCAAGAGCGGCGTCTCCGGCGCGGGCCGCGAGCCGAAGCACTCGACGCACTTCGTCACCGCCGACGAGAACGTCACGCCCTACGGCGTCGGCCGGCAC
>DASTRJ010000100.1:0-14196 GCA_035761245.1 Capillimicrobium sp. | reverse complement strand
GACGGTCCGCCGCGGCGGCACCGCGACCATCCGCGCCTCGGTGCGCCCGACGCGCAGCCAGACCGCGCTCGTCTCGATCGAGGTCTACCGCGGCCGCGACCAGATCTTCCAGCGCTACTTCGACCAGGCGGCGCTGCGGCGCGGGCACCCGCGCACGTTCCGCGTGCGCTGGACGGTCCCGGCCGATCTCGCTCCCGGCGGCTACGACGTCCGCATCGGGGTGTTCGGCCCCGGCTTCGAGGGGCTGCGGGCGTGGAACCCGCACGCGGCGGCGCTGCGCGTCCGCTGATCGCGCCGCCTCCCCCGTAGCCTGGGGGCCATGGAGCTCGAACAGGTCGCCGCGACGCTGCGGTCGTACGTGTCGAAGAGCGGCATGCTCGAGGCGCTGGCCGTGGTGGCCGACGACGTCGTGGTGCGCTGCGACGGGCGCGGGAAGGTCTTCGTCGAGCGCGGCGAGGACGGCGAGCCGGAGCCGATCGATCACCGCGCCGCCGAGCCGGTGCCGATCGGACTCGACCTGAAGCGGCTCCCGCCGTTCGCGGTCGACGCCGAGACCGGGGAGGTCAGCGGGCCGCTCGGCGGCCTCGAGCACGTCGCGCTCGGCGTGCTGCGGCTGTCGCGGGCGATCGGCGGCTTCTGCGTCGCGATCGCCTTCGTGCCGACCACCGACGACACGCCCCTGGCGATCTCCGCGCGCGACGGGGAGGGCGTCGTCGTGGTGATCGGCGACGAGCAGTTCGAGATGGACGAGGGCTGGCCGCCCGAGGGGCTGGCCCCGCCGGCCGTCTGACGCCTCAGCGCAGGAAGCCGGCCGCCGCGCGCTTGAACGCGTGGTAGCCCGGCCGCGCCGACCCGTCGGCGTTCACGAGCCCGGCGTCGAAGCGCTCGCTGCAGTCGTTGCCCCAGTACGCGTACGCGTAGAGCCGGTCGACGTAGGCGGTCTGCTTGCGCACGCTGGCGAACATGTAGCGGATGCGGTCCGCCGCCCGCCGCGGGTCGCACGGGAACCCGTCGCCGAACGCGACCAGGCCGCCGGTCTCGGTGATCCAGAAGCGCGCATGGCGGTTGCCGCCCGGGCCGCGGACGGTGCGGAAGATCTCCTGGGTGCCCGCCGTCTGCTTGCGGTTGACGTCGGCGTAGTTGTGGATCCCGACGATCCGCACCCGGCGGTCCCAGCGGCGGGGGAGCGCGTCGAAGAACCGATGGACGTAGTCCTCGACGCCGACCTGCTCGAGCACGTCGAGCGCGACGATCGTGCAGCCGCGGCAGAGCCCGTGCATCGTCTTGAAGAACCGGGCGGCGCGGCGCGGCGCGCGGTACGTCGGCTGGGAGTCGTGGTTGGCCTCGTTCCAGACGCCCCACTCGCGCACGCCCATCCGGCGGTAGCGCTTGACGAGCGCGCCGACCTTGCGGCGGTAGGCGCCGACGGACGGCAGCCTCGCCTGGCCGGGCTCGAGGTTGTCCGACGACGGCGTCATGAACACGGTGGCGCCGTGGCGGGTCGCGGCGTCGACGAACTGGTCGGCCTGCTGCAGCAGGTAGTCGTCGCCGATCGCGTTCCACTTGATGAAGTAGCGGACCCGCTTGATGTCGAGGTCCTGGAACCGGCGCTGGTCGAAGATCGACGGGCTCTGGTCGCCCAGGCCGACGCGGATCGGCACCGTCGCGGCGGGTGCCGCGGCGGCGGGCAGGCAGAGCAGGAGCGCCGCCAGGGCGCCCCCGGCGATCACGCGGGTCCGGGCCATGTGCCCCGCAAAACTACGCGGCAAGGCGCGAGTTGCGCTGCCCGGGCTAGAGACCCGGGGGATGGCGGACGACGTAGCCCGCCGAGGAGCGCTGGTCCGGCTGCCAGCGCCCGGCCGCCGACCCCGAGGTGTCGAACCGGCGCCCGTTGATCGTCATGTAGACGTGGCCGGGGTTCGAGTAGATCGTGATGTAGCGGCCCGGCCCCGTTCGGCCGTAGCTCATGAGCGCGCTCGAGTCCAGCGGCGAGCGCAGCTTGCCGGCCGCGTGCAGGACGTAGGAGACCGAGCCGGAGCAGTCGTAGCCGGTGTCGGTGAAGCTGCCGTGGCCACCCCCGTAGCGGTACGGGAGCTGGTCGATCCGGTTGGCGGCGCGGATCGCGCGGCGGACGGCGCGCGGCAGGCCGCCGCGGTGATGGCGGGCCCCGCCGAGGCGGCCGCGCTTGAGCACCGGGTGCGCGCCGCGGACGCCGAGGGCCGCCCACGTGGCGGGGCCGACGACGCCGTCGACGACGAGCCCGTGCGAGCGCTGGAAGCGCTTGACCGCCGCCTGCGTCTGCGGCCCGAAGACGCCGTCGGCCGGGATGCCGAGACGGCGCTGGAGCGCCTTGACGGCGCCGCCGCGCGAGCGCGTCGACGTCGAGCTCGAGGCGGCGCGGCGATGCTGCCGCGCGCGGGCGTGCGCGCGGTGGGCGGCGCGGCGCTGCAGCGCGCTCCACGTGGCGGGGCCGACGATGCCGTCGGGCGTGAGGCCATGGGACTTCTGGAAGCGCTTGACGGCGTGGGCGGTGCCCGGGCCGAAGATGCCGTCGGCGTGGATGCCGAGCTTGCGCTGGAGCACCTTGACCGCCTTGCCGCGGTCGCCGCGCTCGACCGTGCGCGCCGCGTCGGCGGGCGCTGCGGCGGTGAGCAGGGCGAGGCTGGCGCCGAGAACGGCGACGGTACGGCGGGCAGGCATGGCGGCGGCCACGGTCGGCAGGACTCCTTCGTCTCCGGTTGTCGGCCTACGAGGTGAGCTGACGGGCTCGCGCGACCGGCGCGCTACGCCGTGACCAGGACGGCGATTCGCCCCCGCGGCCGTCCAGGCCGCTTCGGGTCCCCCGCTCGCCGCCGTCCAGGGGAGGCGGCGATTCGGCGGCCGTCACGGTACCCCCGGATCTTCCTGCTGCCTGCAAGGTTTGTTGCAGCGGCGCGAGCGATCCTGCACCGCATCGCTCACCGCGCGAGCGTGTTCCCACGGCCATGCGGACCCTGCTGCTCGCCTTCCTCGCCGTGCTCCTCCTCGCCGCGCCCGCGGTCGCGGCCGACGTCCCGCGGCCGTTCGCCGGCCACGGGATGTGGATCTGGCAGGTGCCGCGCGCGGCCGGGGGCGATCCTGACGCGATCGCCGAGCAGGCGCAGGAGGCCGGCATCGAGACGCTGTACGTCAAGGGCGCGCAGGGGCCCGTCCTGTGGAGCCAGTTCAACGCGCCGTTCGTCGCGGCGCTGCAGGCGCACGGCCTCGACGTCTGCGCCTACCAGCGGATGGAGAGCGACCGCCCGGTCGCCCAGGCGCGCGCGGCCGCGGCGACCGTCGCCGCCGGCGCGGACTGCTTCGTCATCGACGCCGAGACCGAGCTCGAAGGGCGCTACGACGTCGCGCGGCGCTACGTGAAGGCGCTGCGCAAGCGGATCGGGCCCGACTACCCGCTCGGCTTCACGAGCTTCCCGTACGTCGACTATCACCCGCTGCTGCCCTACTCGGTCTTCCTCGGCGAGGGCGCCGCGACCGTCAACCTGCCGCAGATCTACTGGAAGGACATCGGCGACCGCCCCCGCGAGGCGTTCGCCCACACCGTCAACGCCAACGCCGTCTACGACCGGCCGCTGGCGCCGATCGGCCAGCTCTACGAGGCGCCGCGCAAGGCGGAGATCCGCGGCTTCCGGCGGCTCGCGCTCGCGCACGGCGCCGCGGGATTGAGCTGGTGGAGCTGGGACAGCGCGGCCGGCAGCGGCTGGGCGGCGATCGCCGGCGACGTCAGCGCGCCGGTGCTGCCGGCGGCGCCGCCGACCTACCCGGTGGTCGGCATGGGCGCGCGCAGCGACTACGTCGTCTGGGCCGAGGACCACCTCCGCGCGCTCGGCTACAGCGTCGGCAGCGACACGCGCTTCGACGCGACCACCCGCGCCGCCGTGCGCGCGTTCCAGGTCGACGAAGAGCTGCCGGTCACCGGCGTCCTGGACGACGCCACCTGGACCGCCCTGCTGGCAGACTGACACGCCATGTCCGTCCGTCACATCCGCGCCTTGGTCGCCGCGCTGCTCGCCGCGGCCGTCGCGGCCGCGCTCGCGCCGGCCGCCGCCTCCGCCGCCAAGGGCAACCCGTGGCTCACGGAGCGCTTCCTCAACTTCGCCCACCAGGGCGGCGAGGACGAGCTTCCGTCGAACACGATGTACGCGTTCAAGGAGGCGATGAAGGCCGGGGCGGACGCGCTCGAGCTCGACGTCGGCTACACGTCCGACGGCCACCTCGTCGTCCTGCACGACAACACGCTCGACCGCACGACCAACGGGACCGGCAGCGTCAACGACAAGACGCTCGCCGAGGTTCAGGCGCTCGACGCCGCCTACTGGTTCGTCCCCGGCCGCAACGCGGTCCACGACCAGCCGGCCGGCGCCTACCCGTTCCGCGGCGTGCGCACCGGCCAGGTGCCGCCGCCGAAGGGCTACACGCGCGAGGACTTCCGCATCCCGACGCTCGACGAGGTGCTGAAGGCGTTCCCCGACACGCCGATCAACGTCGAGATCAAGGGCCGCGACGGCGCCGACGACGCGGTCTTCTTCCGCGGCGCCGACCTGCTCGCCGACCTGCTGAACCGCAGCGGCCGCACGGACGTGATCGTCGCGTCGTTCAACCAGAGGGCGATCGACCGCTTCCACGCCGCGGCGCCGCAGATCGGCGTCGCTCCCGGCATCGACGGCATGGCGAGCTTCCTGCTGTCCAACGGCTCGCCGGGCGAGGGCGTCGTCGCGTTCCAGATCCCGATCACGTTCAAGCTCGGCGACACCCTGCTCACCGTGACCTCGCCCGACACCGTCCGGCGGGCGCACGAGGCCGGCTACGCCGTGCACGTCTGGCTGAGCAACGACACCGAGGACACCGCCACCTACGACCGCCTGCTCGACCTGTGCGTCGACGGGATCATGGCGGCGCGCCCGAAGCTGCTCGAGCGCACGCTCGTCGCGCGCGACGTCGGGACGCCCGGCGGCCACGGCTTCGATCCGTGCGGGACCAAGGTCGCGGCGAGCCGCGTCGACCTGCGCGGCTGGAAGGCGACGCTGCCGCTCGAGCGTCGCGGCCTCTCGATGGAGCGCCGCAGCGGCACGGTCACGCTCACGGCGCGCCGCAAGACGGTCGGCACCGCGCGCTTCGTGCTCGACGCGGAGGCGACGGAGACGAGCGTCAAGGTCAAGGTCAACGCCACCGGCCGCGAGCTGCTGCGCGGGAAGCGGTCCGTGCGCGTCAAGGCGACGGTGCAGGAGCGCGTGCCCGCGAGCCAGAGCTACCTGCGCCTGCGCAAGCCGCGGCGCTGAGGATCCGCACGAGCTGCGCTCTCCGTCCCGCGAGCGGGCGGACAGCGCATCTCGGCACGGTGGGGGACGTCGAGCTCCCCGACCGAGCCGAAGATGTCACCGGCCCGGCGCCCCTTCCGACCTGGGGCTTGTCCAACGTGATCGGTCATTCGGCGGGTTGGCTTGAGCTCCTGCCCAGGAGCGCCACGGCGCGCGCCTGCGTCTCGCGCGCTCGCCATGCGCCCGTCGGGACGCGGCGGTCCGGTGGCCGGTCTACGCTGCGCCGCGTGCAGGGGGATCCGAGGCTCGAGCTCGTCGAGACGGTCAAGGCGATGTACGCCGCCTTCAACCGCCGTGACGTCGACGCCGCGCTCGCCTACATGCACCCGGACGTCGAGCTGCGGCCGGCGGGCACGGCGGCGCGCACGGGCCGCGCCGTCTACCGCGGCCACGACGGCATCCGCGCGTACTTCGCCGACGTGGCGCGGGTGTGGCCCGGCGGCCTGGAGGTCAGCCCGGCGAGCTTCCGCGCGGTCGCGGGATCCGTCGTGGCGTTCGGCAGCGTCCACGGCGCGACGGCGCAGCAGCACGTCGACGACGAGGTCGTCTGGGTCTGGCGGCTGCGCGACGGCCTCGTCGCCTCCGGGCAGATGTACTCCACGCGGGCCGGCGCCGTCGAGGCGGCACGGGCCCGGCGCTGACCCGCGCCGCGGCGGCTACCGTCGACGCCATGGCTCGACTCGACGGCACCGACCTGGACCTCTTCCCGCTCTGCCTCGGCACGAACGTCTTCGGCTGGACCGCCGACCGCGACGACGCCTTCGCCGTGCTCGACGCCTACGTCGCGGCTGGGGGCAACGTGCTCGACACCGCCGACTCGTACTCCAACTGGGTGCCGGGCAACCCGCCCGGGCTGTCGGAGACGATCATCGGCGAGTGGATGGCGGCGCGCGGCGCGCGCGACCGGGTGCTCGTCGCCACGAAGGCCGGCCGCGAGGGCGGCCTCGGCGCCACCGCGATCCGCGAGAAGGCCGAGGCGTCGCTGCGCCGCCTGCAGACCGACCGCATCGACCTCTACTACGCCCACTACGACGATCCGGACACGCCGCTCGAGGAGACGCTCGGCGCCTTCGACGCGCTCGTCCGCGAGGGCAAGGTCCGCTACGTCGCGGCGTCGAACTACAGCGCGCCGCGCCTCGCCGAGGCGCTCGCGGTGTCCGAGCGCGAGGGGCTCACCAGCTACGTCGGGCTGCAGACGCACTACTCGCTCGTCGAGCGCGAGCGCTACGAGGGCGAGCTGCGCGACGTGGTCGCACGCCGGGACCTCGGGTGCCTGCCGTACTACGCGCTCGCGCGCGGCTTCCTCACCGGCAAGTACCGGCCCGAGGACGGAGCCGCGGCCGCCGGCGGCGCCACGGGCAGCCCGCGCGCGGAGGGCGCGCGCGCCTACCTCGCCGAGCCGCGCGGCCCGCGCGTCCTCGCCGCGCTCGACGAGATCGCCGCCGCCCACGGCACCACCGTCGCGGCCGTCGCGCTCGCCTGGCTGGTGGCCCAGCCGACCGTCGCCTCCGCGATCGCCAGCGCGCGCAACCCCGAGCAGCTCGCCGACCTCCTGCCGGTCGCCGAGCTGCAGCTCACCGACGATGAGGTCGCGCGCCTGAGCGCCGCCTCCGAGGAGGCCTGATGGCGACGTCCGCCGCACCCTTCACCTCCCCGCTCGCCGCGTCGCTGGCGCCGGGGCTGCTCGAGCGCTTCGAGCGCTACGTCCGCATCGACACCGAGGCGCGGCGCGGCGAGCGCGAGCGCAGCCCCAGCTCGCCCGGCCAGCTCGACCTGGCGCGGCTGCTCGTCGACGAGCTGCGGGACCTCGGGCTCGACGACGCCGAGGTCGACGACAACGGCTACGTCATGGCGACGCTGCCCGCCACCGTCGAGGACACGCCCGTCGTCGGCCTCATCGCGCACGTCGACACCAGCCCGGACGCGCCGGGCGCCGGCGTCGAGCCGATCGTCCACCGCGCGTACGACGGCGGGCGGATCGAGCTGCCGCGCGGCGGGACGGTCCTCGACCCTGAGTCGATGCCGGAGCTGCTCGACGCGGTCGGCCACGACATCGTCACCTCCAGCGGCGACACGCTGCTCGGCGCCGACGACAAGGCGGGCGTCGCCGAGATCATGAGCGCGGTCGCCCACCTCGCCGCCAACCCGGACCTGCCGCGGCCGACGCTGCGGATCGGGTTCACCGTCGACGAGGAGATCGGCCTCGGCGCGAGCCTCTTCGACGTGGAGCGCTTCGGCGCGCGCTGCGCCTACACCATCGACGGCTCGTCGCTCGGCGAGCTGCAGGACGAGACGTTCTCCGGCATCGGCGCCACGATCGAGATCGAGGGCCACGACGTCCACCCGGGCTTCGCGACCGGCAAGCTCGTCAACGCCGCGCGGATCGCGGGGCGCGTCCTCGCCGCGCTGCCGCAGGATCGCCTCACCCCCGAGACGACGTCGGGCCGCGACGGCTTCATCCACGTCTACGAGGTGCAGGGCACGGCGGCGCGCGCGACGATCCACGCGATCGTCCGCGACTTCGACGACGAGCTGCTGCAGGGCCACGTCGAGCTGCTGCGCCGGACCGCCGAGGAGGTGGTGGCGACCGAGCCGCGCGCCCGCCTGCGCTTCGAGGCCAAGGCGCAGTACCCCAACATGCGCCGCTTCCTCCAGGACGACCCCGAGATCGTGGCGGCCGCCGAGCGAGCGCTCCGGGCCGAGGGGATCGATCCGGTGCGGAGGCCGATCCGGGGCGGCACCGACGGCTCGCTGCTGTCGTCGATGGGCCTCCCGACGCCGAACCTGTTCACCGGCGGCCACGAGTACCACTCGGTGCGCGAGTGGGCCTCGCTGCAGGAGATGGCGGCGTCGGCGGCGACGATCGTGCGCCTCGCGGGCGAGTGGGCGGTGACGGCGCGCTGACCGTGAGCTGACCGCGACGCGGTCTACGCTCGCGGCCGTGAACGCACGGACTCGCATCACCGCTCTCGCCGCCGCCGTCGCCCTCCCGGCGACCGCCGCCGGCGCCTACGCCGCCGGCGCCGCCCATCAGGCCGACCCGCCGCCCACCGCCACCCGCTTCCAGCTCGCCCAGGTCGTCGACCCGGTCGGCGCGAGGGGACGGACGCTCGGGCTGGCGAAGGTCGAGATCCCCGCCCACACCGCGCTGGCCCTGCACCGCCATCCCGGCCACCAGATCGCCTACATCGACCGCGGCACGCTGACCTACACCGTCCGCACCGGCGTCGTCGAGGTCTACCGTGGCCCGGCCGACGCCGATCCGACGCTCGTGCGCCGGATCCGCGCGGGCCAGACGGGCAAGGTCCGCGCCGGGGAGTGGGTCGTCGAGCGGCCCGGCGACGTCCACTTCGGCGCCAACCGCGGGAGCCGCGTCGTCGAGATCACGCTCGCGACGCTCTTCCGCACCGGCGAGCCGGCGTCGATCCCCGTCGAGGAGCGCTAGCCGGAGCGTGCGGCGTCGGCGGCGTCCGCGCCGGTGGTGGTCGTCATCCGGGCGGCCTGCTTGCCGGCGAGGACGCGCCGTACGAGCCCCGGCAGGAGCACGCGCGCCGCGGCCGCCAGCCAGTACGGCCGCGGCACGTAGCGCTCCGCCTTGCCGCGCAGCGCGCAGTCGACGATCGCCTCGGCGCCCACGTCGGGCGTCGAGACGGTCCACCGCGTCAGCGGGCTGCTCGTGAGCTCGCGCTGCGGGAAGCCCTCGGTCGAGATGAAGCCGGGCAGCACGAGGCCGACGTGGACGCCGTGCTCGCGCTCCTCGGCGTGGAGCGCGTCGGACCAGCCGATGAGCGCGAACTTCGACGCGGAGTAGGCGGCGGTGCCGGCGCGCGCGACGCGGCCGGCCGTCGAGGCGATGTTGACGATCGACGACGGCGCGCTGGCGCGCAGCAGCGGCAGCAGCGCCTCGGTCAGCCGCACCTGGGCGTCGAAGTTGATCTCCATCGTGCGGCGCACGTTCTCCCAGCCGCCCTTCTCCGGGTCGCCGAAGCGCGAGCGCCACGACGCGCCGGCGTTGTTGACGAGCACGTCCAGGCGCCCGCCGTGATGCTCCTCGAGGTGCGCCCGCACCCGCGCGGGGGCGTCCTCGTCGGTGAGGTCGGTCGCGACGTACGTGGCGCCGTTGCCGCAGCGCTCCGCGAGCGCGCGCAGGCGGTCCTCGCGCCGCGCGACGAGCACGAGCGTCGCGTTCGGCTCGCGCGCCATGCGCAGCGCGGTGGCCTCGCCGATGCCGCTCGACGCGCCGGTGATGCAGACGATCATGCGCGGCAGTCTGTCAGTCGTCGGCCGCCACGCGCCGGCTGTCGCCCAGCGCCGCGTCGGGCACGCCGAAGGCGTCGACGAGCAGCGCGGCGTGCGGGCGGACCTTCGCGCAGAGCGAGTTGACGCACTTGATGACGGCCTTCGAGCGCGTCGACGAGAGCCGCCCGTGCTCCTGATACCAGCCGCGCTCGCGCTCGATGCCGGCGAGGGCGTGCAGGCTGCAGAGCGTGTCGAGCAGCTCGCGCGCGCCCGCGTCGGGGCAGCGCGAAACCGCCTCGGCGAACGCCTCGAGCACGACGCGGTCGACGTAGGCGCGCGCCGCGGCGATGATGTGGTCCTGCACGTCGAGGAGCACGTCGAACGGCTCGCGCCCGCTGTCGATGCCGGCGCGCAGCCGCCGGGCGGCGCCCGCGAGGATGTGCTGCTCGCGCCAGCGGACGAGCTCGAGCTGCGTGTCGCGGTCGAGCAGGTCGGCGTCGTCGTCGCGGCCGGGGAGCAGGTCGTCGGCCAGCCGGGTGAGCAGCTCGCGGATCGCGCTGCGCTCGGCCACGGTCTCCCAGGCCTGCCCGGCGAAGAACGCCGCGGTGCCGAGCGGGTCCAGCTCGCCGACCTGGTCGCGGAAGTCGGTCAGGAGGTTCTTGGCCGCGAGCTGCAGGAGGACCGTGTTGTCGCCCTCGAAGGTCGTGAAGACGTCGGTGTCGGCCTTCAGCGCGGCGAAGCGGTTGCCGCGCAGGTAGCCGGAGCCGCCGCACGCCTCGCGGCACTCCTGGATCGTGCGCGTCGCGTGCCAGGTCGCGACCGCCTTGAGCCCCGCCGCCATCGTCTCGAGCTCGCGGCGCTCGCGGTCGGGCGGCTCTGCTGCGGTGAACACCTGGTGCAGCCGCGTGCGCAGCTCGTCCTGGGCGAAGTGCAGCGCGTACGTGTCGGCGAGCGCGGGCAGGAGCCGGCGCTGGTGGCTGCGGTAGTCGAGCAGCAGCGCCTCCGCGTCGCCGCCGGGCGGGCCGAACTGCCGCCGCTGCAGCGCGTGGTGGACGGCGATCGTCTGGGCGACCTTCGTCGCGTAGATCCCGGCGCCGCAGACGCTGACGCGGCCCTGGATGAGCGTGCCGAGCATCGTGAAGAAGCGCTTCGCCGGGTTCTCGATCGGGCTGAAGTACGTGCCGTCGTCGCGGATCTGGGCGTAGCGGTCGAGCAGGTTCTCGCGCGGCACGCGCACGTGCTCGAACCAGATCCGGCCGTTGTCGACGCCGTCGAGGCCGAGCTTCGCGCCGCAGTCCTCGATGCGGATGCCGTCGAGGACGGTGCCGTCCTCGTCGCGCAGCGGGACGAGGACCGCGTGGACGCCGCGGGGCTCGCCGCCGACGACGAGCTGGGCGAAGACGGCGGCCATGCGCCCGTCGCGGGCGGCGTTGCCGATGTAGTCCTTGCGCGCGCTCTCGCTCGGCGTGTGCACGACGATCTCGTCGCGCTCGGGGTCGTAGGTGGCCGTCGTCTCGAGGGCCTGGACGTTGGAGCCGTGGCCGCTCTCGGTCATCGCGAAGCAGCCCGGGAGCCGCAGCGTGGCGATGTCGCGGAGGTAGCGGCGGTGGTGGCGCTCGCTGCCGAGGTGCAGGACGGCGCCGCCGAAGAGACCGAACTGCACGCCGATCTTGACCAGCAGCGAGAGGTCGCCGAACGCGAGCGTCTCGAAGGCGGCGACGGACGTGCCGACCTGCCCGCGACCGCCGTACTCGGGCAGGAACCCGATCGCCGTGCGCCCGTCGTCCGCGAGCTCACGCGCCCACGCGAGGACCTGCGCGCGGTGCTCCTCCATCGGGAGGTGCGGCTTCGGCGCGCTGCCGGGGCGCGAGAGCCATTCGCGCACGTCGTCGCGGATCTGCCGGTCCTCGCCGTCGAGGAAGGCGCGCAGCGCCGGGAGGGCCTGCGGCGGGGTGGAGGGGGTGGTGGTCGACACGGCCGCGGGTGTACCCGCACGGGGTCCGGGCGAAGCCGCGCCGCGATGTCGTCGCCGGAGTCGCTACCCTGTGGCAGGTACAGGTCGAACGCGAAGAGCGCGTTCGACGCCAAGCAGTGCCCAGCGCCCGCCGTCGCCGCATCTCGCAGCCTCCGCGTCCGCAGCACAGCATCACCGGAGGAACAGCATCATGGCCAATGGAACCGTCAAGTGGTTCAGCGACGAGAAGGGCTTCGGCTTCATCAGCCCGGAGGAGGGTGGCGAGGATCTCTTCGTCCACCACACCGCCATCAACGGCAACGGCTTCCGCACGCTTGCCGAGGGCGCCCGCGTTTCGTTTGACGCGGAGCCCGGCAACAAGGGCATGAAGGCCGTCAACGTCACGGCCCTCTAGGCCAAGACGGAGCCCGCGAAGCGCGGGCACGCCGAACGGAAGGAGCAGTTCGATGCGATTCCTGTGTCGCAGCTGCCTGCGCCTCTGGTCGGCGGAGCGAGTCGAGAACCGCTGCGCCTGCCCGTATTGCGGCGGCGCGCTTCTCGAGCGCTAGCCGACTGGACGCAAAACCCGATACGCCCGGCTGTCAGCCGGGCGTTTCGCGTTCTCGGGGTCATTCGCGCTCGCGCAGCACGGCCTCGGCCTCGTCGAGCCAGGCGCGCTGCAGCTCGAGCATGCGGGCCGCGTAGCGGTGGTTGACCTCGAGGAGGCGTGCCCGCTCGGGCAGGTCGGCGGCCGCCGCCATGCCCTCGCGGACCTCGCGGTCGGCCTCGTCGAGCTCGGCGCGCAGCGGCGCCAGGCCCTCGGCGACGGCCGCCGGGTCGACGAGGTCGGCGGCCATGAGGCGCACGACCGCCTCGTGCTGCATCCGCGGCCGCGGCACGGGCGTGCGGACCCACTCCGCCACCGCGGCCCGCCCGGCGTCGGTCAGCTCGTAGTGGGTGCGCTGGCGCGTCCGGCCGGGGGCCTTGCGGGCGGTCAGCAGGCCGAGCCGCTCGAGCCGCTTCGGCTCGGCGTACCACTGGCTCGGCGCGGCGTCCCAGTACACGCGGCCGCGCTCGGACATCTGGCGCAGGTCGTGCGGGCCGGCGCCGCCGCGGCCGACGAGGACGAGGATCACGTACGAGAACGGGGTCAGGCGGTCGGACATTGACAAAGCTCCGAATCGGAGTTACGGTGGTCGGGAAAGCTCCGAAACGGAGTCTACGTCACACCACCGTCAGGGAGGTCACCCATGTCCGCTTCCACCACCGCCGCCCCCGAGCTCGAGTTCCTCGGCGCTCGTACCCGGATCCTCGACGGCAGCGACGAGCTCGGGCTCGTCGACATGATCGAGGTCCCCGCGCGCGACCAGTCGCCGCTGCACGTCCACCACACGCACGACGAGGGCTTCTACGTCCTGGCGGGCGAGGTGACGCTCTTCACCCCGGGCCGCGCGGTCACGCTCGGGCCCGGCGACTTCCTGCTGGCGCCGAGGGGCATCCCGCACGCCTACGAGGTCGGCGACGCGCCCGCGCGCTGGCTCGTCACGAGCACGCCCGCGGGCTTCGAGCGCTTCGTGGCCGAGGTCAGCGCGCTCGACGCCGTCGACCCCGCGATCCTCGCCCAGGTCGCGGCCGCCCACGACATCGAGATCCTGGGCCCTCCCGGCGCGCGCCCGTAACCGGCCAACCTGCGGGCTCGGACGGCGTTGAAGGGGCTGGAGGCGTCACCTCTCGCCCCCGGTCCAGGGGTGGCGCCGCGGAACCGGTCGCTTCGTGTGCCGGCCGGCCGCGGCGCCCCCACCCCAAGCTGTCCACCCAAAGCAGGAGGCATAGATGCGCAAGCTCATCCTCGTCGCGGCGTCCGCCGCAGCCCTCACCGCCGCCGCCCCGGCGCTGGCCGAGGACCCCACCACCCCGACGACTGATCCGGCCACCAAGAGCGCCGCGAAGCTCTGCAAGGAGCAGCGCGCCTCGATGGGCGTGACGGCGTTCCGCGACCTCTACGGCACGAACCAGAACAAGAAGAACGCCTTCGGCAAGTGCGTCAGCAAGCTCTCGAAGGAGAAGCCGGCCGAGCAGCAGCAGACCGCCGAGAGCACCACCGACGCGGCGACGACCTGCAAGGCCGAGCGCGCGTCGATCGGCGAGGAGGCGTTCGCGGCCAAGTACGGCACGAACAAGAACAAGGCCAACGCCTTCGGCAAGTGCGTCTCGGCCCAGGCCAAGGCCGACGACGACGCCGAGGAGACGTCGTCGACCACGACGACGTCCTGACCCACCCGCCCGTCCGCCGCGCGCCCTGTTCGGGCGCGCGGCGGATCGGTGCGGAGCCCTGCTGGGCCTAGCGGCGCGGCGGCCCGGTGCGGTCGCCGACGCAGATCAGGTCGATCGTGCCCTCGAGCGCCGAGCTCGTCGTGTTCAGCAGCCGGAAGACGCGGATCTTCGGCTGCGGCTCGTGGCCGAGGATCACGAGGCCCTCCGGCAGGTCGAACGTCGCGACGATGCCCTTGGCCTGGTCGTCGCAGCTGACGCTGACGTCGACGCGCTGACCCGGGTTGACGGTGACCTGCTTGACGACGTGGCGCAGCGCCAGGTCGTGCTTGTGGCCGTCCTTCTTCTTGACCGTGGTGCTCAGGCACCGGATCGAGA
>DASTRJ010000099.1:0-7038 GCA_035761245.1 Capillimicrobium sp. | reverse complement strand
GTCCGCGAGGCGATCGGCGCCGAGGCGGTGGCGTCGGCCACCGCGCGGCTGCACCGCCGGGCGGCGCGGTTGCGCGCCGACGCCGGCGCCGGCGCGCAGGAGGTCGCGGCGCACCTGCTGCACACCGATCCGGCCGGCGAGGACTGGGCCGCCGCCGCGCTCGCCGAGGCCGGGCGGCGCGCGCTCGCGGAGGGCGCTCCGGACGTGGCCGTCCGGCTCCTGCGCCGCGCGCTCGACGAGGCCCCGGAGGCGCCCGGCCGGCCGGCGCTCCTGCTCGCCCTGGGCCAGGCGGAGGCCCGCACCGGCAACCCCGCCGCGATCGATCACCTGGCGCAGGCGGCGAGCGCCGGGAGCGCCGACATCCGCGTCCGCGCCGATCGCATCCGAGCACAGATGCTCGTCCTCGACCGCCGGACCGGGGAGGCCGCGCGCCTGCTGGGGGAGACCGCCGCCACCGCCGCGGACGCCGGCCCCGGCGCGGTCGAGCAGGTGGAGAGCGACCTGCTCGACGTGCTCGCGCACCAGACGCCGCCGCCACCGGAGTACCGGGCGCGGCTCGAGGCCGGCGCCGCCGGCGAGCGCGCCACGCCGCTGGCGCATCTGGCGTTCGCCCGTGCCATCGGCGGTGCGCCCGCGGCCGAGGTCCTCGGGCTCGTGCATCGCGCACGCGCCGCCGCCCGGCGCGCCGGCGACCGGCGGTTCATGCACTACTACGCGTTCGAGGCGCTGCTGCTGGTCGAGGCGGCCGACGAGGCGGCCGGCGCCCTGCGCGAGGCGTCGGCGCTCGAGCAGCAGCTCGGCTCGCGGATCGCCGCGGGGCCGCTCGCCTACATGACGTCCGCCTGGGTCGCCTGGGAGCGCCGCTTCGGAGACCTCCGCGAGGCCGAGGAGCGCGCGCGCTACGGGCTCGACCTCGCGCTGGCGGCCGGCGCGTCGGCCGTCGTCGACAACGCCCGCGCCGCCCTGGCCATCGTCCTGCTCGACCGCGGCGACCTCGATGCCGCCGAGGAGCAGATCGCCCACCTGCCGCCCGTCGAGACCGGGCCGGGTCTCAAGGAGACGCACGCGATGCGGGCGCGCCTGCTGGCGCTCCAGGGCCGCCATGAGGAGGCGCTCGCCGAGCTGGAGGCCGAGCTGGAGCTCGAGCGCGCGCGGGGCTGGGTGACCGGGAACCGCGAGCCGTGCCGCGTGACGCTCGTCCGGGTGCTGCTCGCGCTCGGTCGCGACGACGAGGCGCGCCGGGCCGCCGACGACCTGCTCGCGGTCGCGCTACGGCGCGGCGTGCCCGGCCTGGAGGGGCGCGCCCGCTACGTGCGGGCCTGGACGTTGGATCGCGACGCCGCGCTCGACGAGCTGCGGCGCGGCGCGGAGGTCGCCCGCCGGTCGCCGTCGCCGATCGCGCAGGCGGAGGCGCTCGCCGAGCTCGGTGCCGCGCTGCGCCGTGCCGGCCTGCGCACCGAGGCCCGGCAGCCGCTCGCCGAGGCCCGCGACCTGGCGCATCGCTGCGGCGCCGCGGCGCTGGAGCGCCGCTGCGCCGAGGAGCTGCTCATGGCCGGCGCCCGCCCCCGGCGGGTCGCCCTGTCGGGCGTCGAGTCGCTCACCGCCGCCGAGCGGCGCGTCGCCGACCTCGCGGCGCGCGGCCTGCGCAACCGCGAGATCGCCGACGAGCTGTTCGTGACGCTCAAGACCGTCGAGGTCCACCTCAGCCGGATCTACGGGAAGCTCGGCATCCAGAACCGGACGCAGCTCGCCGCGGCCCTCGGCGCCGACGCCGCCTGATCGACGGCGCCCCCGCCGCGGGCGAAATGGTGGGGTCGACGTTGGGGTCGTCCCTCGATGCGCAGCCGCTCCGCGCGCCCGATCCTGCGTGGAGCGCCAGCACCGGGCGCCGGCGAGCACGACGCTCGCTCCTGACGAGACCACCAGGAACCCACATGACCCTTCTCTCCCACGACGCCACCGCGCTGGGCGACCGGATCGCCGGCGACGTCTCCGTGCCGGGGGACGCGCGCTGGGACGCCGCGCGCCAGGCCTTCAACCTGACCATCGATCAACGCCCGACGGCGATCGTCATCCCGCGGGACGCGCGCGACGTCGCGCAGGCGGTCGACTTCGCGCGCGAGCGGGGGCTGCGGATCGCCGCGCAGGCGACGGGCCACAACGCCGGGCCGCTCGGCTCGCTCGACGACACGCTCCTGGTGAGGACGTCGCGGCTCGGGGGCGTCTCCGTCGACGCGGCGGCGCGTCGCGTCCGCGTCGGCGCGGGGGTCACGTGGGCCGGCGTCACGCCGGCGCTGTCCGACGTGCGCCTCGCCGCGCTGCACGGCTCGTCGCCCGGGGTCGGGATCGTCGGCTACTCGCTCGGCGGCGGCATGGGGTGGCTCGCGCGCAAGCACGGGCTGCAGGCCAACGCGGTGACCGCGATCGAGCTCGTGACGGCCGACGGCCGCGTGCTGCGGGTCGACGCGGAGCGCGAGCCCGAGCTGTTCTGGGCGCTGCGCGGCGGTGGCGGGGGCTTCGGCGTCGTCACCGCGATGGAGTTCCGCGTCGTCCCCGTCGCGGAGCTGTACGCCGGCGCGATGTTCTTCGAGCCCGCGGCCGCGGCCGACGTGCTGCACGCGTGGAACGAGCTGCTCCCGGCGCTCCCCGACGAGCTGACGTCGTGGGCGACGATCCTGCAGTTCCCGCCGGCGCCGGAGGTCCCCGAGGCCCTTCGCGGGCGATCGTTCGCGGTGGTGCTCGGAGCGTTCCTGGGCTCGGAGGCCGACGGAAGGGCGCTGCTCGCGCCCGTCCGCGAGCTCGGCCCGGCGATCGACACCTTCGCGATGCAGCCGCCGATCGCGCTCGCCGAGCTGGCGATGGACCCGCCCGACCCGCTGCCGTACCTCGGCGCGCACCGGCTCACCGGGGCGCTGCCGGCGGCCGCGATCGACGAGCTCGTCGCCGTGGCCGGTCCGGCCTCCGGCTCGCCGCTCGCGATGGTCCAGCTGCGTCACCTCGGCGGTGCGCTCGCCCGCCGGGCGCCCGACGCCGGCGCCCGCGCGACCCTGCCCGGGGAGATCTCGATGTTCGCCGTCGGCGCGGCCGGCGACCCGTCGTCGACCGCGGCGGTCGCGGAGACCCTGCAGGCCGTCGACGCGGCGCTCGCGCCGCATGCGGCGGGCCTGTACTCGAACTTCGTCGAGGTCGCGGCCGACGCGAGCGCGTTCTTCGACGCCGAGACGTGGTCCCGGCTGCGCTCCGTGAAGCGGCGGTACGACCCGGCCGACCTGTTCCGCGCCAACCATCACGTCCCCGCCGCGCCGTGACCGCGCGGCCAAGGAGATCGAAGCCATGAGAGCACTGGTGACCACAGGCGACGGCGGCGTGACGATGCGCGACGTCGCCGAGCCCGCACGGCGACCCGGCGACGTGCTGGTGCACCCGCGCGCGGCCTCGCTGAACCGCGGCGAGCTGCGCGTGCTGGCCGGGACGGCCGGCGTGATCCCGGGATGGGACGTGGCGGGCGTGCTCGTCGACGACGAGCCGGTGCTCGGCCTCCAGCGCGGCACGCCCGTGGTCGCGCTGGCCGACGGCGGCGGCTGGGCCGAGATGGTCGCCGTCGAGCTCGACCGGGTGACCCCGATCCCGGACGGCGTCTCGCTGGAGCACGCCGCCGTCCTGCCGGTGGCCGGGCTGACCGCGCTGCAGGCCCTGCGCCTCGGCGGGGCGCTGCTCGGCAAGGACGTGCTCATCACGGGCGCCGCCGGCGGCGTCGGGCGGCTCGCGGTGCAGCTCGCCAGGATGAGCGGCGCGCGGGTGACCGCGGTCGCCCGCGACGCCGCGCGCGCCGCCGGCCTGCGCGAGCTCGGAGCACGGACGGTCGTGTCGACGCTCGACGACCTCGACGAGCGCTTCGATCTCGTCCTCGAGTCCGTCGGCGGCGACTCGCTGACCGAAGCGGCGCGGCTGCTCGCCCCGGACGGCGATCTCGTCACCTTCGGCGCCTCCTCGGGCCGCCCGGGCTCCATCGACCCGCGGCACCTGTTCAACGCGTCGCCGGGCGCCCGGATCCACGCCTACCAGGTGTTCGAGTCCGACGTCGCGTCGATCCGCCGCGACCTCGCGACGCTGCTGCGCCTGGTGGCCGACGGCGAGCTCGACCCCCAGGTCGACCGGGTCGCCGGCTGGGAGGAGGCCGGCGAGCTCCTGGCCGCGCTCGACGGTCGCCGCGTCAACGGCAAGAGCGTGCTGCGCATCGACCACACGACCAACGGACGGAGCTAGTCATGGGTGATGTCGTCGTACGCCCTGCTCGACGGCGAGCCGGAGGTGCTCGACGGCGACCGCACCTTCGTCGCGACGGCGCGGGCATGGACCTCCGCTTCCCCACCGGCGCCGCCGCGGCGGCCTGAGGCGACGAGCGCGGCGATGCGGGCACTGACCTTCCGCGGTCCCGACGATCTCGTGTGGGACGAGCGGCCGGACGTGCGCCTCGGCGGCGACGGCGAGGCGATCGTCCGCCCGCTCGCGGTCGCGACGTGCGATCTCGACGACCTGATCGTGCGCGGCCGCTCGCCGTTCGCGCCGCCCTTCGTGCTCGGCCACGAGGGCGTCGCGGAGGTCGTGGAGGTCGGCGACCGCGTCGCCTCGGTGCGGCCCGGCGATCGCGTCGTGGTCCCGTTCCAGATCAGCTGCGGGGCCTGCGTCGCGTGCCGGCAGGGACGGACGGGCAACTGCGAGTCGGTGCCGTTCGGCGCCACGTACGGCTTCGGCGATGGGCCGGAGGGCACGAGGTGGGGCGGGTTCCTGGCCGACCTCGTCCACGTGCCGTACGCCGACGCGATGCTCGTGCCCGTGCCGGAGGGCCTGGCGCCGGAGGTCGCCGCCGGCGTCTCGGACAACCTCACCGACGCCTACCGGACCGTCGGGCCGCCGCTCGCCGCGCGGCCCGGCGCCCCGGTCCTCGTCGTCGGGGGCGCCGTCCCCGGGTCGATCGGGCTCTACGCGGCGGCCCAGGCGCTCGCGCTGGGCAGCGAGCACGTCCTCTACGTGGATCGCGACCCGGGGCGCCGGGCGATCGCCGAGGCGTACGGAGCGTCGACGCTCGACCACATCCCGGACCGGCTGGACCGGAGCTTCCCGGTCACGGTCGACGCGTCGGCGAGCATCCGCGGCCTCGAGCTCGCGCTGTCGAGCCTCGACCGCGACGGCGTCTGCACGTCGACGGGCATCTACTTCGACCCCGCGCAGCAGCCGCGGATGCCGGTGCTGGCGATGTACCTGCGGAGCACGACGTTCGTCACCGGGCGCATCCACGCCCGCCGCGACGCGCCGCGGGTGCTCGAGCTCCTCGCCTCGGGGGCGTTCGACCCGACGCCGGTCACCACCGAGGTCGTCGCCTTCGACGACGCGCCGGCGGCCCTGACCGAGCACGCCTACACGAAGCTCGTCTTCACCTAGCGCTCGCCCGCAGCAGCTCGCCACAGCGCCCCGGCGATCCGCCATGCGGGGTCCCCGGGCGCGTCCCGGTCGCACAGGACGACGAGCGTGGTGGCGGTCGGCACGTCGCCGAACGCGTAGGCGGTGAAGCCGCCGTAGACCCCGTCGTGGCCGATCCGCCGCGACCCGATCACCGTGCCGAGGCCGTAGCCGTCGTCGCCGGGCGCCGTCATCGCGGCGAGCGTCGGGGCGGCGAGCACGCGCCCGCCGAGCAGGGCGTCGGTCAGGCGCGCGAGGTCGGTGGCGTCGGTGGCGATCCCGCCGTCGGTCCACACCGGCCCGACGACGTCGGCCAGGAGGGGAGCTCCGACGAGCCGGCCGCCGGCCGGCGCGTCGACTGCGAACGACAGCGAGCCGAGCCCGAGCGGGGCGGCGAGCTCGCGGCGCAGCAGCGCCTCGACGCCGGTGCCGGCCGCCCGCTCGGCGATCTCGCCGAGGAGCACGTAGTTGGCGTTGCGGTACGCGAAGCGCGCGTCCGGCGCGAACTGAGGGCGCCCGCGCCGGATCGCCGCGATCACCTCCCCGCGCGTCCACTGATGCCTCGCGTCGCGCAGCGCGCGGGCGATCGCCGGATCGCCGAAGTACTCGCGCAGCCCGCTGCGATGGGCCAGGAGCATGCGGACCGTGATGCGGTCGCCGTTCGGGATGCCGCTCACCCAGCGTGAGACCGGGTCCTCGAGGCCGAGCGCCCCGTCCTCGGCGAGGCGGAGCACGAGCGTGGCGACCACCATCTTCGTCACCGAGGCGATGACGAACCGGTCGGTGGCTCGCGTGCCGCGCGTCGCACCCGCCCAGACCACGGCGCCGTCGCGCACCATCGCGGCCTGGGCGTGCGGGACGCCGCCCGCGCGCGCGGCCGTCCGGAGCGCACCGTCGAGCGTCGCGGCGCCGGCGGCGGTCGGCGGACCGACGAGGGCGAGACCCGCGAGCAGCAGCGCCGGCACGTGCAGCGGTCGCCCGATCATCGCCGCAGCATGACGGTGTGCGCGGTCTGCCACCGCCGCCCGTCGCCGTGCGGCATCGAGATCCGGACCTGCGCCGGCACGCGGTCGCCCCGTGCGAGCCGGCGGCGCAGGGCCCGGTCGATCGGGATCCGGGCCTCGACGTGCCGTCCGGGGCGGAGGCGAACGCTCGTCGCCCCGTGCAGCGCACGGCCGGCGCCCCGCAGCTCGACCCGCGCCCGGCCGCCGGTCCGCACGCCCGCCCCGGCGCGGCGCGTCGAGGCTCCGGGCTGCAGCGCGAGGCCGACGACGACCGTGCCGCCGTTCGGGTTCGGGGTGTCGACGACCACCGGCGGCGCGCCGCTGCCGTCGAGGTCCTCGACGGTGCACGCGTACGGCGGGCTCGTGGTGTAGGTCGCTCGGACCAGGGCGGCCGCTCCGTCCTGGGCGAAGCACGAGAACGTGTCGGACTCGATGACGGGGTCCTCGGCCTCGAAGACGACCGCCGGGACGCCCGGGCCCACCGCGACGCCGTTCCACAGGGACAGCACCTCGTAGCTGCCGGTCGCGACCGTGTCGTCGAACGTGCCCGAGTCGATCGCCCACAGCGCGGCGT
>DASTRJ010000098.1:0-13113 GCA_035761245.1 Capillimicrobium sp. | reverse complement strand
CCCATCGGCGCATAGGCCGACGTGATGCCCTTCGCCGTCGTGATGAGGTCCGGCGTCGCGCCGAACCGCGTCACGCCGAACCACTCGCCCAGACGGCCGAAGCCGGTGATGACCTCGTCGGCGACGAGCAGGATCCCGTGGCGGTCGCAGATCTCGCGCAGGCCGGGCCAGTAGCCCGCCGGCGGGACGAGGCAGCCGCCGGCGTTCTGGACCGGCTCGGCGATGAGCATCGCGATCGTGTCG
This sequence comes from Capillimicrobium sp., assembly GCA_035761245.1. GTDB lineage: Bacteria > Actinomycetota > Thermoleophilia > Solirubrobacterales > Solirubrobacteraceae > Capillimicrobium. Next base: position 12,870 of record DASTRJ010000098.1, on the reverse strand, counting down.
GCGCCCTCCTCGGCGATGACCTGCTCGACCTCGGCGAGCAGCGCCGCGCAGAGCTCCGCCTCGCTCTCGGTCCGCCGGAAGGCGTTCGTGTTCGACACGTGCCGGGTCGGCACGGCCGGCGTCCCGAACGGCTCCTTGAAGCCCGGCACCCCGGTGAACGACAGCGCGCCGAGGGTGACGCCGTGGTACGCGATGTTGCGCGCGATCGCCTTCGTGCGCTGCGGCTCGCCGTTGGCGAGGTGGTACTGGCGCACGAGCTTCCAGGCCGTCTCGACCGACTCCGAGCCGCCGCCCGTGAAGAAGACGTGCTCGATGCCGTCCGGCGCGAGCGACGCCAGCTTGGCCGCCAGCTCGATCGCCGGCGGATGCGCCGTCGCCCAGTTCGTGTTGAACGGCAGCGTCGTCAGCTGCGCCGCCGCGGCGGCGACCATCTCCTCGCCGTACGAGTAGCCGAGCTGCGAGCAGAACAGCGAGGAGAGCCCGTCGAGGTAGCGCCGGCCGCGCGTGTCGAACACGTACGGCCCCTCGCCGCGCTCGAGCACGAGCAGCTCGTTGCCCTCCGGCCCGAAGGCGCCGTTGCGGGCGAAGTGCAGCAGCAGGTGGTCGGCCGCGTCCTGCTGCAAAGTGTCGTGACGCGCGCTCATGACCAGCGCTCCGTGACGACCTTCTTGCGGGTGTAGAACTCGATCGCGTCGGTCCCGTTGGCGTGCAGGTCGCCGTCGATCGAGTCCTTCCAGCCGGCGAACGGGAACCACGCCACCGGCGCCGCCACCCCGACGTTCACGCCGACCATCCCGGCGCCGATGCCGAACCGGAACTCGCGCGCGGCGTGACCCGACGAGGTGAAGAGGATCGCCGAGTTGCCGTAGCGGGAGCGGTTGGTCCACTCGATCGCCGCGTCGAGGTCGGGGACGCGGACGAGGCTGAGCACCGGCCCGAAGAGCTCCTCGCGAGCGGCGCGCGACTCGTCGGCGACGCGATCGAGGATCGTCGGGCGCAGCTCGGTCCCGGCGGGCCCGCCGCCGGTGCGGCCGTCGAGGACGATCTCGGCGCCCTCCTCCGCGGCCGCGGCGATCTCCGCCTCGAGCCGCTCGCGGCTGCCGGGCGAGACCACCGGGCAGACGTCGGTCGACGGGTCGTCGCCGGGGCCGGACTTCAGCTTGGCGGCGGCCTCGACGAGCAGGTCGCGGGAGCGGTCCTGCTCCTCCGGGGTGCCGACGAGCAGCGCGACGGAGCCGGCGAGGCAGCGCTGGCCGGCCGCGCCGAACGCCGAGCCCATCACGCCGTTGACGAGCAGGTCCGGGTCGGCGTCGGGCATCACGACCATCGAGTTCTTCGCGCCGCCGAGCGCCTGCACGCGCTTGCCGTGCTCGGCGGCGCGGGTGGCGACGTAACGGGCGGTGTTCGCCGAGCCGACGAACGAGATCGCGTCGATCCCCGGGTGGTCGAGGAGCGCGTTGACCGCGTCGTGGGCGCCGTGGACGAGGTTGACGACGCCCGGCGGGATCTCGTCGATCGCGTCGACGATCTCCATGATGCGCCGCGACGGGGTCGGGTCCTGCTCCGACGGCTTGAGGATGAACGTGTTCCCGCAGCCGATCGCGTACGGCAGGAACCAGAGCGGGATCATCGCCGGGAAGTTGAACGGCGTGATCGCGGCGACGACGCCGACCGGCTGGCGGATCATCGAGACGTCGACGCCGCGCGCGACCTGCTCGAGCGTGTCGCCCTTGAGCAGGTGCGGCACCGCGATCGCCGCCTCGACGGACTCGATCCCGCGGCCGACCTCGGCGAACGCGTCGTCGAGCGTCTTGCCCATGTCGCGGGTGACGAGCGCGGCGATCTCGCGCTGGTGCTCGGCGAGCGCGGCGCGCAGCGCCATGAGCGCGCGGGCCCGGACCGCCGCGGGCGTGGCGCGCCAGGCCGGCAGCGCGGCGCGTGCCGCGCGGACGGCCTCGTCGACCTCCGCCATGCCGGAGAGCGGGACGTGCGCGAGGAGCTCGCCGGTGGCGGGGTCGCGCGTCTCGATGCGCTCGACCGCCCCCGGCTCGCGCCAGGCGCCGTCGACGTAGTTGGCCAGCAGCGGGGCGGTGGTGGAGGAAGCGGAAGCGGACTCGGTCAGGGACACGGCGGGGACACCTCGGTCGTCGGGAAGCTCGACTCGATGCTCGCGCCCAGCGGTATCCGCGACGGTGCAGGACTGTCGCAATACCGGCACGCTTGTTCATACGGACTGTCGGACGGCCGGTATGCTCGGCGGCGTGGCGTCGACCGTCGCTCGCACCCCCACCTCCACCCCGCTGACCGTCGCCCGAGCGCTGCGGCTGCCCACGCTGCAGCGCGGTCTGCCCGAGGTGCTCGCCGGCCACGACGGGCTCGACCGGCCGATCCGCTGGGTCCACGCGGGCGAGGCGCCGACCATCCCCGGGCTGCTGAAGGGCGGCGAGATGCTGCTGACCACCGGGATGAGCATCGGCCGCCGCGCGCCGGACCAGCGCCGCTTCGTCAGCGCGCTCGCCGAGCGCGACGCCGCCGCCCTCGTCATCGAGCTCGGCCCCGCCATGCCGACCGTGCCGCCGGCGATGACGCAGGCGGCCGACGAGCGCGGCCTCCCGCTCGTCGTCCTGCGCCGCGAGGTCGCGTTCGTCGCCGTCACCGAGGCGATCCACAGCGAGATCGTCAACGAGCACTACACGCTGCTGCGCCGCGGCGAGGAGATCCACCGCCGCCTCACCGCCCGGATGCTCGACGGCGGCGGCATCCCCGAGGTCCTCGCCGATCTGGCGGAGACGCTCGGAGGACCGGTCTTCCTGGAGCGCGCCGACGGCGGCCTGCTCTTCCACGCGACCCCCGCCGCGGCCGCCGCCGACCCGGTCGAGCTGTGGGAGGAGCGGCGGGTCGCCCCAGGCGTGCTCGCGGCGCGCGTGCAGGCCGGCGCCGGCCAGCCGGCGGGGCGCCTGCTCGTCCTCGAGGCCGACCGGCCGCTCGACCCGGTGGCCGACGTCGCGCTCGCCCACGCCGCCGAGCTCGTCGCGCTCGCGCTGCTGCGCTCGCGCCAGGAGCAGGAGCTGCTCGCCCGCGAGCGCGGCGACCTGCTCGCCGACCTCGTCGAGGGCGCGGTCACCGACGCCGAGGCGGCTCGCCGCGCGCAGGCGCTGCGCCTCGACCCGCTCCCGCGCCACCTCCTCCCCGTCGCCGCCGAGCTGCGCGGCGCGCGCGCCCCCGCGCTGGCCGACTGGGCGGCGATCCAGGCCGACGTCGAGCGCGAGCTGTCGGCGCGCGGCCTGCCGACCCTGGCGGGCGCCGCCCGGACGGGAGCGGTGCTGCTGGCGCTCACGGCCCTGCGCGCCCCGGACCGTCGCGACGCGGCCGCCGAGGCGGTCGCCGCCGCGGTGCGCGCCGCGGTCGGACGCCGGCTCCCCGGGGCGTCGGCGGCGGTGGTCGCCGGCACGCCGGTCGACTGGGCGCAGGCCGGCGACGCGCTGCGCGTCGCCGCCGAGAGCGCCCCGAGCGCGGGCGCCGCGGACACGGGGGTGGTGCCGGTGGAGCGGCTCGAGGTTGATCGGCTGCTGTGGCGCTGGCGCGACGACCCGGAGCTCGCCGCCTTCGTCGAGCGGGTCCTCGGCCCGCTGATCGACCACGACTCGCGTCGCAAGCTCCAGCTCCTGCCGACCCTCGAGCAGCTGCTGCGCAGCGGCGGTCGCAAGGCCGAGACGGCGCGTGCGCTGCACCTCAACCGCCAGGCGCTCTACCACCGCCTCGCCCGCATCGAGGAGCTGCTCGGCGTGGACCTCGAGGACGCCGACGAGCGCCTGAAGCTGCAGCTGGCCGTCCGCGCGCGGCGGACGGCCGTCCGATAGACCGCGTGCGCGACTGGACACGCGAGCGGCACCAGCCGATGTCTGCGGCCATCATGCCCGCTCGCAGCCTCATCCCCCTCGCGCTCGCCGCGTTCGCCGCGCTCCTGGGCGCCGCCGCGCCGGCCTCGGCGCGGCCGACCGACGACGACCGCTACCGGGTCGTGAGCGCGTCCGGCCACCGCACGTACCACTTCGACGGCGTCAGCGACACCGGCGAGATCCACCTCGCCTCCGAGCACCGCTTCTCGCTCGCCAAGCCGATCGTCGTGCGGTTCTCGCACGACGAGGGCGTCAGCATCCCGGTGAAGGGCACCTGGCACGTGTCCTCCACGATCACCGACACCCCGCCGTGCGACCAGCGCGGCCGCTTCACCGGCGAGGACGCGCTGCTGAAGGCCCAGTGGCAGGTCGGCGACCAGCTCGTGCTCGGCCTGCTCGGCGCCGACGGCGGCGCGTGCGCCGGCGGGCTCGTCCGCAGCGGCCTCGACGCGCTCCAGGGCTACCTCGGCGAGATGCGCCTCTCGAAGGCGGACACCGAGCGCAAGACCATCCGGCTGTCCGGGCACGACGAGGCGACGAACGACCTCGGCGACGGGACGACCGAGACGATCTCCACCTCGGCGACGATCGTCCTCAAGGCGGTCTAGCGGCCGCGCGCGTGGCGGCGGGCGTAGCCTCCGGGCCATGCTCGCCGCCCGCTACACCGAGACCGGTCCCGCCGACGTGCTGCGCGTGGAGGAGGTCGACCGGCCCGAGCCCGGCGCGGGCGAGGTCCGGGTCCGCCTGCGCGTCGCCGGCGTCAACCCGACGGACTGGAAGTCGCGCAGCGGGCGCTCCGGCGGCGTGCCGGAGGCCGGCTTCCAGATCCCCGGCCAGGACGGCGCCGGCACGATCGACGCGGTCGGCCCCGGCGTCGACGCGTCGCGGGTCGGCGAGCGCGTCTGGGTCTGGTTCGCCGCGTGGCAGCGGCCCTGGGGCACCGCGGCGCAGTGGACCGTCGTGCCGGCCGAGCGCGCCGTGCCGCTCCCGGACGGGGCCTCCGACGAGCTCGGCGCCTCGCTCGGCATCCCCGCACTCACCGCGCACCACTGCCTGACCGCCGACGGGCCGGTCGCCGGCCGGACCGTGCTCGTGGCCGGCGGAGCCGGCGCGGTGGGGCACGCGGCGATCGAGCTCGCGCGCTGGATGGGCGCCCGCGTGGTCGCGACCGTCAGCGGCGAGGAGAAGGCGCGCCTGGCGGAGGCCGCCGGCGCCGACGCCGTCGTCAACTACCGCGAGCCGGACGCCGCCGACCGCATCCGCGCCGCGGCGCCCGGCGGCGTCGACCGCATCGTCGAGGTGGCGCTCGCCCCGAACCTCGAGCTCGACCTCGCCGTCGCGGCGCCGAACGCCGTGATCGCCACCTACGCCGACGACGGCGGCGCCGAGGTCGCCGTGCCGGTGCGGCGCCTGATGGTGCCGAACATCGCGCTGCGGTTCGTGCTCGTCTACACGGTGCCGCAGGACGCGCTGGACCGCGCCGTCGCCGGCGTCTCGGAGGCCGTCGCCGCCGGAGCGCTCACGCCGCTGCCGGTGCACCGGTACGAGCTCGAGCGCGCCGCCGAGGCGCACGAGGCGGTCGAGGCGGGCGCCGTCGGCAAGGTCGTCATCGACCTCCCGTAGCGCGCCGGCTCACGCCACTTGCGTGCGCCAGCGGCCGAGCCAGCGGCGACGGCGGTGGGCGCCACCGGCGGCGATCGCGCCGTTGGCGACGGGCGCCGCCGGCTCGACGAACAGCGGGCTGGCGACCACGACCGCGGTGTCGCCCCGGATCGCCGTGAAGCCGACCCGGGCGATCCCGTGGCACAGCGCCGACTGCGCGACCCCGCGCAGCCCCGGCTCGGGCAGCCACCCGGCGCGCGCGAACAGGTCGTACATCTGCACCACGCGCTCGCCGCGGTGACGCGGATGCGCGTGCGGGTGCCCCAGCCCGGCCTCCGGGTCGAAGCTCGGATCGGCCTCGTAGCGACGGTCCGCCTCGACGAGCCAGGCGAGCAGGGGACCGGTTCCGCCGGCGGGACGGCCGGCTCGGCGCGTGGTCCAGTCGTCGGGCCGGCACGGCGCCGGCACGCGCGCGGGATCGCCGTGGAGCAGCAGCCCGGGGCGCACGCCGTCGTCGCCGACCGGCGTCGCGTCGACGAGGACGAAGGCGCGCACGTCGGGGCTGCCGTCGACCATCACGAGGCCGAAGCGCAGGCGCCGCAGGAACCACACCAGGCCGCCGCTCACCGCGGTCGCGGCGGGGTCGTCGAGGTCGTGGTGCTCCTCGCGCGTGAGCGCCGCGCGCAGCGACCCCATCAGGTGCTCCGGCGAGGCCGCTTCGAGCCCGCGTCGCGCCCCCTCGGCGAGCAGCTTCGGCTCGGAGAGGAAGATCGGATCTCGCGGGCTTCGCGGCCTTGCGCCGGCCATAGGGAGACGTTAACGTCGGGAGACACGGATGTCTACGACGGGGTGTCCAGTTGAGGGACGACGGACGACAGGGATACGGAGGGGAGCCGACACCGCTCGGTGCACCCTTCGCCGGCATCCCGCCGGTGCCCGGCTGGACGTACGGCGCCTCGTTCCGTCTCCGTGAGCGGCTGATCGACTCGCTCGTCGACTACGAGCGCTGGGTCCTCGAGGAGCTGCGCCACGTGCAGCGCGCGCTGTGGCTGCACAGCCGGCGCGGGCCCGAGCTGGAGCGCGAGGCCGACCGGGCCGAGCGCGCCGCGGCGCATGCGCTCGCCGGCCGCGTCCGCCCGTCGCGCCTGCCGACGCGCGCCGCGCGCTCGCAGCGCGAGGCGGTCCGCGCGGCCCGGTTCGCCCGCGCGGCGCTCGTGGCGCACGCCGCCGGGACCGGCCGCGGGCGCGCGCTGCTGAGCCGCGTCGCCCGCGAGCTGTGGTCGGTGCGGCTCGCGGTCGACGCGGAGGCCGTCGAGCACGACGGCCTCCCGCCGGCGGTCGCCGCGATGCGCGCCGCGCCGGTGCGGCCCGTGGGCGTGCGCGAGTACCTCGACGCGGAGGCGTTCGTCGCGGAGGACCCTCGGCGCGAGGTCGTCGCCTGGTCGGACCACGGCGATCGGTGGCTGCTGGAGAACCCGCTGCGCCGCTGGGAGACGACGCGCTGGCGCCTGGCCTGGCTCGTCGACGCCACCGACGAGGTCTGCGCCGTCGAGCTGCTCGACCGGCCCGACGCGCGGGTCGAGACCGGCCGCGTCTGGCTGCTCGGCGTGGTCCGCGACCGCTCGTCGATGCTGCGGGCGCTGCGCGACCTCGAGCGCACCGCGCAGGGCGAGCGCAACTCGCTCGTGCTCGTCGGCGACGCGATCGCCCGCGTCGCGCGCGAGCGGCCCGTCGGCTGACCGCCGCGCAGGCCGCGTCGCGCGCCGCGCTCAGACGCGCAGGTCGTACTTCAGGTGCACCATGCCGGAGGCGAACGTCTGCGTCCCGGCCAGCCGCATCGGCACGTCGACGCGCTCCGTGAAGAGCGGGATGCCGCTGCCGAGCCATACCGGCACGACGGTGACGAGGAGGTCGTCGAGCAGCCCGGCGGCGACGTACTGCGAGGCGAGCCGGCCGCCGCCGACCACCCACAGGTGCCGGCCGTTCGCCGCCGCCACCATCTCGTCGTGACGCTCACCGACGGCGCCGTCCACGAAGCGGACGTCGGCGCCGTCCATGATCGGGCGCTCGCGGTGGGCGTAGACGAACGTCGGGAGGCCCTCGTACGGCCAGGTCTCGACGAGCCCGCCGACGAGGACGTCGTAGGTGCGCGCGCCCATCACGAGCGCGCCGACGGTCTGGATGAACTCGGCGTAGCCCTCCGGCTCGTCCTCGGTGGCGTCGCCGCCGCCGAACGTGGTGAGCCAGTCGAGCCCGTCGTCGTCCTCCGCGATCCGGCCGTCGAGCGAGGCGGCCACGTAGTACTGCGTCCGTGTCGTCATGGCGCGACCGTACGCCTCAATCCCGCCAGGTTCTGTCAGTAATGTGCCACGACGCCATGCGAGCGACCCGACTCGTCTCCCTGCTGCTCCTGCTGCAGACGCGCGGCGCGCTCACCGCGGAGGAGCTGGCGGCCGAGCTCGGCGTGTCGGTCCGCACCATCCACCGCGACGCCGAGGCGCTGCGCGACGCGGGCATCCCGATCCACGGCGAGCGCGGACCCGCCGGCGGGTACCGGCTTCCGGGCGGGTACCGGACGCGGCTGACCGGCCTCACGCCAGGCGAGGCCGAGGCGCTCTTCGTCAGCGCCCCGGCGAACCACCTCGGCATCGGCGGGGTCCTCGCCGACGCGCAGCTCAAGCTCCTCGCGGCGCTCCCGCCCCGGTTGCGCGAGCGCGCCGACCGCGCCGCCCAGCTGTTCCACGTCGACGACCGCGAGTGGTGGGGCCGCAGCTCGCCGCCGCCGCTGCTGCCGGAGGTGGCGGGCGCGTTGTGGGACGGCCGGCGGCTGCGAATCCGCCATCGCGGCCACGACCGGACCGTGGACCCGCTCGGCCTCGTCCTCAAGCGCGGCGCCTGGTACCTCGTCGCCGCGACCGACCGCGGGCTGCGGACGTTCCGCGTCTGGCGGATCGAGGCGGCCGAGGCGCTCGACGAGCCGGCCGAACGTCCGGTGGACTTCGACCTCGCGTCGTTCTGGGAGGCGTGGTCGCGCGAGTTCGAGGCGAGCCTGCCGCTCGTCGACGTGCGCGTCCGCGTCCGGCCGGACGCGCTCGGCGCGCTGCGCTCGGCGGTCGACGTCCGTGCGCGCGACGACGTGCCGCGGACCGCGCCGGGCGACGAGCCGCTCGTGCTGACGGTGCGCTTCGAGCGGCTCGAGTTCGCCGAGATCGAGCTGCGCAAGCTCGGCGCGGACGTCGAGGTGCTCGCGCCCGCCGAGCTGCGCCGGCGGATGGTCGCCGGCGCCGCCCGGCTGGCCGAGCTCTACGCGGTCGCCGAGACGCGGCGCGTCCGCGCCGAGGCGGCGTAGGCCTGCAGCGCGGCGAAGCCGACGACGGTCACGGCCTGCAGCGCGACCCAGACCTGGCCGGCCGTGGTCGGGGACAGCCAGTCGAAGGCCAGCAGCGCCAGGCTGTCGACCACCCAGAGCACGTTGGCGACGACGACGGCGAGGACGCCGACGCCGGCCGGCCTCGGCCGCGACGACACGGTCCAGACCGCGGCGGCGAAGACGACGAGGAAGGCGCCGACCGCGCGCAGGAACGACGCCGGCATGCCGAGCAGGCCGTCGAGCGCGCCGGCGGCGACGAGGTAGGCGACGCCGTTGGCGCCGGTGACGACGGCGTCGAGGCGCAGGGCGGTGCGGATGCTCATGTGGGTCCTCCTTGGGCGGTGGTCAGCGAACGCCGCCACCGTCGCAGCGCGAGGTCAGCGGGTCGATTCCCTCCCGGGTAAAGCGACGTGCTCCGAATGTGCGACGCAGAGCGTCCGAAATTCGGAGCACCCCGCCCGCGCCCCGGCACGCCTGTCGACTTACACGCCATGACGGCGCGCAACGCGACAGCGGCCGCGCGAGCGGAGCGCCGCGCGGGGACGGCGCCGTCCTGCTTCGTCGCGATCGAACGCCGCCCGCGCACGGCACGGTCAGTGGAGCTGAGCGCCACGGCGCCGTTCGCCGGGTCCGGGCGTGGCGCTCGGCCGGCCCGTGCGCTGGGCGTCGGGTCGCGCTGATCTCATCGAAGGAGAGCGGGGGCTGGAGCCTCGGCCGGGGCGGTCTGCCGTGGACGTGTCTGACGTTGTGATCGCCGGGCGGAAGCAACGTCAGGCACGCCCCGGGCCGTACGTGCTCCGACTTCGTCACGCAGCAGCACGCACATCGCGGAGCACCCCACCCGCGCGCCCGCCCCACAGCGACGCCTGTCGAGTAACACGCCACTACGGCGCACAACTCGACAGCGGCCGTGTGAAGGGAGCGCAAGCACGCCCGCGCCCTCCCTCCTTCGTCGCCTCCGAGCACCGCCCGCGCCCGGCACGGTCAGTGGAGCTGAGCGCCGCGCCCCTACTTCCGCGCGAACACCACCTCGTCGACCTCGATCTGCCGCTGCCCGTAGCTGCCGGCGTACACCGGCCCCGCGCCGGCGGCCCACTCGCCGATCCGCGGGTCGCGGGCCGGGCGCAGTGCCGCGGAGACGTCGAGCACGGTGATGCCGGGGAAGGTGACGTCGCCGCCGGCGACGATCACGTGCAGGTCGCCGTCGCCGTCCGGGTCGATCCGCTCCATCGCGATGATGCTGCCGGCGGCCGCGGCGCAGTTCGCGGCACCGGGCTCGCAGCGCGGCGCGGGCGGCCGCTTCGGCCCCGCCGGCTCGCGCTCCGCGGCCGGGGCGCGCTTCGTCCCCGCCGCCGCGGTGTCGCCGCCGTCTCGCCCGGCGTCGCCGTCCCCCCCGCACCCGAGCGCGGTCGCGCCCACGATCCCGGCCAAGCCCACGAGCACGATCCGCCGCATCGCCCCGACGCTAGCGTCGGACGCATGCCGCCGCGACAGCCCGACGGCGAGCCGGCACCCGCCGACGGCTCGCTGCCCGACGAGGCGCTCGCCACGCTCCGCGACGGGCCGTTCGGCGTCTACGTCCACGTGCCGTTCTGCGTGACGCGCTGCGGCTACTGCGACTTCAACACCTACACGTCCGGCGACCGCCCCGGCTTCGTCCGCGCGGCCATCGCCGAGGTGGAGCTCGCGGCGCGCGTCCTCGGCGACGCGGCGCGCCCGGCCGACACGGTGTACCTCGGCGGCGGGACGCCCACCCTGCTCGACCCGGCTGACCTCGGCTCCATCCTGCGGGCGATCGACGACCGCCTCGGGCTCGCCGCCGACGTCGAGATCAGCGTCGAGGCGAACCCGGACACCGTCGACCGCGCCGCCCTGGAGGCGCTGCGCGCGGCCGGCGTCACGCGCATCTCGTTCGGCGTGCAGAGCGTGCGCCCCCACGTCCTCGCCGCGCTCGACCGCCGTCACGACGCCGAGCGCGCGCTCGCGGCGATCGGCGAGGCCCGCGCCGCCGGGTTCGAGCACATCAGCGCCGACCTCATCTACGGGACGCCCGGCGAGAGCGCCGGCGACTGGGCCGCCTCGCTCGACGCCGTCCTCGCCGCCGGCGTCGACCACGTCAGCACCTACGGCCTGACCGTCGAGCCCGGCACGCGGCTGGCGGCGCGCGTCCGGCGCGGCGAGCTGCCCGAGCCGGACCCCGACGCGATGGCCGACCGCTACCTCGCCGCCGACGCCCGGCTCACCGCCGCCGGGCTCGAGTGGTACGAGCTCGCGAGCTGGGCCCGCGACGAGGCGGCGCGCTGCCGTCACAACCTCGGCTACTGGCGCTCGGGCGCGTGGTGGGGCGTCGGCCCGGGCGCCCACAGCCACGTCGGCGGCGTGCGCTGGTGGAACGTCCTGCACCCGGCCGAGCATGCGACGCGCGTGGCCGCCGGCCGGTCGCCTGCGCGAGCCCGCGAGCGGCTCGACGCGGAGGCCCGCCGGCTCGAGCGGCTCATGCTCGAGCTCCGGCTTGCCGATGGTCTGGACACGAGCCTCGCCGCCGCGGGAGCGGTCGACGGGCTCGTCGCCGACGGGCTCCTCGAGCGCCGTGGCCGCCGCATGCGCCTGACCCTCCGCGGCCGGCTGTTCGCCGACGCCGTCGCGCGTCGATTGGCCTGAGATTTCCGTCCAGAAGCCGACACACCATCTAAAGGTGTATTGGCGAATGGTCGAAGACAGGCCGCATGTCACGAATCGCGCTCATCGGCGCGTCGGCTCTGATCGCACTGTTCGCAGTGGCGAGCTCCGCCTCGTCGAAGGGCGGCTCGTTCCCCGATCAAGACGGCAACGCCACGGTCAACGTCACCTTCAACGCAGCGGGCACCTCCGCCACGTTCACCGGTGACAAGGCCCTCTCCAACTACCTCGTCACCTTCTGCGACGGCTCGGTCATCGACGTCGACAGCGTGGGCGGCGACCACAAGACGTACACCTTCACCTACGACAAGCCGATCGCCTGGATCCAGGTCAAGGCCGGCACGACGCGCAAGACGTTCTCGCGCGACTGCAACGGCGGCGGTGGAGGCGGCACCCAGTACCCGGTGCTGAAGGTCACGAAGAACCCGGCCTCGAGCACGCTCAAGGCCGGCGCCTCGCAGACCTTCACGCTCGAGGTCGCCAACGACGGCGAGGCCACCGCGACCGGGGTCGAGCTCTGCGACACCCCGGACGACCAGTGGACCTTCGTCGAGACCAACGGCGCCTCGATCGACGACGGCACCGCGTGCTGGACGATCGGCGACCTCGCGCCCGGCGCCGAGGCCACCCGCACGATCAAGCTCAAGCTGGCCGGCACCGCCACCGGCACGGCGACCAACGTCGCCCGTGCGACCGCGACCAACGCCGCGGGCGCCTACGACGACGCCGAGGTCACCGTCAAGGACGACGGCGGCGGCAACGGCGGCGGCGGGGGCAACCCCGGCGGCGACTGGCCGAAGCTGCCGCCCGGCGGCGACCCCAACGGCGACTTCGTGCACGTCGAGAAGGTCGAGGTCCACGTCGACCTCGCGGCCGGCGAGACGAAGAAGGTCACCGTCACGTGCCCGAACGGCGGCTACATGACGGACGCCTTCCCGCGCGTCGACCACGTCGACCAGGGCACCGGCGCGCTGACCGACATCGCGATCGTCGCCGTGCACAGCACCGGCCCCTCGACCTACGAGGTCGTGCTGCGCAACGACGCGTTCGGCCGCGCCCAGCTGAAGGTCTTCGGGCTGTGCGTCGGCAAGGTCACCGTCAACCACCAGCATCCGCTCAAGCTCTCGGGCCTCAAGAAGGTCACCGAGACCTGGACGCCGGGCCGCCACAGCGTCACGCTGCGCTGCGCCGACGGGCAGGTCCCCGTCGCGCCCGGGTTCGAGCTCGACGGCGGGTCCGCGCGCCTCGTGCGCTCGGAGCTCGACGGCAGCGACGGCTGGACGTTCACGCTCGAGGTCGCCAACGACGGCGAGGCCACCG
>DASTRJ010000097.1:0-5413 GCA_035761245.1 Capillimicrobium sp. | reverse complement strand
GGTGATCGAGGTCTTGGCCGCCTGCAGCGCGTACAGCCAGGCGCCGTCGGTCGCCTCACCGCGCGCGAAGAGCCGGCGGGGGCGGCCTCGGTGTCCCGAGACCATGATCGCCGCGGGGGTGAGCCGTCCCGTCGGGCGATGGCGGGTGAGCAGGGTGACGGTCGCCGGCGTGAACCGCGGCGCGCCGTGCACCGTCTGCGGCTCGAGCGACTCGAAGATGCTCAGGTCGACGACGTAGAGGCCTCCCGCGGCGGCGGACGCCTCGAGCCCCGGCCCCCAGACCGGGCGGAACGCGCGCCGGAGCTGCCGCGCCCGTGCGGGCGTCACGCGCTCCGGGAGGATGAGGTTGTAGCCCGTGCCGTGCTCGGCGATCGTTGGCCAGAACTGCGCGGTCGCGGCGTCCGCGTCGCTCAGGGAGGCCGCCCACGCGTCGAGGTGCGGAGCACCGTCGCGGTACGCGTCGGGCAGGGTCGTCCAGCCGATCGAGAACTGCGCCGGGTCATCGAGCGGCGTCCCCGGAGCGCTGGACGTCGCGCCGTAGAGCCACTCGTAGGCGGTCCGCGTTCTGCCGGCGAGCGTGTACGGGTGCGTCAGGCCCTGCTTGGCCTGGATCACCTGGGCGGCGCGGGTCTCGAGCCGCGAGAGCGTGTCGCCGGTGCCGGCGGGATCGAGCGGGATGGCCGGCAGGTGGGGGAACCGCTCGCGCAGCGGCATCTGGGTGAACGGGCCGGACGCCGCAGGCGTTGCAGCCGCCGTCTCCGGCGACTGGCGTGCCGCGGCGCGCGCCGCCGCCGACCCGGCCGCGGCCGCGGGACCGGCGAGCGCCAGGCCCGCGCCCGACAGACCGGTCGCCAGGAACGCACGGCGCCCGATGCGGGCGCCGTCGTCGCCACCTCCGTGTGGGGACCGGTCCGTCACCGGCGGCACCGTACCCACCATGGCGGACGTCCCCGCCGGTTCGCGGTGCCGCCGTCCGTCAAGCTCTCGGCATGACGGCGGTCGTCGGGCTCGACGTCGGCACCTCCGGCGTCAAGGGCATCGCTCTGGCCGAGGACGGCACGGTCGTCGCGCGCGCCGAGCGCGAGTACGGGCTGTCGATCCCGAGGCCGGGATGGGCGGAGCAGGACCCGGAGGACTGGTGGCGGGCCGCGCAGTCGGTCCTCGCCGTGCTCCGCGGCGCCACCGGCGACCGGCCCGCCGGGATCGGGCTGTCCGGGCAGATGCACGGCCTCGTGGCGCTCGACCGGTCCGGCCGCGTCATCCGCCCGGCGATCCTCTGGAACGACCAGCGCACCGGCGCGGAGTGCGCCGAGATCGAGGAGCGCGTCGGCGTCGAGCGCCTCGTGCGCCTCACCGGCAACCGGGCGCTCACCGGGTTCACCGCCCCGAAGCTGCTCTGGCTGCGGCGCCACGAGCCCGCCGCCTACGCGCGCATCGCGTCGGTGCTGCTGCCCAAGGACTACGTCCGCCTGCGCCTGTGCGGCGAGCGGGCCACGGACGTCGCCGACGCCAGCGGCACGCTGCTGTTCGACGTCAGGGCCCGGCGATGGAGCGACGAGGTCTGCGCCGCGCTGGAGATCGATCCGGCGTGGCTGCCGCGAGCGCTCGAGTCGCCCGAGGTGAGCGGCACGACGCCCGGCGGGATCCCGGTGGCGGCGGGCGCCGGCGACCAGGCGGCGGGCGCGCTCGGCGTCGGCGTCCTCGACGCCGGCGGGCCGGCGTCGGTGGCGCTCGGGACGTCGGGCGTCGTCTTCGCGGCGCTCGACGGCTACGGCGTGGATCCGCGTGCGCGGGCGCACACCTTCTGCCACGCGGTCCCGGGCGGCTGGCACGCCATGGGCGTCATGCTCAGCGCCGCCGGCTCGCTGCGCTGGCTGCGCGACGTGGCGGCGCCGGGCCTCGGCTTCGAGGCGCTCGTCGCCGAGGCCGAGCGCTGGCAGCCGGGGGCGGAGGGCGTCACGTTCCTGCCGTACCTCGCCGGCGAGCGCACCCCGCACGACGATCCGGACGCCCGCGGCGCGTTCGCCGGCCTGGCGCTGCGACACGACCGCGGCGCCCTCGTGCGCGCCGTGCTGGAGGGCGTCGCGTTCGGGCTGCGCGACTGCCTCGACGCCCTCCCCGTGGCCGGCGCGCCGCCGTCGTCCGGGCTGGTGAGCGGCGGCGGCGCCCGCAGCGAGCTGTGGCTGCGGATCGTCGCGTCCGTCCTCCAGCTGCCGCTGGCGCGCACGGCCGTCGACGAGGGCGCGGCGTTCGGCGCGGCGCTGATCGGCGGCGTGACGGCCGGCGTCTGGCGCGACCCCGCCGAGGCGGTCGCGGCCGCGGTCCGCGTCGGCGAGGCGATCGAGCCCCATCCCGCATGGGTCGCCATCTACGCCGAGCTGCGCGATGGTTACCGAGCCCTCTATCCCGCGATCCGGGAGGCCAGCGCATGACGGACCTCACCCCGCGCCCCGAGCACCGGTTCACGTTCGGCCTGTGGACCGTCGGCAACCCCGGCCGCGACCCGTTCGGCGGCCCGACGCGCGACCCGCTCGACCCGGTCGAGGCCGTGCACCGCCTCGCGGAGCTCGGCGCATACGGCGTCAGCCTGCACGACGAGGACCTCGTGCCGTGGGGCACGGAGCCCGCCGAGCGCGACCGGATCGTCGGCCGCTTCCGGGCCGCGCTCGACGAGACCGGCCTGACCGTCCCGATGGCGACGACGAACCTGTTCGGGCATCCGGCGTTCAAGGACGGCGCCTTCACGTCCAACGACCGCCGCGTCAGGCGCGCCGCGATCGGCAAGGCGATGCGCTCCATCGACCTCGGCGCCGAGCTGGGGGCGCGCACGTACGTGCTCTGGGGCGGGCGCGAAGGCACCGAGGCCGGGATCGCCAAGGACCCGCGCGACGCGCTGGAGCGCTACCGGGAGGCGATCGACCTCCTCTGCGACTACGTCGTCGAGCAGGGCTACGAGCTGCGCTTCGCGCTCGAGCCGAAGCCCAACGAGCCGCGCGGCGACATCTTCCTGCCGACCGTCGGGCACGCGCTGCACTTCATCACCACGCTGCAGCGCCCGGAGATGGTGGGCGTCAACCCGGAGGTCGCGCACGAGACGATGGCGGGCCTGAGCTTCCACCACGGCGTCGCGCAGGCGCTGTGGGCGGGCAAGCTGTTCCACGTCGACCTCAACGCGCAGCGGATCGGCCGCTACGACCAGGACTTCCGCTTCGGGGCGGAGGACGTCAAGGAGGCGTTCCTGCTCGTGCGGCTGCTGGAGCGCGCCGGCTACGACGGACCGCGCCACTTCGACGCGCACGCCTACCGCTCGGAGAGCGCGGAGGGCGTCTGGGAGTTCGCGCGCGGCTGCATGCGGACGTACCTGGCGCTCGCCGAGCGGGCGCGGCACTTCGACGCGCTGCCGGAGGTGCGCGCCGCGCTCGCCGCCGCCTCCGCGCCCGAGCTGGCGGCGGCGACCGCGCCGCGGGGCGCGGCGGAGGCCGACGTGCTGAAGGCCGAGGTGGGCGACCTCGACGCGCTCGCCGGGCGCGGCTACGGCAACGAGGCGCTCGACCAGCTGCTGGTCGAGGTGCTGCTCGGGGTGAGATGAGATGCGCGAGGAGGGGCTGTCGGCGTCCGAGCTGGGGAGGGGGATCGTCGAGCACGCCGAGCACCGCGGGCAGGGCGGCGACCGGTTCGACCGCTGGCTGTCGATCGGGGAGGCGGTGCTGCTCTCGATCGTCGCGCTGGTGGCGGGGTGGTCCGGGTACGCGGCGGCGAAGTGGGCCACCGAGTCGTCGCTGCTGCTGGCCGAGGAGGCGGCTGCGCGGACCGACGGCAGCCGCGCGCATCTGCATGCGGTGGACCTGCGCAACTTCGACGCCTCGACCTTCAACGCCTGGTACGCGGCCTACACGGTCCGCAACCGCCAGGCGATGGCGCTCGCGGAGCGGCGGTTCCGCCCGGCGTTCCGCGTCGCGTTCGAGGCCTGGCGCGCGACCCGTCCCGAGACGAACCCGGACGCGCCGAAGGGCCCGACGTACATGCCGCAGTACCGCCAGCCCGGGCTGCGCGAGGCGCGGGCGCTCGACGCCAAGGCGGACGACGCCCGCGAGGCGGGCGAGGCGGCCGGCCGGCATTCGGACGACTACGTCCGCACCACGGTCTTCCTGGCGATCGTCCTGTTCCTCGTCGGCATCAGCACCCACTTCCCGCTGCGCGGCGGCCGGCTCGTCCTGATCGGCCTCGGCACCGGGCTGCTCGTCCTCTCGCTCGTGCTCATCGCGGGGCTCCCGGGGCCGCCGGGCTGATGCCCGCGCCGGCGTCATCGCGTCGTCGCGGTCACACCCGCTCGGAGCCTCCTGCGCAACTTCCCGGCGCGGCGGGCGTCTCAGCCCGCGATGCGTCGCCTCGCCCTCCTCCCGGCCGTCGTGGCACTCGCGCTCCCCGGCGCCGCAGCCGCCGGCACCGTCTCGATGACCGGCGAGTACGTCGAGGGCTACAAGGGCTCTGGCGGATGGGAGTACGACGTGCGCTACGCCGCCGAGCCCGGGGAGCCGAACGCGCTGTCGGTGTGGCGTGAGCCTGGGGCCGTCGTCGTCGTCGACGATGCGGGGGTGGCGGCCGGCACCGGATGCGAGTCGCGGTCCGCCACCGAGGCGGTGTGCGCCCCGCCGCGGACGCAGCCGGGCTGGATCCGGGTCACCGCCCACCTCGGCGACCGCGACGACCGGCTCGCGGCCACGACGGCCGTCGCCGCCACGGGCGACGATGGCGACGACCGGCTGGAGAGTCCCGGCGGAGGCCTCGAGGGCGGCCCGGGCGACGACGTGCTCGTGACGCCCGCCGGCAGCGGCACCGGCGGGCCGGGCGACGATCGCGTCGTGGCGGGCACCGCCCGCTACGACGACCGGTCCGAGCCGGTGGTGGTCGACCTCGCGGCCGGGACGGCCGTCCTCGGCGACGAGCACGACGCCCTCGTGGGGGTGCGCGACGTCGTCGCCGGCAGGGGGAACGATCGGGTGACGGGATCGGCGGAGGCCAACCGGATCGAGACGGGCGCCGGCGACGACGTCGTCCTCGGCGGCGCCGGGGACGACTGGCTCGACGGTCAGCTCGGGTTCGATCAGCTCGACGGCGGCGACGGCGACGACGTCCTCTGGGCGGGCGGCTACCAGGACACGGCCCCGAACGTCGTCCTCGGCGGCGCGGGTGGCGACGACCTCCACGGCAGCTGGGGCCCCGACCGCCTGGTCGGCGGCACCGGCCGAGACCACCTCGCAGGCGACCGTGGCCACGACGAGACCGACGCCCGCGACGGCGAGGCCGACTTCGTCGGCTGCCGGTTGTCGGCCACGAACCCGCACGCGCGCGTCGTCGCCGACCGCCTGGACCTGGTCCGCCATTGCGGGCCCCTCGAGCGCGACGGGGTGCC
>DASTRJ010000096.1:0-4312 GCA_035761245.1 Capillimicrobium sp. | reverse complement strand
CTCCGCGCCGTCGGGCACCCTGTCGCGGTGAACCCCGACGCCGAGCTGGCGCGGGTGGCGGCCGCCGAGGGCTGGGACGTCATGCGCTTCGAGACGCTGGGCCGCCGGCTCAAGGTCGCGGCCGCCGCGGTGGCGGTCGCGGGCGCGAGCCTCGCCGGCCGGCGGGTGGTCCGGCGATGAGCGCCGCCGAGCTCACCGACGAGCAGCGCGAGATCCGCGCGCTCGCGCGCCGCTTCGCCGACGAGGCGATCGCGCCGCACGCCGCCGAGTGGGATCGCGAGCACCGCTTCCCTCGCACGCTGTTCGAGCAGCTCGGCGAGCTGGGGCTGATGGGCGTCTGCGTCCCGGTCGAGCACGGCGGCGCCGGCGCGGACTACCTCTCCTACGCGCTCGTGCTCGAGGAGTTGTCGCGCGCCGACGCGGGCGTCGGCGTCACCGTCGCCGTCCACACGGGCGCCGGCACGATGCCGGTGCTGGCGCACGGCACCGACGAGCAGGTCGCGCGGATGGTCCCGCCGCTGGCCCAGGGCCATGAGCTCGCGGCGTTCGCGCTGACCGAGTCCGGCTCGGGGTCGGACGCGAGCGCGATGCGCACGCGCTTCGCGGACGGGAAGGTGACGGGCTCCAAGCAGTGGATCACCAACGGCTCCTACGCCCACCACGTCAACGTCTTCGCGCGCGACGACGACGCGGGGGAGGGCCGCATCAGCGCGTTCGTCGTCCGCCGCGGCGCGTTCGAGGCGGTGCGCGAGGAGGAGAAGATGGGCCTGCACTCCTCGTCGACCGCGGACCTCGTGTTCGAGGACGCCGAGGCCGAGCGCCTCGGGCCGCCCGGCGCCGGCATGCGGATCGCGCTCTCCACGCTCGACGGCGGCCGCATCGGGATCGCCGCGCAGGCGGTCGGGATCGCGCAGGCCGCGCTCGACCTCGCCACCGGCTACGCGAAGGAGCGCAACGCGTTCGGCCGGCCGATCGCGGGCTTCCAGGCGATCAGCCACAAGCTCGCCGACATGCAGACCGAGATCGAGGCGGCGCGCGCGCTCGTCTGGCGGGCGGCACGGCTCAAGGACGCCGGCCTGCCGCACACGGTCGAGGGCGCGCAGGCGAAGCTGTTCGCGTCGCGCGTGGCGCGGCACTGGACCGGCGAGGCCATCCAGGTGCTCGGCGGCTACGGATACACGCGCGAGTTCCCGGCCGAGCGCTACTACCGCGACGCCAAGGTGACCGAGATCTACGAGGGCACGAGCGAGATCCAGCGGCTGGTGATCGCGCGCGGGCTGCTGGGCGCGCTCGCCGGCTGACCGTCATGCCGGGCCGGACGCGCGTCGTGGCCGACGGGACGCGGCGGACGCTGCTCGTCGACGGGCTCGAGGCGTCGGTGGTCGACCTCGCCGACCCGCTGCACCTCGAGATCCCGTACGTGCGCCGGATCGCCGCGGTGCTCGAGGCGGCGGCGCCCGCCGACGTGCTGCACCTCGGCGGCGGGGGCGGGACGCTGCCGCGATGGCTGGCCGCGCGGCGGCCGCGGACGCGGTCGCTGGTGCTCGAGGTGGACGCGGAGGTCGTGGCCGTCGCGCGGGCCGAGCTCGGCCTCGACGCGGTGCCCGGCGTCAGCGTGCGAACCGTCGACGCGCGCGCCGGCGTCGCGGCGCTGCGCCCGCGCTCGTTCGACGCGGTCGTCTCGGACGTCTTCGTCGGCCCGTACGTGCCGGAGCACCTCTGCACCGTCGAGGCGCTCCAGGACGTCCGGCGCGTGCTGCGCCCGGGCGGCGTCTACGTCGCCAACCTCATCGACGAGGCGCCGCTGCGCCGCGCCCGCCGCCAGCTGGCGACGATCGCGGCCGTCTTCGGCTCGCCGACGCTGATCGCCGACCGGCCCGTCCTGCGCGGCCGGCGCGCCGGCAACCTCGTCGTCGCGGCCGGCAGGACGCTGCCGGCGAGGGTCGCCCCGGACGCCGACGTCCTCGCCGGCGAGGCGGCGGAGCTGTGGTGCGAGGGCGCCAGGGTCCTGCGGGACTGAGACGGACCGTCCCTCCGTGATCGACGCCACACGAGGTGGCGTAACCACCATGAGACTGTCTGGTACCATTCTGTGGCAGCCAGTTCGCTCCAATGCCACGTTCACGCCCTGACCAGCAGGGCTGATTGCGTGACTCACCGCCAGGGAAGAGGTCTCCGATCTCTCTAGGGGCCCGGCGGGAAGGGCCGAGCGGCCGCATCAGCACGAGGATTCTTCGACTTCTCTCCGAAGGAACCTCGCAACCTACGCCCGGCCCGCTCGTTGCGAAATCAACGAGTCCGGCGTAGAATACATAGCTTTGGACTCGGATTTCTCTGGACTTGAACCTGAAGGAAGTGATGAAGCGTGGCGATTGATCGCCTCAACGAGCGGGCGCTGGACGAGCTAGAGCCCACGGACCTGCTGCTGGAGCAGGCGTCCGTGTACCCGCTCCTGACCAAGGAAGAGGAGGTCCAGCTCGCGAAGGCCGTCGAGCAGGGTGACCTCAACGCGAAGGGCCGGATGATCAACTCGAACATCCGCCTCGTCGTCTCCATCGCCCGGCGCTACCAGGGCCAGGGCATGCCGTTCGCCGACATCGTCCAGGAGGGCATGTTCGGCCTGATCCGCGCGGTCGAGAAGTTCGACTACCGCAAGGGCTACAAGTTCTCCACGTACGCGACCTGGTGGATCCGCCAGGCGATCCAGCGCGGCCTCGACAACCGGGCCCGCACGATCCGCCTGCCCGCCCACATCGCGCAGCGCGCCCGCAAGGTCGGCCGCGTGGAGCGTGAGCTGACGGTGCGGCTCGAGCACGACCCGACCGACGCCGAGATCGCGAAGGAGGCCGGCCTCGACGTCGAGGAGGTCACGCGCATCCGCGCGCTCGACTACGAGCCCCCGAGCCTCGACCGCCGCGTCGGCGACGACTCGGACTCGGCGACGCTCGGCGAGCTGCGGCCGGCCGACGGCCCCGCGCCCGACGAGGCCGTGCAGGAGCTCGACATCCGCGCCCGCCTGGAGCGCGCGATCAAGCTGCTGCCCGAGGCCGAGCAGCGCGTGATCGCAGCGCGCTTCGGCGCCGGCGGCGAGCTGCTGGCCCCCGGCGAGCGCATCGAGCGCAAGCTCGGCGTCACCGCCAAGGAGGCCCGCGAGCTCGAGGCCCGCGCGCTGCAGCGCCTCTCCGAGCTGCCCGAGCTGCAGGACCTGCGCGAGGCCGCCTAGGCACGCGCCGCCAGTCCGGAGACCAGAATCCCGCGAAGGGCGCCCACGTGGCGCCCTTCGTCGTTCTCCGGCGCGGCGCGGCGCGGTCGCGCGAGCCGGACCTAGACTGTCGCCATGGCGACAGAGCCGCTCCACCAGACGCCGCTCGAGGGCTGGGAGGAGGCCTACGCGGCCACCCCCGAGCGCGACGCGCTGTTCACGACGCTCTCGGGCGAGCCGATCGCGCCGCTCTACACCGAGCGCGACCTGCCCGACCAGGACCGCATCGGGCTGCCCGGCCAGTATCCGTTCACGCGCGGCGTGTACCCGTCGATGTACCGGGGCCGCCTGTGGACCATGCGGCAGTTCGCCGGCTTCGGCACCGCCGAGGAGACGAACGAGCGCTTCCGCTACCTCATCGACCACGGCCAGACGGGGCTGTCGACGGCGTTCGACATGCCGTCGCTGATGGGCCACGACTCCGACCACCCGCGGTCGCTGGGCGAGGTGGGCCGCGAGGGCGTCGCGGTCGACACCGTCGACGACATGGAGACGCTCTTCCAGGGCATCGACCTCGGCGACGTGACGGTCTCGATGACGATCAACGCCCCGGCGCCGATCATGCTCGCCTACTACGTCGTCGCGGCGGAGGAGAGCGGCGTTCCCGCCCACCGGCTCGGCGGGACGATCCAGGCCGACATCCTCAAGGAGTACATCGCCCAGAAGGAGTGGTGCTTCCCGATCGACCCGGCGATGCGGTTCCTCGGGGACATGATCGAGTGGTGCTCGAAGGAGATGCCGCGCTGGCATCCCGTCTCGATCTCCGGCTACCACATCCGCGAGGCGGGGGCGACCGCGGCGCAGGAGCTCGCGTTCACCCTGAAGGACGGCCTGACCTATGTCGAGCAGGCGGTCGAGCGCGGGCTCGACGTCGACGACTTCGCGCCGCGGCTGAGCTTCTTCTTCAACGCGCAGATCGACTTCTTCGAGGAGATCGCCAAGTACCGCGCGGCCCGCCGCATCTGGGCGCGCGAGCTGCGCGACACCTACGGGGCCAAGAACCCCAAGTCGTGGCTCATGCGCTTCCACACGCAGACCGCGGGCGTGTCG
>DASTRJ010000095.1:0-20691 GCA_035761245.1 Capillimicrobium sp. | reverse complement strand
AGGCCACCGAGATCCTCACGAGCGCCGGCCGCGAGCTGGCGGTCACGGCGTGCGCGGCGCTCGACCGGCTCTTCCCCGCGGGCGAGCCGGTGCCGGTCTCGTACACCGGCAACGTCTTCGGCGCCGGCCCTGTGCTGTTCGACGCGTTCGCCGCCGAGCTGGCGGCCCGACGGCCCGAGGCAGAGTTGCGCGAGCCCGACGGCGACGGGCTGCGCGGCGCCGCGGTGCTCGCCGAGCTGGCGCCCACCCTCCCCCCTGAGCCCGGCGTCCTGTGGAGGCGGCCGTGAGCGACGTCCTCGACGCGATCGCCGGCGGCCTCGTCGTCTCGGTCCAGGCCGCGCCCGGCACGCCGCTGGCGGCGCCCGAGCACATGGCGGCCATCGCGCGAGCCGCCGCCGAAGGCGGGGCCGTCGCCATCCGCGCCGAGGGCGCCGACGACGTGCGGGCCATCAAGGCGGCCGTCGACCTGCCGGTCATCGGGCTGCGCAAGCGCGACCTTCCCACGACGCCCGTCCGGATCACGCCGTCGGTCGACGACGCGCGCGAGCTGGCGGCCGCCGGCGCCGAGCTGATCGCCGTCGACGCCACCCGGCGCCCGCGGCCGGGCGCGGCCGACGGCGCGGAGCTCGTCGCGGCGATCGCCCGCGAGCTGGGGCCGGTCGTGCTCGCCGACGTCGACGCGGTCGCGGCCGGCGTCGCGGCGCGCCAGGCCGGCGCGGTGGCCGTCGCCACCACGCTCGCCGGCTACACCGACGAGCCGTCGCCGGCCGACGCACCCGACCTGGCGCTCGTCGGGCGGCTCGCCGCCGCGGTGGACTGCCCGGTGATCGCCGAGGGGCGCTACGGCACGCCCGACGAGGTCCACGCCGCGTTCGCCGCCGGTGCGCACGCCGTCGTCGTCGGCACGGCCATCACCGACCCGCTCGCGCTCACGCGCCGCTTCGCCGCCGCGGCGATGGTGCGGCGATGACCGGCGCGGCGCTCCCCGAGCGGCTCCCCGAGGGCGGGCCGAAGGGGCAGGCGTTGCGCGAGGTGCTCGAGGCGCACCTGGCGCGCCTGCCGCCCGGCTCGCCGCTGCCGTCGGAACGCGAGCTCGCCGAGCGCTACGGGCTGGCGCGCATGACCGTCCGCACCGAGATCGAGCGGCTGGCCGCCGAGGGCCTCGTGTACCGGCTGCAGGGCCGCGGCACGTTCGTCGCCGAGCCGCGCGTGGCGCAGGCGCAGGCGTTCAGCTCGTTCACCGAGGACATGCTGGCGCGCGGCTTCGAGCCCGGGTCGATCGTGCGCTCGGTGACCGTCGGCGCACCGGACGCGGCGATCGCGGCGGCGCTGGAGCGCGGCCCGGGCGATCCCGTGGTGCGGCTCGACCGCGTGAGGACCGCCGACGGGCAGCCGATGGCGCTCGAGGAGGCCTACCTGCCGCTGCAGCGCTACCCGGGGATCGACGAGGTGGACTTCACCCACGCGTCGCTGTTCACCGTGCTGGGCGAGCGCTTCGGCGTGCGCCTCGACGGGGCCGAGCAGCGGGTCGTCGCGGTGCGGATCGACGGCGACGCCGCGGGCGTGCTGCGCGTCGAGCCCGGCGACCCGGGCCTGCGGTTCGAGACGCTGGCGCGCGACGACGGCGGCGTGCCCGTGTACTTCGCGGTCTCGCTCTTCCCGGCGGACCGCTACGAGATCCGGCTGCGCCAGACGCGGCCGGCAGGAGGTGTGGCATGAACGGTCCCGGCGCTCGGATGGCAGCCGACATGGCGGAGCAGCCGCGGGTGCTCGAGCGCCTGATCGCGCGCCGTGCGGAGCTGGCGGCAGCGCTGGCGGGCGCCTCGCCGACCGGCATCGTCATCGTCGCGCGCGGCTCGTCGGACTACGCCGCGATCTTCGGCCGCTACCTGCTCGAGGCCGCCACCGGCCTGCCGGTCGCCCTCGCCGCGCCGAGCCTGCAGACGATCTACGACGTGGCGCCGCGGGTCGACGGATGGCTGGCGATCGGCGTCAGCCAGTCCGGCCGCACGCCCGAGATCGCCACCGTGCTCGAGCGCTTCGGCGCAGGCGGCGCGCGGACCGTCGCGATCACCAACGACGCCGCGAGCCCGCTCGCGCAGCTGGCCGACGTGCCGGTCGCGCTCGAAGCCGGCGACGAGCGCGCCGTGCCCGCCACGAAGACGTTCACCGCCCAGCTCGCGGCGATGGCCATCGTCGCCGAGGCGATCGGCGCCCTCGACTGGAGCGGCGACGACTGGGCCGGCGTGCCGGCCGCGGTGGCCGGCGTGCTCGCCGACGCCGCGCCGGCGGAGCGCGCGGCCGAGCGCCTCGGCGAGGCCGGCGACCTCGTCGTCGTGGGCCGCGGCCTGCTGCTGTGCGTCGCGCTCGAGACGGCGCTGAAGCTCCGCGAGGCCAGCGGCGTGCGCGCCGAGGGCTGGTCGGCGGCGGACTTCCGCCACGGGCCGATGACGGTCGCCCGCGGCACGCTGCCGCTGCTCGCGGTGAGCGCCCACGGGCCGGCGGAGGCCGACGTGGCGGAGCTGGCCCGCGAGCTCGGCGAGGCCGGCACCCCGGTCCAGCGCCTCGCCGACGACCCCGCGGCGGAGCTGCCCTACCCGGGGCGAGAGCTGCCGGAGGCGTTCCGCGCGCTGCCCGCCGTCGTGCGCGCGCAGCAGCTCGCGTTCGCGCTCGCGGTGCGCCGCGGCGTCGACCCCGACAGCCCGCCGGGGCTGCGCAAGGTGACGCCGACGACGTAGCGGCGGCGGCGCTACGTCCGCGCGATCTCGCGGCCGCCGACGAGGGTGCGGACGACCCGCAGCTCCTCGTCGAGGACGGCGAGGTGCGCCGGCGCGCCCGGGCGCAGGGCGCCGAGGTCGTCGCGGCCGAGCAGCCGGGCGGGCGCGGTGGAGGCGGCGTGGACCGCGTCGGCGAGCGACGCGCCGGCGTCCACGAGCTTGCGCACCGCCTCGTCCATGGTGAGCAGGCTGCCGGCGAGCGTGCCGTCGGCGAGCCGCACCGAGCCGTCCTCGACGTCGACGGTCCGCGTGCCGAGCGTGTAGCGGCCGGGCGGGAGCGTCGCGGCCTCCATCGCGTCGGTGACGAGCGCGAAGCGCCGCCCGGCGGCGAGGAAGGCCGCGTAGCCGGACTCGCGGGCGAGGTGGACGTCGTCGAAGATGACCTGGACGGTGACGTCGGGGCGCACGAGGGCGACCCCACCCAGCCCGGGGTCGCGGGGCTGCCAGCGGCGGTGGGCGTTGTAGAGGTGGGTGACCGCGCGCGCGCCGCGGTCGTACGCGGCGTGGGCCTGGGCCGCGTCGGCGTCGGAGTGCCCGCAGGAGACGACGACGCCGGCGGCCGCGAGCCGGTCGATCAGCTCGAGCGCCCCGGGCAGTTCCGGCGCGAGCGTCATCGTCGTCACGGTCCCCCACCCGAGCAGCTGCTCGGTCAGCCGGAGGTCGGGCGGGCGGAGGTTGGCGGGGTCGTGGGCGCCGGGCCAGCTCGGCGAGAGGAAGGGGCCTTCGAGGTGGACGCCGGCGACGATCGGCCCGCCGGGCCGGGCGGCCGCCTCGGTCGCGACGCGCAGCGGCTCGCGATACGCCTCGACGGCGGAGGTGATGAGCGTCGGCTGATAGGCGACGACCCCGGTGGCCGCCATCGCCGCGCCCGCCTCGGCGTAGCCGTCGAGGTCGGTGGCGAGGAAGTCGTGGCCGGCCATGCCGTTGACCTGGTTGTCGACGTAGCCGGGGACGGCGAGCGTGCCGTCGCGCGGGGCGCCCGCGAGCCCGACGGCGGTCACGACCCCGTCTTCGATCGACACGTCTCCGGCGATGCGCTCGCCGTCGACGAGCGCGGCTGCGACCCCGAGCCGCACGGCAGGACCTCCCGGTCTAGACCACTTCCGGGAGAGTACCCGGCCGCCGGCGCCGGCGCCGGGCGCGGGGGTATGCTCGCGCGCCGCGATGCCGACGATCGACCGTCAGCTCCTCGCTGCCGTCTTCGCCGGCGGGTTCCTCGGAGCGCTCGCGCGCGCCGGGGTGGCGGAGGCGCTGCCCGAGCGCGCCGGCGCGTGGCCGTGGGCGACGTTCGCCGTCAACCTGGCGGGCGCGTTCCTGCTCGGGTACTTCGCCACCCGCCTGCAGGAGCGACTGCCGCTGTCGGCCTACCGCCGGCCGCTGCTCGGCACCGGCTTCTGCGGCGCGCTCACGACGTTCTCGACGATGCAGCTCGAGCTGCTGCGGATGCTCGACGCGGGCGACTGGGCGCTCGCGCTCGCCTACGCGGCCGCCAGCGTCGTCGCCGGGTTCGCCGCCGTGCTCGTCGCCACGAACCTCGTCCGCCGCGCCCGGCTCGCCGTCGCATGAGCGGGCTGCTGCTGTGGCTCGGCGTGGGCGCGCTCGGCGGCGTCGGGGCGATCGCCCGCTTCGTCGTCGACGCGGCGGTCTCCAGCCGCTTCGGCGGCGCGCTGCCGCTCGGCACGCTGGTCGTCAACCTGTCGGGCGCCGTGTTGCTCGGGCTGCTCGCCGGGCTGGCGCTGCGCGGCGACGCGCTCCTGCTGGCGGGGACCGCGCTGCTGGGCTCGTACACCACGTTCTCGACGCTGGCGTTCGAGAGCCACCGGCTCGCCGAGGAGGGCGAGGGTCGTGCGATGGCGCTCGACCTCGGCCTCAGCCTCGCGCTCGGCCTCGCCGCCGTGGCCGCCGGCCGGGCGATCGGTGAGCTCCTGTGACCGCCGACGCGCTCCGGGTGACCGCCTACCTGGGCGAGCGCGACCGGGTCGGCGGCGCGTTCCTCGCCGACGAGCTGGTCGCGCTCTACGCCCGCCACGGCGTCGCGACGAGCATCGTGCTGCGCGGCGCCGAGGGCTTCGGCGCCAGGCATGGCCTGCGGACCGATCTCCTCCTCACCCTGTCGGAGGACCTGCCGGTCGTGTCCGTGGCGGTCGACGAGCGCGCGCGGATCGAGGCGCTGCTGCCGGAGCTCGACGCCCTGCGCCGGGCCGGGCTCGTCACCGTCGAGGGCACGCGGCTGCGCACGGCGGGCCCGGCGGAGGTGCCCGACGAGCCGAGCGCCGGCGCGGTGCGGCTGACGGTCTTCGTGGGCCGCGGGCAGCGCGCGGCCGGGCGCGCCGCGCACGTGGCGGTCGTGGACGCGATGCACGCGTCGGGCGTCGCGGGCGCGACGGTCCTGGTGGGCGTCGACGGCACCGCGGGCGCGGTGCGCCGTCGCGCGCGCTTCTTCGGGCGCAACGCGGACGTCCCCGCGGTGGTGGTCGGCGTGGCGGAGGGCGAGGTGCTCGCTCCCGCGCTCGACGCGGTGCGCACGGTGGTGCCGGACGCGGTCATGACGATCGACGCCGTGCAGCTCTGCAAGCGCGACGGCGAGCGCCTCGCCGAGCCGCGGCTCGCTGGCGAGGGCCGGCAGCGGCTGACCGTCGTGTGCTCCGAGCAGGCTCGCGCCGGCGAGGTGCCGCTGTACCGCGCGCTCGTGCGGCGCCTGCGCGCCGAGGGTGCCGCGGGCGCCACCGCGCTGCGCGGCCAGTGGGGCTACCACGGCGACCACGCGCCGCACGGCGACCGGCTGTGGTCGGTCCGCCGGCGCGTCCCGGTCGTGACGAGCGTGGTGGACACGGCCGAGCGCACGGCGCGATGGTGGGCGATCGCCGACGAGCTCACCGGGCGGACAGGGCTCGTGACCGTCGAGGACGGCCTGTCGGTCCGCCCGGCGCCACGCCACTCAGGATCGTAGTGCTTCTCAAACGCTCAGATCTTCGCTACCGTGCAGCCGCCACCGGCTCGTCGCCGCACACATCGGCGAGCCGCGGCGTGGGTCACGCCGCACACGGTGGCGCAGACCACCTCCCGCAGGGAGGGCGCGGCGCGAGCGTCTGACAGCACGGATCGACTGAGCAGGCGCCGCGCCGCGGCACGTCGCTCCGGCCGCCTGGGGAGAAAGGCGGCAAGCGCGCGGCAAGCGGACCCGGCGAAGGTCTCCACATGAGACCGAGCGCCGACAGCACCACGGAGATCGGCATCCTCCTCCCCCACGCCCGCGGCGCCGGCGCCGGCGAGCTGGCCCGCCGCGCCGAAGCCGCCGGCTTCCACCGCATCGTCGCCCCGAGCGACCGCTGCACCGACCCGCTCGTGACGCTCGCGTTCGCGGCGGCGGCCACCGAGCGGGTGAAGCTGGCCACCGCCGGCCTCTCGCTCCCTGGTCGTCGCGCGCGCCACGTCGCCCAGGCGGCGCGCACGCTCGACGAGCTGTCCGGAGGGCGGTTCGCGCTCTGGGTCACCGCCGAGCCGGAGAGCCCGCCGGTCGAGCTGACGACGGGCGCCGGCCGCGCCTTCGACACCCAGCTCGACGAGCTGGGCCGCAGCGTGGCGGCGGCCGTGCCGCTGCTCGTGGCCGGGCGCGACCGCAAGGCGCTCGGCCGCGTCTGCCGCTGTGCCGACGGCGTCGTGCTGGGGCCCGACGCCTGCCAGTACGACGTGGCCGGCGCCCGCACCGAGCTGGAGGAGCGGTGGCGCGAGCAGGGGCGCGGCGGGCGCCCGGAGATCGTCGCGCTGACCGAGGTGCGCGGGCTGCTCGAGCTGCCGGGGCAGGTCGCCGAGCTGGCCGGCGCGGGCGCCACGACCGTCGTGGTCGTCCCGCGGCCCGGCGACCGCGTCGAGGAGCTCGCCGCCGCGCTCGGGTCGTCGGTCGGAGGGCCGGGCGACTGACGGGCGACGAGCGCCTCGGCCCCGGCTAGAGGGTCGACGTGTCGATGACGAACCGGTAGCGGACGTCGGAGGCGAGGACGCGCTCCCACGCCTCGTTGACCTGATCGGCGGAGATGA
This sequence comes from Capillimicrobium sp., assembly GCA_035761245.1. Taxonomy (GTDB): domain Bacteria; phylum Actinomycetota; class Thermoleophilia; order Solirubrobacterales; family Solirubrobacteraceae; genus Capillimicrobium. Next base: position 13,876 of record DASTRJ010000095.1, on the reverse strand, counting down.
CCTCGGTCTCGGCGCCGATGCCGTGCTCGGCGCAGAAGTCGAGCATCTCCTGCGTCTCGCGGATGGACCCGATCGCCGATCCGGCGAAGCTGCGGCGCTGCAGGATCAGCTGGAGGGCCGGGACCTGGAGCGGCTCGGGCGGGGCGCCGACGTTGACGAGGGCGCCGTCGGTCTTGAGCAGGGTCAGGAAGCGGCCGGCGTCGATGCCCGCGCTGACCGTGTTGAGGATGAGGTCGAAGCGGCCTGCGAGCTCCTTGAACGTCGCCTCGTCGCTTGTGGCGTAGTAGGCGTCGGCGCCGAGCTTGAGCCCGTCCTCCTGCTTGCGCAGCGACTGCGAGAGCACCGTGACGTCGGCGCCCATGGCGTGGGCGAGCTTGACGGCCATGTGGCCGAGGCCTCCGAGGCCGACGACGGCGACGCGCTTGCCCGGGCCGGCGTTCCAGTGACGCAGCGGCGAGTAGGTGGTGATGCCGGCGCACAGCAGCGGCGCGGCGACGTCGAGCTCCAGGCCCTCCGGGATGCGCAGGACGAAGTCCTCGTCGACGACCACGTGATCCGAGTAGCCGCCGTAGGTGACCGTGCCGTCGCGGTCGAGGGAGCCGTAGGTCTGCGTGTTGCCCGGCAGGCAGTACTGCTCCTCGCCGGCCCGGCAGTTCTCGCACTCGCGGCAGGAGTCGACCATGCAGCCGACGCCAACGCGGTCGCCGGGCGCGAAGCGGGTGACCTCGGGGCCGACCTCGGCGACGACGCCCGCGATCTCGTGGCCCGGCACCGCGGGATAGGGCACCTTGCCCCATTCGCCACGGGTGAAGTGGATGTCGGAATGGCAGATGCCGCAGAACTTGATGTCGATGCGGACGTCCGTCGGCCCGAGCGCTCGCCGCTCGATCTCGAGCGCGCCGAGCGGTGCGTCCGGCGCCGACGCGCCGACGGCACGCGCCGTCGTGCGCTCTGGGGACGTCGCGGTGAAGGTGGTCTCCGTCATGTCTTCGACGGTAGGCGGGGCATGCGCCCGCAAGGGGGTCTTGTCAGGACCCCTCAGCGGGCGTTCGGGCCGCAGGACGGCCGGGTCGGCCGGGTTAGCCTCTGCGGACGTGGACCGCCGAGGCGAGATCCGCGAGTTCCTCATCTCGCGCCGCGCGAGGCTCACGCCCGAGCAGGCCGGGCTGCGGGTCGCCGACGGCGACGTCCGCCGGGTGCCGGGCCTTCGTCGCGAGGAGGTCGCGTGGCTCGCCGGCGTCAGCCCGGAGTACTACACGCGGCTCGAGCGCGGCCATCTCGACGGGGCGTCCGACAGCGTCCTGAACGCGATCGCCCGCGCGCTGCGCCTCGACGACGCCGAGCGCCTCCACCTCTTCGACCTCGCACGGCCGGGTGCGCCGACCCGCATCGCGGCGTCACCGGGCCCGATCCGCCCCAGCGTGCAGCGCACCCTCGACGCGTTCACCGGCGGCATGGCCCTCGTGCGCAACCGGCGCTGGGACTACCTCGCGGCCAACGCGCTGGCCCGCGCCGTGTACGAGGAGATCTTCGACGGCCGGATCGGCCCGCCCAACCACGTCCGGTACGTGTTCCTCGACGACCGGGCCCGGGCGTTCTTCGACGACTGGCCGGCGGTCGCGTACGACACGGCCCGCATCCTGCGCTCCGAGGCCGGACGCGACCCGCACGACCCGGGCCCCGCCGAGCTCATCGAGGAGATGTCGCAGGCCAGCGCGGAGTTCCGAGCCGTCTGGGCGCAGCACGACGTGCGGCTCCCCGCCACGGGCCGGCACCGGTTCCACCATCCGCGCGCCGGGCTCCTCGAGCTGGTCTTCGAAGCCGCAGCGCTCCGGGCGGACCCGGGCCTCACGCTCCTGCTCGCCACCGCCGATCCGGGTTCGCCGACCGAGACGGCGCTGCAGCGGCTCGCGGCGACGGCGACTGATCCCGAGCCATCGGGCTGACCGGGCACCGAGTGTCGACTTCGTCCGCCTCAGGCTGACGAACTCGACACTCGATCACCGTGGAGCGTGCAGGTGGTCATGCACCGCCACGGTCACGACGCCGTAGGCGAGGTGCGGGATGACGTCGGACGCCCAGTCGATCCCCGACCACTCCCGTGGATCGCTGACGCCGAGCGCGGCGTTGGACGCGTCGGTGGCCGCCATGACGCCGAGGCCGAACACGACCCCCGCCAGCGGCCGCGGCAGCGAGCGCGCCACCGGAGCGACGAGCCCGTAGGCGGCCCCGGCGGTCAGCCCGGCGAGGTATCCGAGCAGCGCACCGGCACCGCTCGTGCGGTTCTCGGCGGCGTCGCCCTCGCCGAGCGACACGCCCGCACGCTCGGCGAGCGTCGTGACCGCGGCGTCCGGCACCGAGCTCGCGGGCCGGCCGCGCAGCGTCATGTCGAGGTACGTGACGACGTTGAGCGCCGTCGTCCCCGCGGCCCCCGCCGCCAAGCCGCGCGCGAGCGCCGCGGCGATCACGGGAACACCGTCGCGGCGTGGTGGTCGAAGGCCGGCGTCGCCATCGTCCTGAGCTACCCGTGACGGGCGGCATCGACGCCGTACGCCCATGGGCCGGGTGGGACTCGAACCCACGCCCTACGGATTATGAGTCCGCTGCTCTGACCAACTGAGCTACCGGCCCGCGGCGAGCCTAGCGGGCGCCGAGTGTCGAGTTCGTTCCCTCAGGGGCAACGAAGTCGACAGTCGATCCCCGGGGGCGGCGCAACGCGCGCCCGCCCCTACACCCGCCGCAGCGCCACGAGCGCGACGTCGTCGGGGTGCGGCCCGGTCTGGAACTCGTCGAGCGCGGCCTCGACGACGCCGACCGCCTCGCGGGCGCTGGCGTCCAGGCCGCTCAGCAGCTCGCGCAGCCGCTGCTCGCCGAAGCGGTCGGCGTCGCCCGGCGCGTCGAGCACGCCGTCCGTGTACAGCAGGAGGTGGTCGCCCGGCCGCACCTCGTGGCGGCTCGGGGCCCAGGTCTCGGGGACGGCGGCGAACGCGCCGAGGAGCTGGCGCGGCGCCCCGACGGCCTCGACGGTCCCGTCGCGGCGCAGCAGCGGCAGCGGGTGGCCGGCCGCGACCACCTCCACCAGGTCGCTGTCGTCGTGGAGCATCACGACCGCCGCGGTGGAGAGGCTCAGGTTCGGCCGGCGAGTCAGGCGCTCGTTGAGGTACCAGAGCGCCTGCTGCGCGCTGCCGGTCAGCTCGAGCACGCTGTGGAGCGTGTGCCGCGCGAGCGCCGTCACCGACGCCGCCGGCGCGCCCTTGCCGGCCACGTCGCCGATGATGAGCGCCCAGCCGCCGGCGTAGCGCACCGCGTCGAAGAAGTCGCCGCCGACCTCGTTCAGCGCACCCGCCGGCCGGTAGCTCGTCGCCAGCTCCCAGCCGGGAAGCTCCTCGGGCACGATCGGCGGCAGCAGCGCGCTCTGGAGCGTGTGGGCGATCTCGCTGCGCTCCTGGTAGAGCCGCGCGTTCTCCACCGCCACGCCGGCGCGCCGCGCGAGCTCCTCCGCGAGCGGCAGGTCGGGCTCGCGGTAGCGGCGCGCGCCCGTCGAGGCGAACGTGATCGCGCCGACGATCGCGCCGGTCGACGCCCGCATCGGCACGACCATCAGCGAGCGCAGGCCCAGCGACTCGATCAGCGCGAGATGGCGCTCGTCGCGCGCCGCCGCCCGCACCATCTCCGGCGTGACCTCCTCGACGAGCCAGCTCTCGCCGGTCCGGATCACCATGCCGACGCCGCCCGGCGCGGACCGCGTCGTCGGGTACTCCTCGCGCAGCCGGCGCGCCCGCTCCACCGCGGCCGGGTCGCGGTGCACGATGGCGACCGGGACGATCCGCCCCGCCTCGTCCGGCAGGTCGACCGCGCACCAGTCCGCGAGGCCCGGCACCGCCAGCTCGGCGACCGCGCGCAGCGTCCGCTCGTAGTCGAGCGAGCTGCTGAGCTCCGCGCCGGCGCGCGCGAGGAGGCGCTGCACCAGCTCCGCGCGCTTGGCGTCGGTGACGTCCTGCACGAGGTTGACCGCCATCTCGACCCGGCCGTCGGGACCGACCACCGGCGTGGCCTTGTTGCGCAGCCAGCGCTCCACCCCGGTGCGCCGGTCGACGTTGCGAACCACGACCTCCGGCAGCTCCCGCGCCTCGCCGCGGAGGATCCGCGTGCCTGGCAGGTCGTCCAGCGAGAGCGGCTCGCCGGCCTCGTCGGTGACCTCATAGCGATCCATGAGGTCCTGCGGCGTCTGCGCCTCGAGCTCCGCCGGGCTGCGCAGGCCGAGGATCTCCGCCGCCGCCTGGTTGGCGAAGACCAGCTCGCCGCCGGGCCGGCGGGCGATGATCGCCTCGCCGGCGTGCTCCAGCACCGCCTCGAGCTGCGCCTCGCTGGCCGACAGCCGCCCGCTGAGGTGCTCGACCTCGCCCGCGTAGTGGCTGGCCGCCTCGCGCAGCCAGGCGCTGACGATCGCCGCCCACGATCCGGCGAAGACGACGGCCAGGGGGACCGGGTAGCTCCACTCCCCCGCGTTGTCGTTCCACACGACCTGCAGCGCCGCCAGCGCCACCACCGGCGCCGAGAACAGCGCGGTCGCCCGCGGGCCCCAGACGGTGCTCACGGCCAGCGGGCCGATGATGAGCATGCTGATCAGCACCGCGTCCTCGGTGACGGTGGCGTCGAGCACCACGACGAGCGCGACGAAGAGCGCCGCGCAAGCAAGCACCAGATTTCGAGTGTTCGACCCGGGCGTCATGCAGCGCTCATTCTGCTGGATCGCCGAGAAACGGCGGCGTTCTTCAACCATTCGAACGTCAGGCCGATAACCGGCGTATCGACGCTCGCCCTCCCCTGTTCGCTCTGGCCGGTCTTCTCGCAGGCGCCTCGCTCGCCCGTCGCCGCGTGCGCGCCAACGAGCAGCAGCTCAGGCGCCTCGCCGAGAGCGCCAACGACATCATGTGGTCGGTCGACCGCCACGGCGTCATCACCGACGTCACGGGCGCCACCGACGTCATCCGCGGATCCTCCGCGCGCGACGTGATCGGCCGGAGCCTCCTGTCGCTCGTGCCACGCGACGACCGTCCCGCCGCCGAGCGCGCCCTGCGCGAGGTGCTGGCCGGCCGCACCGTCCGCGACTTCGAGTCGCGCCGCCTCCGCCGCGACGGCGGCATCACCGAGGTCTCCGTCAACGCCGTGCCGGTGTTCGACCGCCGCGGGCGCGTCACCGGCGCGACCGGGACGACCACCGACATCAGCCAGCGCAAGGTCGTCGAGCGCCGCTACCGGGCCATCGTCGAGATCGCCGACGAGGGCGTCTGGACGTTCGACCTCGAGGGGCGCATCACCTTCGCCAACCAGCAGCTCGCCGACATGCTCGGCCACCGGCTCGACGAGCTCGTGCGCGGCCGTGTCTTCGACGTGATGAACCCGGACGACGTCGCCGCGGCGCGCGAGTGGCTCCGGTCGGGGCGCGGCACCCGCCCCGGGCAGAGCGAGGTCGAGCTGCGCCACGCCGACGGACGCACGATCTGGGCGCGCGTCGGCTACAGCCCGCTGCGCGACGACCGCGGGCAGCTCACCGGCTGGCTCGGCATGGTCACCGACGTGACGGCCCAGCGCGAGGCCGAGGAGCGCCTGCGCCGCAGCGAGACCCACCTGCTCGAGGCGCAGCGCCTCGCCCGCGTCGGCGGCTGGGAATGGGATCCCGCCACCGACACGTTCGTCGCCTCCGAGGAGGCCGCGCGGATCATGGGCCGCCCGGACGACGAAGGGCCGCAGAGCTACGCCGACTTCCTCTCGGTCATCCACCCCGACGACCGCTCGCGCGTCGAGCGCGCCGTCGAGCACGCCTACCTCGGGCGCGGCCAGTACGACGTCGAGTTCCGCACCGTGACCCCCGACGGCCAGGAGCGCCACCTCCACGTGCGCGGCATCTTCGAGCGCGACGAGGACGGCGTCGTGACGCGCGTGTACGGCGCCACCCAGGACGTCACGGAGCGGCGCCGGGTGGAGGCCGAGCAGCGCCTGCGCGAGCAGCACTACCGCGACATCGTCGAGACCGCCCACGACATGATCTGGTCGGCCGACGCCGACGCCTGCCTCACGTTCGCCAACCCGGCCTTCGGCGAGCTCCTCGGCTACCGCCCCGAGGAGCTGATCGGCCGGCCGCTGCTCGACCTCGTCGAGCCGTCCATGCGCGACGCGGTCCGCGACGCGTTCGGGCCGGTCTTCACCGGCGGCTCGATCTCGCTGTACGAGATGCGGCTCGTCGGCGCCGACGGCCGCATCCTCGACGTGCTCGCCAACGCCGTCGGCCACGCCGGCGCCGACGGGCGGATCGAGCGCGTCTTCGGCACCACCACCGACGTCACCGCGCACCGCCGCGCCCGCCGCGAGCTCGAGGCGGCGCGCGAGCAGTTCGCCCAGGCCTTCGAGCACGCGCCGATCGGGATGGCGCTCGTCGAGCTCGACCCCGACCGCGGCGCCCGCGCGCTGCGCGTCAACGAGGCGCTCACCACGATCACGGGCTATCCGGCCGAGGCGGTCGTGGGCCGCTTCGCCGACGAGATCGGCATCCCGCTCGCCGACGGCGAGCTCAGCCTCCTGCGCCGGCTGCTGGCCGGGGCGATCGAGCGCTACCGGGTCGAGAAGCCGATCACCACCGCGCAGGGCGGCCGCCGGTGGCTGGCGCTCTCGGTCTCCGCCGTGCGCGACGAGGACGGCGGCGTGCCGTACGGCGTGCTCCAGGCCGAGGACGTCACCGAGCGCCGCGAGTACGAGGAGCGCCTCCACCACCTCGCCGACCACGACGCGCTCACCGACCTCTACAACCGGCGCCGCTTCGAGGCCGAGGTCCGCCGCCAGCTCGCGTACGCGGCCCGCTACGACGAGTCGGGCGCGATCGTCGTGCTCGACCTCGACTCCTTCAAGTACGCCAACGACTCGTTCGGCCACCAGGTCGGCGACCGCATCATCCGCGGCGTCGCCGACCTCCTGCGCGGCCGGCTGCGCGAGACCGACGTCCTCGCCCGCCTCGGCGGCGACGAGTTCGCGGTGCTGCTGCCGCGGGCCGACCGCGCGGCCGCCGAGCGCGTCGCCCAGGACCTGCTCGACGCCATCGGCGCCGCGCCGATCGTCCTCGACGAGGCGACCGGCCAGGCCATCCACCTCACCGCGAGCCTCGGGGTCGCGCTCTTCCACCGCACCGACCTCTCCCACGACGACCTTCTCGCGCTTGCCGACGTCGCGATGTACCGCGCCAAGGAGGCCGGCCGCAACGGCTACGCGATCGCCGACGCCGACGACGGCCACCAGGCGGCGCTGGCCGAGCGCGTCGCGCTCATGCAGCGCGTGCGCGCCGCGCTCAACGAGGACGACGGCTTCGAGCTGCACGCCCAGCCGATCATCGAGCTGGCCAGCGGCCGCGCCACCCACCAGGAGGTGCTGCTGCGGCTGCGCGCCGAGGACGGCTCGCTCATCTCGCCCGCGACGTTCATCCCGGTCGCGGAGGCGTTCGGGCTCATGGGCGCGATCGACCGCTGGGTCGTGCACGCCGCGATCGAGCTCGCCGCGCGCCAGCAGGCGGCCGGCGAGGACGTCCGCCTCGAGGTCAACCTGTCGGCATCGTCGCTCGCCGACCCGACGTTCCCCGAGGCCGTCGAGCAGGAGCTGCGGCGCCACGACGTGGACCCATCACGGCTGATCTTCGAGGTCACCGAGACCGCCGCCATCTCGAACTTCCGCCAGGCGCGCGCGTTCATCGAGCGCCTGCGGGCGCTCGGCTGCTCGTTCGCGCTCGACGACTTCGGCGCCGGCTACGGCTCGTTCCGCTACCTCAAGCACCTGCCGTTCGACCTGTTGAAGATCGACGGCGACTTCATCCGCGAGCTGCCGCGCAGCCCGCGCGACCAGCTCATCGTGCGGGCGCTCGTGCAGGCCGCCCAGGGGCTCGGCAAGCGCACCGTCGCGGAGTTCGTGTCCGATGCGGAGACCGTCGGGCTCCTGCGCGCGTGGGGCGTCGACTACGGGCAGGGCTTCCACCTCGCCATGCCGGGGCCCGTCTCGGTCGGCGGCACGCCGGCCGTCGGGTCGCGGTAGCCGGCTAGCTCGGCGCGACGAGCGCCACCGCGCGCTCGAGCTCGCCGACCGAGACGGCGCCCTCGAACCGGGCCCGGATGATCCCCTCGCGGTCGATGACGAAGATCCACGGCTCGGTCGGCAGCCGCCACGCCTGCACCTGCGGCGTGTAGCCCTTGCTGATGTCGTTGTCGCGGTAGATCTCCTGCTGGATGAACGCGATGCCGTCGCCATGGTCGGCCTGCACCTGCATCGCGACGTCGACGACCGGGCCGCAGATCCGGCTCGCGCAGAGCTGCGGCGTGGCGAACACGAGCACGACCGGCTTCTTGCCCAGCACGTCGGCGAGGTTCTCGCGCAGCATCGGCTCGGCCGGCGGGATGCGGGTCGAGATCTTCGCGGCGTCGCCGCCGACCGACGTGATCGTCGGCGTGTCGACGGAGATGGCCTGGTCGCCGACCTCGGGCGGCAGCCCCTTCGTCCCCGGCTTCTGGACGGGGATCTCGAAGCCGGTCGTCGCCACGAGCCGGCCGTCGAGGCGCGCCACGCCGGTGATCACCGGCTTGCCGGGACGCTTGATCGGCACCTCGGCGACGTAGATCGACTTCGCGTCGCCCGGGTCGGTGTTCTGCGCGCGGAAGTTCGTGCGCACGTCGAGCGACTCGCTGTGCGCGAGGTACGGGCCGCGGGCGTTGCTGCCGTCGTGGTCGGTGGTGTAGATCGCGAGGTCGGCGCCGCTGATGAGCTTGTTGGCGTCGTCGCGCAGGACGAAGCCGAAGCGCTGCTTGCCGACGGAGACCGTCGTCATCGTCGGCTCGAGGTTCGGCCCCTTCGGCAGGTCGGCGCGGAGCGAGTCGAGCGTCTTGCCCTTCGCGGAGGGGAAGTCCTCCTTCTTCGCGGTCGGCTGAGGGGTCGGCTGGGGCTGCGTGTCGGTCTCCGACGAGCCGCATCCGGCGGCGAGGAGGAGGGCGACGAGCGCGGGGACGAACGCGGCGCGGCGCATATGGGTGCGAACTCTAGGTGGTTTGATCCCGCCTTCCGCCACTTCGGACCACCAGGAGAGAGACCCATGCCCGACCGCGCAGCCATCGTCACCGGAGCCTCCAGCGGCATCGGCCTCGGCATCGCGAAGATGCTCGGCGAGGAGGGCCACGCGCTCACCGTCAACGGGCGCCGGCCGGAGAAGCTCGAGGCGGCCGTCGAGGAGCTGCGGAGCCTCGGCTACGAGGTCGAGGCGGTGCCCGGCAGCGTCGCCGAGGAGGAGGTGGTCGCCGAGGTCGTGCGCCGCCATCGCGAGCGCTTCGGCCGGCTCGACGTGCTCGTCAACAACGCCGGCGTCGGCATGGGCTCGCCGGTCGGCGAGCTGCGGACGAAGTTCGTCGACATCCAGCTCGGGACGAACCTGCGCTCGATCTTCCTCTTCTACCGCGAGGCGATGGACCTGCTGAAGGCCGCGGGCGAGGAGCACCGCAACGCGATCGTCGTCAACACCTCGTCGATCTCCGGCAAGCGCGGCGAGGCGTGGCTGTCGGTGTACTCGGCGACCAAGCACGGCGTGGTCGGCTTCACGCAGGCGATGAACAAGGAGCTCGGGTCGCTCGGGATCAAGTCGACCGCGCTCTGCCCCGCGTTCGTCGACACCCCGATGACCGACTTCGTCAAGGGCGCCGTCCCGACGGAGAAGATGATCGCCGTCGCCGATGTCGTGGAGATGGTGCGGCCGCTGCTGCGGCTCTCACCGGGCTGCACGATCCCGGAGATCATGTTCGAGCAGACCGGGTTCGAGATCGGGGAGGCGGTCGCGTAGGGGCTCCGCGGGCGCCTCGGCCAGCCAGCCCCAGCCGGTGCGGCGCGCCTCGCGGGCGCGGCGCTCGCGGGCCGCGCGCTGGTGGTCGGCGATCGCCTGGCCGAGGTCGCTCTCGCCGACGAGCGTCGCCTCGAGCATCCCGACGAGCACGGCGATCTCGCGCGCGGTGGCGCGGCGCGGCCGCCGCGCCTTCGTGAAGCGGTCCCACGCCTTCGCGAAGGCGAGGAAGTCGGTGCGGCCGCCGCAGCGGTGCGCGGCGAGCATCGGGCAGACGCCGCCGCTGCGGTCGGTGTAGGCGCCGACGATGATGTCGTTGCTGCGGATGCCCTCGAGCATCGCCAGCCGCGTGTGCCGCGGGAGGCACTCCACGGCGAGCCGGAGGTCGGTACGCGAGCCGCGACGCATAGAGTCCCGATTCTCCTCCCCGTGAAAGGTGGCTTTCAAGCGATGAAGCTCGGCGTGCACATCGGCTACTGGGGTCTCGGCCTCAGCTCCCAGGACCAGCTGGAGATCGTCCAGGAGGCCGAGCGCCTCGGATACGACTCGGTCTGGGCGGCCGAGGCGTACGGCTCCGACGCCGCCACCGTGCTCGGCTGGCTCGCCGGGCAGACCTCGACGATCAAGCTCGGGTCGGCGATCTTCCAGATCCCCGGGCGCTCCGCCGCGATGACGGCGATGACGGCCGCGACGATCGACCAGCTCTCCGACGGGCGCATGCTGCTCGGGCTCGGCACGTCCGGCCCGCAGGTCTCCGAGGGCTGGCACGGGGTGCGCTTCGGCAAGCAGCTGCTGCGCACGCGCGAGTACGTCGACGTCGTGCGGATGGCGCTGCGGCGCGAGCGGGTCGAGTTCCACGGGGAGTCGATCGACCTGCCGCTGCCGGACGGGCCGGGCAAGGCGCTCAAGCTGACGATCGGCCCCGTCCAGGAGCGGATCCCGATCTACCTCGCCGCGATCGGCCCGAAGAACACGGCGCTCGCCGGCGAGATCGCCGACGGCTGGATCCCGTTCCTGCTCGACCCCGAGCACCTCGGCGAGCTGCGCAAGAACCTCGACGAGGGGGCCGCCCGTGCCGGCCGCGACCTCGACGCCGAGGGCTTCGACGTCGCCCCGAGCGTCCAGGTGTTCGTCACCGACGACCTCGAGGCCGGGCGCGACGCGATGCGCCCGTTCATCGCGCTCTACGTCGGCGGCATGGGCTCGCGCGAGAAGAACTTCTACAACCAGCTCGTCGCCCGCTACGGCTTCGAGGACGCCGCCCGCGAGGTCCAGGACCTGTACCTGGCCGGCAAGAAGGAGGAGGCGGCCGCGGCGCTGCCCGTCGAGCTGATCGACCGCGTCTCGATCGTCGGGCCGAAGGACGTCGTGCGCGAACGCCTGCGGCTCTACCGCGAGGCGGGGGTCGGCACGCTCGGCGTGACGCCGTTCGCCTTCACGAAGGACGACCGGCTCGAGCAGCTGCGGCTGGTGGCAGAGCTGGCGCCTTGAGGCTGTTCCTCGGCGCGTTCGGCGACCCGGGGCACGCGTTCCCGATCATCGCGCTCGGCCGCGCACTCGCCGCGCGCGGCCACGACGTGACGCTGCAGACCTGGACGCGCTGGGCCGAGCACGTCGAGCGGGAGGGGATGCGCTTCGCCGCCGCGCCCGAGTACCAGGTCTTCCCCACGCGCGAGCGGCCGCTGAAGCCGTACGAGGCGGTCGTCCGGGCGACGCACGACTCGCTGCCCCAGCTCGAGGAGGCGCGGCCCGACGCCGTCGTCTGCGACATCCTCACGCTCGCCCCGGCGCTGGCCGGAGAGCTGCTGGACCGGCCGGTCGCCACCCTCATCCCCCACGTCGACCCGCGGCCCGCGCCCGGCTTCCCCCCGTACTCGATGGGCGCGCGGCTCCCGCGCACGCGGCTCGGCGCCGCCGGCTGGGACCTGCTGGCGCGCTACGTGCACCGGGCGCTCGAGCACGGCCGCGACGAGCTCAACGAGACGCGCGGCCGGCTCGGCCTGGCCGCGCTGGACCACGTCCACGGCGGCATCTCCCGGCAGCTCGCGCTCGTGGCGACGTTCCCGCAGCTCGAGTACCCGCGGCGCGAGTGGCCGCCGAACACGCACGTCGTCGGCCCGCTGCTGTGGGAGCAGCCGTTCGGCGAGGTGGAGCTGCCGCCCGGCGACGACCCGCTGGTGCTCGTCGCGCCGTCGACGGTGCAGGACCCGTCGCACCGGCTCCTGCGCGCGACCGTCGAGGGGCTCGCCGGCGAGCGGGTGCGCGTGCTGGCCACGACCAACCGGCGGCCGCTGAGCGAGCCGCTCGACCTGCCGGCCAACGCCCGGCTCGTCGACTGGGTCAGCTACGCGCGGACGATGCCGCGCTGCGACGTCGTCGTGTGCCACGGCGGGCACGGGACGGTGGTGCGGGCGCTCGCGTCGGGCTGCGTGCCCGTCGTGTGCCCGGCCGGCGGGGACATGAACGAGAACGCCGCGCGCGTCGACTGGGCGGGCGCCGGGGTACGGCTCCCGCGCCGCTACACCGCGCCGGCCGCGGTCCGGCTGGCGGTGCGGCGCGCGCTCGACGCGCCGCGGATGCGCGCTCGGGCGCGCGAGCTGGCCGAGTGGGCGCGGACGCACGACGGGGCGACGCGGGCCGCGGACCTCGTCGAGGCCTTCGCGGCGGCCGCACCGCCCCGTGTCGTGGCGCGCCGGTGACGCGAGCTAGCTGCTGACCTGCTGACGCGTGTAGCGCGCGCCCTCCTCGCCCGTCTGCTGAGCGCCCTGCTGGGCGGACTCCTTGAGTTCCTGCGCCTGCTGCTGACCGGACTCCTGCGCGGTCTCCTTCGCGGCCTGGGTGGCGGCCTGCGCGGTCTCCTGGGCGACCTGCTTGCCGCGCTCCATCGCCTCCTGCGCGGTCTCCTGCACCTGGTCCTTGACCTGGTCGGCGATCGGGCCGATCTTCTCGTGCTCGACGCGCGTCTCGGGGATCAGCATGCCGGCGAGGAAGCCGACGGCGATCGAGCCGACGGCCAGCCCGAGCGGGTTCTCCTGCGCCACGCCGACGGCGCGCCGCGCCTGGTACTTGACCTGCTCGGCGTCAGGCGTGCGATCGGAGATCGAGCCGGCCGCGCTCTGCGTGCTGCCGACGACGCTCTCCTTCGCGCCGGTGATCTTCTCCTTCACGGAGTCCACCTTCCCCTGGACGTTCTCCTTCGCGCGTGACTTGACGTCGGCCTTGTAGCCGAGCGCCTCGACGGTCTCGCCCATCTCGGCGCGGGTCTGCTCTATCTCTTGACGGATCGTGCCTGGGTCTTGGCCCATCGCGCGTCCTCCTTCACGGTCTCGACGGTTTGCTCGGGAACGGGAGGACTCGCCTCCTGCAGGCGCTCCTTGCCCCGGAGGGCGAGGACGCCGGCGATGGCGCCGTAGACGACCGCGACGATGAGGGCGGCGAGCCACCCGGCCATCGCGAGGTCGAGCGCCATGATGATCGCCGCGGTCAGCGCCGCGAAGGCGAAGGCGCCCAAGAGGCCGCCGCCGCCCAGCAGGCCGGCGCCGACGCCGGCCTTCTTGCCCTTCTCGGTCGCCTCGGCCTTCGCCAGCTCGAGCTCCTGGCGGACCAGCGTCGTCGTCTCCTGCGAGAGCCGCTTGAGGAGCTCCGGGATCGACTGGTCGGCCAGCTCCGGCGGCGGCGCCGAGGACGACGACGACGTGTCGCGGGCGCTCATGGCTAGAGGCTCCCCACCGGCGACGCGGTCGACGGCGAGCCGGTGCCGACGCCGGCGCCCGCAGGCATGCCGGGCGTGGTGACGCGGCCGGTCCGGTCGGCCTCGCTCATGCCGCCGGTCGTCATGCCGGAGCGCTGCGGGATCTGCGGCGTCCGGTAGCGGTCGAACTCCGACGAGGACTCGAAGCGCTTGCGGCTCGAGGCCTTCAGGAACCGCGAGGCGGCGAACCCGAGCACGACGCCGCCGGCGATGACCGCCCACGGGTTGTCGCGCGCGACCCGCTCGACGTCGGAGAGGATCCGGTCGCC
>DASTRJ010000094.1:0-23495 GCA_035761245.1 Capillimicrobium sp. | reverse complement strand
CTAGAAGCCGCCGCCTCCCGCGAGCGCGAGCTAGAGGCGCAACTAGACGACGAGAAGGCCAAGGTGCGCGGACTGCGGGCGGAACTTGGGTTGGTTAAGGCGCGGGCAGAACTAGCGGAGGCGCGGGGCGACCCGCCTCGTGCCCGAGCCCGGCGACGGCGGCGAGGGCGACCTGCCGCTGGCCGCCGCCCGCGCCCGCGAGCTCGCGCGCCGCTGGGGCGCGGTCGGCGTCTGCGTCACGCTCGGCGCCCGCGGCGCCGTGCTGTCGTTCGCCGACGGCACGCCGCTGGCCGTGCCCGCTCCGCGCGCCGCCGACGGCGACCCGTGTGGCGCCGGCGACCGCTTCGCCTCCGCGCTGGCGGGTCTGCTCGCCGAGGGCGAGCTGCCGTCGCAGGCCGTGGCCGGCGCCGTGGCCGTCGCGTCGGCGTTCGTGGCCGCCGGGGGCGCGGGCGCGCTGACGTTCGAGCCGGCCGGCGCCACCGCGGCGGCGACCCGCTCCACGCCGCCGCCCGCCGAGGACGCCGTCGCGCTGGCCGCGCGCGTGCGCGCCGCGGGCGGCACCGTCGTGGCGACCGGCGGCTGCTTCGACATCCTCCACGCCGGCCACGCCGCCATGCTCGCCGCCGCGCGCAGCCTCGGCGACTGCCTGATCGTCTGCCTGAACGCCGACGCCTCCGTGCGCCGGCTGAAGGGCGACGGCCGGCCGGTCGTCGGCGAGGCCGACCGTGCCGCGCTGCTGCTCGCGCTCGAGTGCGTCGACGGCGTGGCGATCTTCGACGAGGACGTGCCCGAGCAGGTCCTCCGCGACCTGCGGCCGCACCTCTTCGTCAAGGGCGGCGACTACCACGCCGCCGACCTGCCCGAGGCCGCCACGCTCGCCGAATGGGGCGGGCGGGCGGTCACCGTCCCGTTCATGCCCGGTCGCTCGACGACCCAGATCCTCCAGGAGGCCGCATCGCGTGGCTCGTGACTCGCTCGAAGGTCCCTTCATCGTCACCGGCGGAGCCTCGGGGCTCGGCGCCGCCGTCGTCCGCGCGATCGCCGCGGCCGGCGGGACGCCGGTCGTCCTCGATCGCCAGCCCGTCGGCGGCGACATCGAGTCGGTGCAGGTCGACCTCGCCGACGCGCGGGCGGCCGAGCGGGCGGTCGACGAGGTCGCGCGCCGCCACGGCGGCCTCCGGGGCGTCGTGACCGCCGCGGGCACCGACGCGTGCGGGACCCTCGACGGCGTCGAGGCCGAGGCGTGGGACCGGGTCATCCAGGTCAACCTCATCGGGACCGCCGCCGTCGTGCGCGCCGCGCTGCCGTACCTCGAGAAGGCGCAGGGCCGCGTCGTGACGATCGCCTCGACGCTGGGCCTGCGCGCCCTCTCGGACGCCACCGCGTACTGCGCGTCGAAGTTCGGCGTCGTCGGCTTCACCCGCGCGCTCGCGGTCGAGCAGGCCGGCAAGGTGGGCGTCACGATGCTCGTCCCCGGCGGCATGGCGACGCACTTCTTCGACGGCCGGCCCGACCAGTACAAGCCCGGCCCCGACGCCCAGCTCGCCGACCCGGACGACATGGCGCGCGCGATCGTCTTCGCGCTGTCGCAGCCGCCCGGCTTCGAGATCCGCGAGCTGACGGCGATGGTGTCGACCGAGCCGTCCTGGCCGTAGGCGATGGTCGTCACGCTGCGGGCGCTCGGGCTCGGCGACCTGCTGGCCGCGGTGCCGGCGCTGCGCGCCGTGCGCCGCGCCTTCCCCGCCGAGCGGCATCTGCTCGCCGCGCCCGCGGCGCTGGAGCCGCTGGCGCGGCTCAGCGGCGCCGTCGACGCCGTCGTCGACACCGCCCCGCTGGCGCCCCTCGCACCCGTGCTCCACGGCGCCGACGTCCTCGTCAACCTCCACGGCCGCGGCCCGCAGAGCCACGGCGTCGCGCTCGCGGCGGCCCCGCACCGGCTGATCGCCTTCGCGCACCCGGACATCCCCGAGACGGCCGGCGCGCCGGCCTGGCGGGCCGGCGAGCACGAGCGCGACCGCTGGTGCCGCCTCCTGCGCGAGTGCGGGATCCCGGCGGACCCGGGCGACGTGCGCCTCCCCGAGCCCGACGTCGCGCCGCCGCCGCAGGCGGTCGGGGCCACGGTCGTGCACCCGGGAGCCGCCGCGCCCGCCCGGCGCTGGCCGCCCGAGCGCTTCGCCGCGCTCGCCCGCGCGGAGCGCCAGGCCGGCCGCCCGGTGGTGGTGACCGGCTCGGCCGCCGAGGCGCCGCTGGCGCGCCGGGTCGCCGAGGCGGCGGGCCTGCCCGCCGGCGCCGTGCTCGCCGGCCGCACGGACCTGCTCGGCCTCGCCGCGACGATCGCCGCCGCCCGCCGGGTCGTCTCCGGCGACACCGGCGTCGCGCACCTCGCCGTGGCCTTCGGCATCCCCTCGCTGACGCTCTTCGGCCCGATCCCGCCGTCGGAATGGGGCCCGCCGCCCGGCGGCCGGCACCGGGTGCTCTGGGGGGGCCGCCGCGGCGACCCGCACGCCGACCGGGTCGACCCGGGGCTCTACGCGATCGAGGTGCCGGAGGCGCTCGACGAGCTCAGGCGCGCGTCCTGAGCGCCGAGGAAGTCGGCGAGCTGGTCCTCGACGTCGGGGCCGAGCAGCCAGCCCGCGTCGACGCGGCGCAGCAGCCCCTTGTGCCCCAGGCGGCCGAGCGCGCTCGTGACCGAGGGCCGGCGCGCCGCCACCAGCGCCGCGAGCGTCTCGTGGGTGAGCCGCAGCGGCACGACGATCCCGTCCGGCGTGACGCGGCCCCAGCGGTCGGCCAGCCGCCAGAAGAGCAGCAGCAGGCGGCCGTCCACGCGCGGGACCTGCCCGAGGGCGAGCTGCAGCGACAGCGACCGCGAGCGCTTGACCGCGCGCTGGGCGATCTCGGACAGCAGCGCCGGCCATCGCGCCGCCGCCGTGATCACGCGCCGGTCCAGGACCGCCAGCCGCGACGGCGTCAGGACCGTCCACTGGACGTCGAACGGCACCGGCGGGATGCCGTCCTCGACGTCCCACGGGCGCAGGACGTCGCCGACGCCGACGAGCTCGCCCGTCGTACGGCCCGCGAGGGTCACCGAGCGGCTGAGGAGGCCGTCGATCACCAGCACCCCGAAGCCCGTCGCCGCGCAGTGCCGGCCGAGCTCCGTCGGATCCCACACGCCGGCCGCGAGGTCGACGACGGGCACGACGAGCTGGCGCGCCGCCGCTTCACGCTCGGACGGGTCGAGGCAATCCGCCAGATCGAGGTCGGCCTCGAGAAGGGCCACTGCTCCCACGGCTGGGATCATGACGTCCCGGCGCCCGACGCGCGTCGCCGGGGCCCGACGCGGGTACGCGAGGCGCGATGAAGCCTGTGCACGAGACGCCGACCCGCCCGCTCGACTACGCCGCGCTGAGCGCGACGTACGGCACGCTGCTCGGCACCGTCGTCCTCGCCGCGCGCGAGCACGGGGTCGAGCCCGTCCAGGGCCGCGACCTCCCCGCGCTCGGCCTCGCGGCGTTCGCGCTGTCGAAGCTCATCGCCAAGGAGAAGGTCGAGACGTGGGTGCGCGAGCCGTTCCTCGACGAGGCGTCGCGCCGCCCGAAGGGCAAGGGGATGCGCTACGCGGTGGGGGAGCTGCTGGGCTGCACCCGCTGCTTGGGCGCATGGTCCTCGCTCGGCCTCGTCGCGCTGCGGGTGACCCGTCCGCGCGAGGCCCGGGTCGTGACGGCCGTCCTCGCCACCTCGGCGCTCAACGACTTCCTCCAGACGGCGTTCACGCTGCTCTGCGCCCGCACGAACACCACCGAGAAGATCGAGCAGCTCAAGGAGCGGGAGCTGGCGACGACGACGTGACCGGCGGCGGGCGCCAGGCGCCGGTCAGCGCCGCCCGCTTCGGCCCGTACATCCGCAGCATCAGCCGGAACGGGCCCGCCGGGGCCGGCAGCCAGTTCGAGGTGCCGCTCGCCGGCTCGTCGTGCGAGACGACGATCTCCAGCGCGCCGTCAGGGGCGTGGCGGAGGCCGGGGGTGCGGTCGCCGATCGCGTAGCGGTCGATCGGGTTGGCGACGAGGAACATGTCGGCGTCGTACATCGTCATCGACCAGAAGAAGCGCACGGGCGGCAGCTCGCCCGGCTCGAAGCGCAGGACGTAGGCGCTGCGGCCGTCGAGCGGCGCGCCCGACGCGTCGGCGATCGCGGTGGGGTACATCGCCTCCGCCGGCCGGTTGGCGCCGAGGCCGTGACGGGCGATGAGCGCCCGCGTCCGGTAGTCGGTCCCGTACGCGCCGAGGTTGGCCGGCGGCAGGTACCAGCCGGCGTTCGTGCGGACGCCGGCGAGGATGCCGTCGAGCCACTCGCGGTCGATCTCCGCGGGCGCGTCGCGCACGGCGTCGCGCAGGCCCGCGAGCTGGGCGGCGGTCAGGCCGGCGCGACGCGGCGACAGCCCCGGGCCGACGCCGATCGCTCGCAGCCGGCGCAGGATCGGCGCGTCGCGGCTCGGCGGCGGGTTGGCCGCCAGCGCGCGGCCGAGCGCGTCGAAGAACGCCAGCCCCGTGGGCAGATGCCGGCGCTCCGGGGTCCGGTCGACGCGCGCGGGGCGCGGCGGGCGCCAGCCCGGATCGCCGAGGTGGCGCAGCGGGACGAGCCGGTAGCGGTCCTGCAGGCGGCGGACCGCGGGCAGGTCGCCCGGCCCGTCGACGAGGGTGCGGCCGAGCATCCACACCCGGCGGTAGGCGCTGCGCACGCGCACCACGCCGGCGGGCAGCTTGCCGTGCCAGCCCGGTCCGGTGATCGCGTACGTGCCGGGCCGGCGCAGATAGCGGAAGGCGTTCGTGTACGGGTCCATGAGCTGGAAGCTCACGTAGCGCTCGCCGAACGGCGGCACGCGCAGCACCATCGGCTCGCGCCCCAGGTCGAGGTGGGCGATCGAGTAGAGCGTGTCGTTGTTCGGCGCGACGATCACGTGCACGGCCGGGCCGGCGAGCGCCCGGGCGTGGCCGAGCCGGTTGACGGGCGCGTCGGCGCGGCGATCGGGCGCCGTGACGCTCGTCATCTCGCGGCGGACCCGCAGGAACTCGAGCAGGGGCAGGCCGTAGCGGTACGCCTCCAGGCCGAGCGCCCGGGCGGCGGCGCGCTGCTGCGGCGGCGTGGCGGCGCCCGTCGCGGGCGGCCCGAGCGACGCGCAGGCCGCGAGCCCGACGAGGATCGCGAGCACGACCCGGGAGCGCCGGAGGAGACGGGGCACGCGCCCATCATCGCGATCGTGGCGCGAGCGCGCTCGATTCGGGTGCTCCCGCGGGGGGCAGCCGGGCACGTGGACCCCGACGAGAGGAGCGCCCCATGATCCTGCGCATCGACCGACTGCAGACGGAGATGCCGCCGCCGACCTCGCCCGACCCCAACGGCGCGATGGCCGTGCAGGAGCTGATGGGCGGCAAGTACGGCGAGATGTCGACGCTGATGAACTACACGTTCCAGTCGTTCAACTTCCGCGACCGTCAGGGCGCACGGCCGTTCTACGACCTGCTCTGCAACATCTCCGCCGAGGAGTACGGCCACATCGAGCTGGTCGCCACGACGATCAACACGATGCTGACCGGGACGTCGCTCGACGACGCCAAGAACGCCCGGCTCACCCAGCAGTTCATCGCCGGCGGCAAGGGCGCGATGCCGCAGGACTCCAACGGCAAGCCGTGGAGCGGCGACTACGTGCACTCCACCGGCGACCTCGTCGAGGACCTCGTCCACAACTTCTTCCTGGAGACGGGGGCGCGCAACAACAAGCTCAAGGTCCACCAGATGACCGACCATCCGGCGGCGCGCGCGCTGACCGGCTACCTGCTCGTGCGCGGCGGCGTCCACCAGGTCGCCTATGCGCGCGCGGTCGAGAACCTCACCGGGGCGAACCTCATGAAGCTGTTCCCGTCGCCGCGGATCCCGACCGAGAAGATCCCCGAGTGCCAGCCGCACCTGCAGCGGGGCGAGCACCTCAAGCTGTACCGCTTCTCACCGAACGACTACCGCGAGATCGTCGCGGCGTTCAACGGGCCGCACCCGGAGACGGGCGAGCCGCTCGAGGTCGTCGACGAGGCGCCCGAGGGGTTCCCCGCCCACGACCTGCCCGAGCAGACCGACGTCTTCGCGCCCGACTACGCGCCCGAGGAGATCTCGGAGATCGCGCAGAAGCTGCGCAAGGCCGCCGGGCTGCCGGACGAGCCGCTGGGCGTGGTGGCCAGCGAGCCGGGCCGGTTCCAGCGGATGGCCGACAAGGTCACGCCGGGGTAGGCGCCACGGCGACGACCTCGCGCACCGAGGACGACTCGAACAGCTCGCCGGGCCGGCGGGGGATCGCCGCCTTCTCCGGGCTGTCCAGATAGCGGCGCTCGGCGGCCTCGAGGCCGTCGGGCGCCGGGTGCGAGGCGATCCACGTGAACTCGCGGCGCTCGCGATCGAGCCACGCGCCGACGACCTCGAAGCCGAGCGCGCGGCGCGCCGGCACGACGTGGTCGCGCCAGAGGGCGAGGAACTCGTCGACCGCGCCGTCCCGCAGCCGGTAGGTCCGCAGCTGCAGCGCGGGCGTCGTGGTCATGTGAGGGCGACGATGGCGTCGATCTCGACGGTGGCGTTCTTGGGGAGTTGGGCGACGCCGATGGTGACGCGGGCGGGTGGGTCGTCGGCGAAGAAGGCGGCGTAGGCGTCGTTGATCTCGGCGAAGCGGTCCAGGCGGGTGGTGTAGACGGTCAGGCGCAGCGCGCGGCGCAGCGTGGTGTCGGCGGCCCGGCAGACCTCGGCGAGGTTGTGCAGGCATTGGGTGGTCTGGTCGGCCGGGTGGTCGCTGACGAGCTCGCCGGTGGCGGGGTCGACGGGCAGCGCGCCGGAGCAAAACAGGGTGTGGTCGTGGCGGATGGCCTGGCTGTAGGGGCCGATCGCGGCCGGCGCCTGCGGGCTGTGGACCGCGGTGCGCAGGCGGTCTCCGGTGTGGCTGAGCGTCATCGAGCCTCCTCGGTGGTGGTCAGGCGAGCGTGGTGTACAGCGGGAAGCGCTCGGCGATCTGCGCGCAGCGCTCGCGCAGCTCGCCGCGCCGTTCGTCGAACTGCGGGCCGAGCGCGACGCGGATGACCTCGCCGAGCTCGGCGAACTCCGCGACCCCCAGCCCGCGGGTGGCCAGCGCGGGGGTGCCGAGCCGCACCCCGGAGGCGATCATCGGCGGGCGGTGATCGAACGGCACCGCGTTGCGGTTGGCGGTGATCCCGATCTCCTCCAACCGCGCCTCGGCGGTCCGGCCGTCCAGCGCCGACTCGCTCAGATCGGCGAGCACGAGATGCACGTCGGTCCCGCCGGTCAGCACCCCGATGCCATCGCCCGCGCCGGCCAGCAGCGCGGCGGCGATCGCCCGGGCGCCGTCGACCGTGCGCTGCTGGCGCTCCCGGAACGCCTCCGTCGCCGCGATCCGCAGCGCCACCGCCTTGGCCGCGATCACATGCTCCAACGGGCCGCCCTGCTGACCCGGAAAGACCGCCGAGTCGATCTTCTTCGCAAACTCCTCGCGGCAGAGGATCATCCCGCTGCGCGGCCCCCCCAGCGTCTTGTGGATCGTCGTCGACACCACGTCCGCAAACGGCACCGGGCTCGGATGCAGCCCCGCCGCCACCAACCCCGCGAAGTGCGCCATGTCGACAAACAACAACGCCCCGACCTCGTCGGCGATCTCCCGAAACCGCGCGAAGTCCAGCTGGCGCGGATAGGCCGACCAGCCCGCCACGATCATCCGCGGCCGCCGCTCCCGCGCGATCCGCGCCACCTCGTCCATGTCGATCCGGCCCGTCTCGCGCGAGACCTCATAGGCCGCCACCAGATACAACCGGCCCGACACGTTGAGCTTCATCCCATGCGTCAGATGACCACCATGGGCCAGCGACAACCCCATGATCGTGTCCCCCGGCGACAACAACGCGTGATACACCGCCGCGTTGGCCTGCGCCCCCGAATGCGGCTGCACATTCGCATGCTCGGCCCCGAACAGCGCCCTCGCCCGATCGATCGCGAGCTGCTCGGCGACATCGACGAACTCACACCCGCCGTAATACCGCCGCCCCGGATACCCCTCCGCGTACTTGTTCGTCAGCACACTGCCCTGACACTCCAACACCGCCCGCGGCACGAAGTTCTCCGACGCGATCATCTCCAACGACCCCCGCTGACGACCCAGCTCACCCCGCAACACGTCAGCGATCTCCGGATCGACCTCCACCAGCGGGCGATCGAGGTCGGTGAGGGTGACGGTCATGACTCGAGCTCGCGGACGTAGGCGTCGGCACTCAGCAGGGACTGCGCCTCGTCGGCGTCCGCGACGCGCACCCGCACGAGCCAGCCGTCGTCGTAGGGCGAGGCGTTGATGAGCTCGGGCGCGTCGGCGAGCGCGGCGTTGACCTCCAGCACCTCGCCGGAGAGCGGAGCGACGACGTCGGAGACGGCCTTGACGGACTCGACCTCGGCGTAGGGCTGGTCCTTGACCAGCCGCGCGCCGACCTGCGGCCCGTCGTAGAAGACGACCTCGCCGAGCTGGTCCTGGGCGAACCAGGTGATCCCCAGCGTGGCCTCGTCGCCGGCGAGGCGCGCCCAGTCGTGCTCCGGGTGGTAGAGCAGCTCGGCCGGATATCTCTCGTCGCTCATGGGTCCTCTCTGCGGTGGATCGGGCGGGTGACGACGCGTGCCTCGCGGGTCTTGCCGCGCACGTCGATGAGCAGCTCCGTGCCGGGCTCGGCACGCTCGGCCGGGACGTAGGCCAGGCCCGCGCCGACGCCGAGGCAGGGCGAGAGCGTCCCGCTCGTCACTACGCCGCCGCCGTCGACGGCGTCGCCGGCGCGGGCGATCCCGCCGCCCTTCGGCATGACGAACGGCACGAGACGCTCGGCGGGGCCGGCGGCCCGGGCCGCTGCGACCGCCGGCGCGCCGATGAACCCGGTCTCCTCCTTGCAGCACCATCCGAGCCCGGCCTCGATCGGGTTGCGGCGGGTCGAGAGGTCGTTGCCGTAGAGGTGGAAGCACGCCTCGAGCCGGAGCGTGTCGCGGGCCGCCAGGCCGACCGGCGCGGCGCCGCCCTCGACGACCGCGTCCCAGACGGCGGGCGCGTCGCCGGGGTCGAGCAGCAGCTCGACGCCGTCCTCGCCGGTGTAGCCGGTGCCGCACACGAGCGCCGGCCGGCCCGCGACGCGCAGCTGCGCGGTGCGGAAGCGAGCCGGCAGCTCCCCGTCGGCCAGCGCGGCCACGATCCCCCGCGCCGCCGGGCCCTGCACCGCGAGCATCGCCGTCTCGCCCGCCCGATCGACCACGTCGACGTCGAGGCCCTCGGCGTGGCGACCGAACCAGGCGAGGTCGCGCACGTGGTTGGCCGCGTTCGTGACGGTCAGGTAGCGGTCCTCGGCCAACCGGTAGGTGAACAGGTCGTCCAGCACCCCGCCGTCGAAGCGGCACAGCAGCCCGTACTGCGCCCCGCCCACGCCGATCCGGTCGACGTCGTTGCTGATCAACCGCTGCAACAACCGGCCGGCGTCACGCCCACGCGTCTCGATCTGCCCCATGTGCGAGACGTCGAAGACCCCGGCGTGCTCGCGGACGCGCAGGTGCTCGCGCCGCACGCCCTCGTACTCGACGGGCAGCGCCCAGCCGGCGAAGTCGACGAGGCGGCCGCCCGCGGCGGCGTGCCGTTCGTAGAGCGGTGTGTGACGGGCGCAGCGCACTGGTGCGGTAGGTTGTCAGTCCACAGGCCAGTGTGTCAAGCACCCGACACGTCGGCGCGCGGCGGTTGACCGCCCGAGCTACGCCGGGTACTGTGGTCAGTCGTATGACCACTAGCCGCCGGACGTACCTCACGCACCTGGACTGGGCCCTCACCGCCGATCCCCAGGACCGCCAGCTCCGCGACGCCACGCTCGTCGTCGAGGGCGACCGGATCCTCGCGATCGGCCCCTCCGACGACGTGCTCGAGGAGCATCCGCCCGGACCCGAGGACGACGTCCGCGACGCGCGGCACCTCGGGGTGACCCCCGGATTCGTCGACACGCACGTCCACCTCTCCGAGACGCTGTCGCGCGCCGTCTTCCCCGACAACCTCGCCACCCGCGCCTGGGTGTTCCACTGGGCCAAGCCGTTCTACGCCCACGTCGACGAGGAGGACGAGAGCGTCAGCGTCCTGCTCGGCACGACCGAGATGCTGCGCAACGGCACGACGTGCTTCCTCGACATGGGCGCCCAGAACGACCCGGGCGTGACCGCGCGCGCCGCCGGGCAGACCGGGATCCGCGGCATCACCGGCCGGCACGCCGCCGACAACAAGCCGGCGGAGATCCCGCGCGGCTGGTCGGAGGAGATGGTCGCCCACCACTTCTTCGAGAACCACGAGGTCGCGCTCGAGGTGCTCGAGCAGTGCGTGCGCGACTGGGACGGCTACGCCGACGGCCGCATCCGCTGCTGGGTGAACATCGAGGGCAAGGAGCCCTGCACGCTCGAGCTGCACGTCGGCGCCCGCGCGCTGGCCGAGCGCCTCGGCGTCGGCACGACCTACCACATCGCCTCGAACATCGAGGAGTCGCAGATCGCCGAGAAGCGCTACGGCCGCTGGCCGGTGACGCGGATCGCCGAGCACGACGGGCTCGGCTCCAACCTCGTGCTGGCGCACGCGGTCGCCGTCAACGACCACGAGGTCGGGCTGATGGCCGACCACGGCACGAGCGTGGCGTTCTGCCCCTCGACGTCGCTGAAGCTCGCCAAGGGCGCGACGTGCATCGGCAAGTACCCGGAGATGCTGGAGGCGGGCGTCACCGTCGGCGTCGGCACCGACGGCGTGTCGGCGGCGGGCAACATGAACCTGATGCGCCAGATGTACCTCGTCGCCGGCCTCTTCAAGGACGCCCGCCTGGACGCCGACCTCGTCGGGGCCCGCAAGGCGCTGCGGATGGCGACGATCGAGGGCGCCAAGGCGCTGGGCTGGGACGACGAGATCGGCTCGCTGGAGCCCGGCAAGAAGGCCGACTTCGTCCTCTTCGACCTCCACCACCCGGAATGGGTGCCGTTCCACGACCCGCTGCAGGCGCTCGTCTGGTCGGTCAGCAGCGCGAGCATCGCCGAGACGTGGGTCGACGGCCGGCGGCTGTTCCACGACGGCCGCGTCGAGACCGTCGACGAGCGCGCCCTGCACGTCGAGGCGCGCGACCGCGCGGCGGCGATCGTCGAGCGCGCCGGCCTCGGCAGCGCCGACGTCCCGGTCACCACGTCGCTGTATGAGTAGCGCGCCGCGCGTCCTCGAAGGCGTCGCGCTCCCGGGGCGCCCGGGCGCCTGGGACGTCACGCTCGACGGCGGCCGCGTGGCCGCCGTGGAGCTGGCGGCCGGTCCCGCGACGGGCCGCGTCGCGCTCCCCGCCTTCTGCGAGC
This sequence comes from Capillimicrobium sp., assembly GCA_035761245.1. Classification (GTDB taxonomy): domain Bacteria; phylum Actinomycetota; class Thermoleophilia; order Solirubrobacterales; family Solirubrobacteraceae; genus Capillimicrobium. The sequence continues at coordinate 12,074 of DASTRJ010000094.1, read as the reverse complement.
CGCACACCCACGCCGACCGCGCGTTCGCGCCGATCCCGCGGCCGCCGCTCGACCTCATCGACGCGATCGCGATGGCCGACGACCTGCGCGAGCGGTCGACCGGCGCCGAGGTCGAGGCGCGCGCGGCGCGGCTGTTCGACCGCGCGATCGAGCACGGCGCGGTGCGGCTGCGCACGCACGTCGACCACTCCCCCATGGACGGCGGCCTGCGCGACCGCCGCGCGGTCCGGGCCGCGGCCGACCGCGTCGCCGACCGGCTCGCCGTCGAGATCGTCGCGTTCGCGACCCGCGAGCTCGACCCGGTCGAGCCGTCCAGCCGCGACGCGCTCGCCACGGCGCTCGAGGACGGCGCCGACCTGCTCGGCGCGTTCGTCGCCGTCAACGCCGACCCGGCGGCGTCGCTCGACGCGCTGCTCGACCTCGCCGTGGACACCGGGGCCCGCGTCGACGTCCACCTCGACGAGCACTGCGACCCGGGCGCCTCGTGGCTCGAGCACCTCGCCGACGCGACGATCGCCCGCGGTCTCGAAGGGCGCGTGGCGGCCGGCCACTGCTGCGCGCTGTCGGTCCTCGACGACGAGCGGGCACAGCGCGTCGTCGGCAAGGTGGCCGCGGCGGGCATGGAGATCATCGCCCTCCCCGCGCTCAACCTCTACCTGCAGGGCCGCGGCGACGGCACGCCCCGTACGCGCGGCCTGACGCTCGTGCACGAGCTGGTGGCGGCCGGGGTGCCGGTGCGCTTCGGCTCCGACAACGTGCGCGACCCGTTCTACCCGTACGGCGACGCCGACCCGCTCGAGGCGGCGTGGCTGGCCGGCCTCGCCGCCCACGTCGACGACCACGCGGTCCTGCTCTCCGGCGTCTGCGGAGGCCGCGCGACGGTCGAGCCCGGCGATCCCGCGGAGCTCGTGCTCGTCCCGGCCGACTCCGTCCAGGACGCCCTCGCGCGCCGCCCGGGCGGCCGCGAGACCGTGCTCGCGGCGGGACGTGCGGCGCATCGCGCCCGCTGAGCGGGCGTCAAGCGCCACGCCCCTCACGCCGCCGCGCGGCGTGGCGAATCGCGCCCGCTGAGCGGGCGCGAAGCGCCACACCGGGCCGCGCGCCGCGTGGCGAAATCGCGCCCGCTGAGCGGGCGTCAAACGCCACACTCCTCACGCGCCGCGCCGCGTGGCGAATCACGCCCGCTGAGCGGGCGTCAAGCGCCACCCCAGGCCGCGCGCGGCGTGGCGAATCACGCCCGCCGAGCGGGCGTCAAACGCCACACCCCTCACGCCGCGCGCGGCGTGGCGAATCGCGCCCGCTGAGCGGGCGTCAAGCGCCACACCCCGCGGGCCGGCCGCGCGCACCGCGGCCACATCCCGCGCCGACCGCACCCAGCCATCGCCCATCAAGAGCCACGCGGACCGCGCCCCGCCCCCGCTCGCCTGCCTCGATGAGCCCGCCGACCGCCTCGACCCGCACCGCGAGGCCGCGCGGAGCGCCACGCGCCCCGCCCCAGCCCGCCCCGCCCCTAGGACTCCTCCATCACCGCCCGCACGGACGCCACGTGCGTCCGGATCGCCTCGCGCGCGGCGGCGTCGTCGCCGCGCTCGATCGCGTCGATGATCGCCTCGTGCTCGGCGGCGGACACCTTGGCGCGGCCTTCGGGGCCGAAGAAGACCGCCCGCGACTCCGCCAGGTGGCCGTGCAGCTCGGTCAGGAGGTTGGCGAGCAGCTGGCTGCCCGAGGCCTGCGCGACCGCCAGGTGGAACGCCATGTCGAGATCCGAGAGCCGCCCGCGGTCCTCGGCCTCGGCCGCCTCCGCGAACGCGTCCTGCGCCGCGCGGATCGCCGCGAGGTCGGACTCGTCCTGGCGCTCGGCGGCCTCGGCGGCCGCCAGCTCGTCGAGCGCCGCCCGCACGCGCAGCAGCTCGAGCACCTCGCCGCGGTTGGCGCGCATCCAGCGGCTGAGGTCGCGGGTGGCCCGCTGGCTGCTGTCGAGGACGATGGTCCCGGCGCCGTGGCGGACCTCCACGAGCCCGACCGCCTCGAGCGAGCGCAGGGCCTCGCGGATGCTCACGCGGCTGACGCCGAACATCTCCGACAGCTCGCGCTCGGACGGCAGCCGGTCGCCCGGGGCGTAGTCGCCGCGGGCGATCGCCTGCTCGAGCTGCTCGCGGACCTGGGCCGACCTGGGGACGAGCTTCAGCCGGGAGAAGGCCGGCTGCTGGGAGGAAGACACCCCGTCAGCATGTCAGACGGGGTGCCCACCGCCAAGTCTCCTCACCGGTCGTGACACCTCTACGCGGTCACGCCGGAGGGCCGCGTGACGCACTGCCCGCGACCCGCCGCCGCCGGATCGACCTCGCCGTCCTCGTAGACGACGGCGCCGCGCGCGACGGTCAGCACCGGCCAGCCCTTGAGCTTCATGCCCTCGTAGATGCAGGTGCCCTTGCCCTCGTGCACGACCTCGCGCTCGGTCTCCAGGTCGACGAGGACGAGGTCCGCGTCGGCGCCCGGCTGCAGCCGCCCCTTCTGCTCGAGCCCGAAGCGGCGCGCCGGCGTCCACGAGTTCATCTCGACCAGCCGGGTGAGCGGCAGCCCGCGCTTGTGGACGCCCTCGGTGATGAGCAGCGGCAGCTCCCACGGGAACGAGACGATGCCGGGCTTCTCCTTCCACAGGTCCTCCCCCTTCTTCGGGAAGAACGGCACGTGGTCGGAGCCGAGCGAGCGGACCTGGCCGGCGAAGATCGCCTCCCACAGCCCCTCGACCTCGGTGCGGTCGCGCAGCGGCGGCGAGATCTTCGCCCGCATGTCGAGGTCCTCGTCGTAGCACGAGCGCGTCAGGTAGTGCGGGCAGGTCTCGATCGTCACGTCGACGCCGCGGGCCCGTGCCAGCTCGGCGATCGGCGGGGCGCCGGCCGCGGTCGTGTGGACCACGTAGAGCGGGCAGCCGGTCTGCTCGGCGAGGAAGATCATCCGCTGCACCGTCTCGACCTCGCAGAACGCGGGGCGCGACTCGGTGTAGGCGCCGAGGTCCTGACGGCCGGTGGCCATCATCTCCTCCTTCAGCCACGTCGCGATGCCGGTGTTCTCGCAGTGCACCGACACCACGCCGCCCGGGATCTTCGCCGCCGCGCGCATCGTCGCGTAGACCCAGCCGTCGGTGGCCGGGACGATCCCGATCGGGTTCTCCTCCTCGTAGCCGAAGTACAGCTTGTAGGAGCGCACGCCGGTCTCCTCGACGATCCGCGGGATCTCGTGGATGTGCTCCTCGCGCTGGATGCCGAAGTGGAAGCCGAAGTCGATGTGGACGTTCTCCTCGCCGACCGCGCGGCGCTCCTCGTAGAACGGGATGTACGACTCGGCCTTGTTGCGGATGTAGAGCAGGATCGTCGTGATGCCGCCGCTGGCCGCCGCGGCCGTCTGGTCGCGCATGTCCTCGTCGTACGGGTAGTTGACGCCGAGGTGGCAGTGCGGGTCGATGACGCCGGGCAGCAGGGCGCGGCCGTCGGCGTCGATCTCCCGCACGCCGGACGGCAGCGCGTCGTCGGCGCCGACCGCCACGATGCGGCCGCCCTCGGCGGCGACGCCGCCGTGGAACTCGCCGGCGTGGGTCACGACACGGGCATTGCGGATGACGAGATCGGCCTTCATGCGCTCACCTTCTGGAGTTCGCGTTCTTCGATGCGCCGGCGGATGCCGGACCACTGGCTGGCGCCGACGGTGATCGGCGCGCGGCGCCCGAGGCCCCGCGCCCACACGGCGCGGTGGCCGAGCTCGCGGGCGAGCTCGAGATCGACGCCGCCGGGCGGGGCGGCGAGGTCCATGACCAGCGAGCCGGGCGGGAGCCGCTCGAGCACCTCCCGGCCCACGACGGGCGCCGGCACGGCGGAGAAGACCATCTGGAAGCGGTCCGCCTCGGCCGCCAGGTCGGCGAGCGGCAGCGGCCGGGCTCCGATGGCGTAGGCGTCGGCGCGCTGGACCGGGTTGCGCGCCGCCACGGTGACGTTCGCGCCCAGCGCGCGCAGCGTCGAGGCCAGCAGGCCGCCGATGTTGCCGAAGCCGACGACCACGACCTCGCTGGCGTGGATGGTCACGTCGGTGTGCTCGACGGCGATCCGCAGCGCCCCCTCGACGATCGCGGGGGCGCGCAGCATCATCAGCTCGCGGTCGTGCTCGTACTCGAGGAGGGCGATGCCGTGCTGCTCGGCGGCCGCGCGCAGGCCGTCGTCGGCCATGCCGAGGACGATCGCCGCCCCGTCGCGCAGCTCGGCCAGCAGGTCGGCGGTCGGGACGATCCGCTCGGGGCACTCCGGCGCGAACAGGGAGCCGTCGGCGGCGATGCCGGGGATCGGGAAGAGCGCGTAGTCGGCGCCGCGCAGCGCGTCGGCGGCCGAGCAGGCGAGCGCGACGCCCTCGATGCCGCCCTCCGGCCACGGGAAGCCGTAGGCGGCGACGTCGGCGCCGGTGGCGGCGGCGAGGCGGGCGATCTCGCGCTCGCGCTCGTCGCCTCCGACGACGGCGATGCGCATCGAGCTCCAGTCGGTCATGTGTCGCTCCGGGTCGTGGAGGCCGCGGGCGCCGGGCGCACCTTGGCCAGGAGGTCGTCGAGGCCGAGGCCGGCGAGGCCGAGCCGCTCGGCGCCGAGGCCGTGCGCGACCACGCCGCCTTCGACGAAGACGTCGGCCAGCCCGAGCAGCGCGCGCGCCGTCGGGACCTCGACGCCGGCGATGGCCGCCAGCTCGCAGAACGGCAGCAGGCCGTAGCCGAAGTCCTCGCGGTAGTAGCGGTGCTCGAGCGACTCGGGCGCCATGATCGCCCGGTTCGCCTCCCCCTCGGCGATCGCGGCGCGCAGGTCGCCGGCCGCCGCCTCGGCGGGGTCGGCGGTGCCGATCGCGGCCATCTCGTCGAGCAGCGAGTCGAGCGCGTGGCCGTACGCCCGCGCCACGGCGAGACGCTCGTCGTCGAGCGACGCCATGACGCGGGCCACGGCCGGGGTGGTGGCCTCGGCGTAGAAGCGGAACGCTCCGCCGGTCGCCTCGACCCAGGCGGCGCCGAGCACCGCGGCCGGTGGGTGGAGCACCAGGTTGACGTTGGCCAGGTCGGCGGCGAGCACGTCGCGCTCGCGCACGGCGACCGGGTACAGCTCGCACGCCCAGTCGAGCGCCGCGTCGGCGCCCGGCAGGCAGGCGGCGCGGACACGGCCGGCCGCGCCGGTGACGCGCACCGTGTCGCCGCCGACCTTGCGCGCGACGTAGGTGAGCGTCGACAGCTCCGCGAGCGGTGGGGTGGCCTCGCCCATCCGGGCCGCGAGGTGCAGCGCGCCGCCGGTGTGGCCGGGGTTGAGCACGACCGGCAGGTCGGCGCCGGCCGCCGCGAGCGCGTCCGCGACGTCGTCGTGCGCCAGCGACGGCATGCAGACCAGCGCGACGTCCGCGTCGTCGAGCGCGGCGGCGAGGTCCGTGGTGATGCGGTCGAGCGCAGTGAAGCCGTCGCCGAGGACGCCCAGGTGGCGGACGCCCCCGGCGGCGCGGAACGGCTCGAGCGTCGAGGCCGAGCGGTTCCACAGCGCGACCGCGTGGCCGCGAGCGGTCAGCTCGACCGCGGCGGCCGCGCCGCCCGCACCGGCCCCGAGGATCGCGACCCGAGCCATCAGCCCGCGAGCGCCGGCGCCTCGGCGTAGTGGCGCAGCTTCTCCTCGTCGACCTCGATCCCGAGGCCGGGGCCGTCGGGGCACAGGACCTTGCCGTCGGCGAAGCGCAGCGGCTCGGCGATGATGTCGTCCAGGTAGTAGACGCCCGCGACCTGCGGCCCGTCGACGCCCTCCAGCCGGGTGACCGGGCAGACGCTCGGCAGGATGCAGCGCTCCAGCGAGACCCCGAGGTGGAGGTTGGCCGCGTTGCCGATCCCCATCTCGATCGAGCCGCCGATGTCGCAGTACATGCCGAGCGACGCCGCGATCTCGGCCTGCTGGCGCGCCCGCCACAGGCCGCCGGGCTTGGTGACGTAGCACGAGAAGCACTGCGCGGCGCCGAGCTCGTGCAGCTCGAGGATGTCGAGCGCCGTCCAGGCCGACTCGTCGGCCATCACCGGCACGTCGATGCGCTCGGCGACCGCGGCGAGCGCCTCGGCGCCGGCGAGCGGCTGCTCGCAGAGGAAGATGCCGTACTCCTCCTGCGCGCGCGTGACGGTGACCGCCTCGTGGATGGTCTCGTAGCCCTCGTTGCCGTCGACGCGGATGCGGACGTCGTCGCCGAGCCGCTCGCGCAGGGCGCGCACCAGCTCGACGTCGCGGGCGGGGTCGAGGCCGGTCTTGCACTTGATCGTGCGGGCGCCCTCGGCGACCGCCTCCTCGGCCTCGGCGACGCAGCGGTCGACCGGCATGATCCCGAGCGAGTGGGCGACCTCGATGCCGTCGCGGCGCTTGCCGCCGAGCAGCCGCCAGACCGGCACGCCGAGCGCCCGGCCGGCCGCGTCGTGGCAGGCGATGTCGACGGCCGCCTTCGCGTACGGGTTGCCCTTGACGACCTTGTCCATCCGCTGGTGGATGAGGCCGATGTCGGCCGGGTCCAGGCCGGCGATCGCCGGCAGGAGGTAGTCCTGCACGAGGTGGCGGACGGTCTGCGGCGTCTCGCCGTACTGGCGGCCGTGCGCGCCGCCCCACGTCGCGATCGCCGGCGACTCGCCCCAGCCGCTGATGCCCTCGTCGGTGTCCAGCCGCACGATCGCGTGGTGGCCGATCGGGGTCTCCATCTTGGAGGCCCAGGTGTGCTCCCGCCGCGACGGGAGCGCGACGAGGAACACCTCCGCGCCGATGATCTTCATTCAGGCTCCGATCCTCAGGATGTCGCTGGCTTCGGTGAGCAGCTCGCAGCCGTCCGGCGTGATGAGGACCTCGTCCTCGATCTGCATGCCGAAGCGGCCCTCGACGGACGTCAGCGGCTCGATGCAGAGGACCATCCCCTCCTCGAGCGGCACCGACGTGAGCGGGTTGATGAACGGCCCCTCGTGGAGCGTGACCCCGAGGCCGTGCCCGACGAAGTGGTAGGCCGGCAGCCCGGCCGCCGTGATCGCGTCGTGGTAGATCGCGTAGACGTCCGAGCTGATCGTCCCCGGCCGCAGCGCCTCGAGGCACCGGTGGTGGACGTCGAGCAGCAGCTGGTAGACCTTGCGCTGCTCGTCGGTCGGCTCCCCCACGACGGCGGTCCGGGCGACGTCCGAGTAGTAGTGCCCGGCGGTGCCGATGACGTCGGTGCGCACGATCTCGCCCGCCCGCATGACGCGATCGGTCGGCGGGCCGTTGAGGTGCGCCGAGCGCTCCCCGGACGCGACGACGAGCATCGTGAGCGCGTCGCCGCCGGCCTGGTGGTAGCGCTCGGTGATGAGGTTGCCGAGCTCGCGCTCGCTCGAGCCCTCGCCGACGAGCGCGACGCACTCCTCGGTGATGCGCTGCGCGGCGCGGCCGATGTCGCGGATCCGCTCGATCTCGGCCGGCGTCTTGATCTCGCGCAGCCGCTCCCAGAGGTCGTCGACCGGCCGCAGCTCGGCGTCGGGCAGGGCGGCGCGGAGGCGCTCGTGGTCGGCGTGGGTGAGGTAGGTCGTCTCGATGCCGACACGCCCGTCGGCGAGGCCGCGCTCGCGCAGCGACGCCGCGATCACGTCGATCGGGTGCTCGACGAACTCCTCGTAGGTGGTCACCCGGTCCAGGCGCGACTGGTCGCGGACGAGCGGGCCCTCGAGCTTGACGGTGATGACCTCGGTGTCGCGGCCGTCGACCGGGAGGATCGCGGCGGCCAGCCGCGACCGGACGGTCTTCTGCGACGGCGGCGCCGCCCCGGACGCGTATGCGAGGTTCTCCGGCGACATCGGCACGATGACGTCGAGCCCGGCCTCGGCCGCCGCGTCGACGACCTTGCCGAGCACCTCGTCCCCCACGACGACGCGATCGCTCACTGCTGCCCCTCCCCCTCCACCGGGCCGATCAGCTCGACCTCGTTGCCATCGGGATCCTCCAGGTACACCGACCGGCCGTAGGCGTTGGACTCCGGGCCGCGGATCACGCGGACCCCCGCGGCCGTCGCCCGCTCGACGAGCTCGTCGAGCCCCTCGACGTGGAACGCGATGTGGTCCACGTTCGCCCCGTCGCCGGGCCGGCGGCCGTTCGTGAGGCCCATCCGCTGGTGGGTCAACACCAGCGGGCGGCCGTCGCGGAACGTCTCGCGCTTGCGCACCCCGAAGCCCAGGATCTCCACGTAGAACCGCTCCGCGGCCTCCAGGTCGCTGGTCTGCAGCAGGAGGTGCGCGAGCGTGTCGACGCGCGCGGCCGGCCGCGACGCCTCCAGCCACTCCACGATCTCGTCCGACGTGGCCAGCTCGCCGAGGTAATGGGCCCAGACCGCCTTGGCGGTGTCGGCCCACTCGGGCCGCACCGCCGCGATGCAGTCGGTGACCGCGACGACGTCGTAGTCGCGCAGGTACGCCTCGCGCAGCGTCGTCTCGACGCAGGCGTTCAGCGTCACGCCCGTGATGAGCAGCGCCTCGACGCCGAGCATCTTCAGCATCGCCTCGAGCCGCGTCTCGTAGAACGCGCCGAAGCGGTGCTTGACGATGATGAACGTCTCGTCGTCGGCCAGGTCCTTGAGCTCGTCGACGATCTCCGCGTCCCACGTGCCCGCCAGCGCGCTCACCCGCTTGCGCTTCGCGGTGTGCGAGGCGAGCCGCTTGCGCGCCCGGCCGTGGTCGGGCTCGAGGTGGACCTGCTTGGTCCACAGCACGGGCATCCCGGCCGCGCGACACGCCTCGATCAGCCGCCGGTGCGGCTCGATCGTCGCCTGCGCCGCCTCGACGGGGACGCCGGACTGCCCGAGCGTCCCCTCGTCGTGGACGAAGGCGTTCTGCATGTCGATGACGAGCACCGCGGTGCGCGCCGGGTCGAGGGCCTCGATGCTCATGCGTCGGTCCGATCGATCCCGAGCACGCCGGCGCGCGCCCAGTTCTCCTTGGAGACCTCGTGGATGATCACGTGCAGCCCGTCGGGACGGGCGTCGGCGTGCTCGACCATCGCGTCGGTGATCGCGCGGCAGAGCGCGCGCTTCTGCTCCACGGTGCGCCCCTCCCAGATCTCGACGGTGACGACGGGCATTCAGCGGGCCTCCTCGTTGGCGAACTCGGCGTCGTACTCGGCGCGGTCGGCCGCGAGGACGCAGACGTCGACGCCGACGTCGACGGTCTCGCCCTCGGCCACGAGCGCCTTGGCGAAGACGCCCGTGATCGGCGACGGCAGCTCCATCTCCGACTTCTCGGACTCGACCATGGCGAGGACCTCGCCCTGCTCGACCTCGTCGCCGGGGCCGACCATCCACTCGGTGATCGTGCCCTCCTCCATCGACAGGCCCCACTTGGGCATGCTCACGACGTGCGCCATGGCTACGCCACCTTCGCCCGCTCGCCGACGACCGAGCGGACCGCGTCGACGACGCGGGCGACGCTCGGCAGCATCGTGCTCTCGAGCTGCGGCGCGTAGGCGTGCGGCGTGGCGAGCGCGCCGACGCGGGCGACGGGCGCCTTGAGGAGGTCGAACATCTCCTCGGCGGCGATCGCCGCGATCTCGGCGCCGAAGCCGCCGCGCACGACCGCCTCGTGCAGCGTCACGAGCCGGCCCGTCTTCTCCAGCGAGGCGCGCAGGCCGTCGCGGTCGAACGGGACGAGGCTGCGGACGTCCCAGACCTCGACGGAGATCCCCTCCTGCTCGAGCGTCTCGGCCGCCTCGAGCGCCTGGTGGACGCCCTTCATGTAGGTGGCGATCGTGACGTCGGTGCCCTCGCGCACCACGCGGCCCTCGCCGAGCGTCGCGGGCTCCACCTCGCCGGGGACCTCGCCCTTGGTGTTGTAGAGCATGCGCTGCTCGAAGAACATGACCGGGTCGGGGTCGCGGATCGCCGCCTTGAGGAACGCCTTGGCGTCCTCGGGCGTCGAGGGTGCGACGACCTTCAGCCCCGGCACGTGCGTGAACCACGCCTCCAGCGACTGCGAGTGCTGGGCGGCGGTCGAGCCGTTGGTCCCGCAGAGCATCCGGATGACGAGCGGCGCCGCGAGGCGGCCCCCGGTCATGTAGTGGATCTTCGCGGCCTGGTTGACGATCTGGTCCATCGCCAGGACGACGAAGTCGTTGAACATGATCTCCACGACGGGCCGCGCGCCCATCATGGACGAGCCCAGGGCGGCGCCGACGATCGCCTCCTCGGAGATCGGGGTGTCGTAGACGCGGTCGGCGCCGTACTTGTCGAGCAGGCCCTTGGTGATGCCGAACGAGCCGCCCGGCCGGCCGATGTCCTCGCCGAGCAGGATCACCTGCTCGTCGAGCGCCATCTCCTCGTCGAGCGCCTGCGTGATCGCCTGCGCGAACCGGATGCGGGTCATCGCAGCGCCTTTCCGTCGATGTCGTCCACGTACACGTCGGTGAGCGTCTCGGAGGGGTCGGCCACGGTGCCGGCCGCCGCGAACGCCGCGGCGTCGTCGAGCCGCTGCTCGACCCGGGAGCGCACGGCCTCGAGCTGCTCGGCGGCGACGCCGAACTCGGAGGCCAGCCGGGCCGGGAAGGTGACGATCGGATCGCGCTCGAGCCACTGCTCGAGCTCGCCCTCCGGCCGGTAGGTGCACATGTCGCCCTCGTAGTGGCCGCGATGGCGGTAGGTCTTGCACTCCACCAGCGTGGGCCCGTCGCCGGCGCGCGCCCGGCCGACCGCCTCGAGCACCTTCTCGCGCACGTCGAGCACGTCGTTGCCGTCGGCGATCACGCCGGGCATCGCGTAGGCGGCGGCGCGGTCGGCGACGTCGGGCACCGGCGCCTGCTCGGCCTGCGAGGTGAACTCGCCGTAGAGGTTGTTCTCGCAGACGAAGATCGCCGGCAGCTTCCAGAGCGAGCAGAGGTTGAGGACCTCGTGGAACGCGCCCTGGTTGACGGCGCCGTCGCCGAAGAACGAGACGGCGACGCCGCCTTGGCCGCGCCGCTTCTGCTGCAGCGCCGCGCCGCCGGCGATCGGGATGCCGCCGCCGACGATGCCGTTCGCGCCGAGGAAGCCGAGCTCGGTGTCGATCATGTGGAGCGAGCCGCCCTTGGAGCGGTTGTAGCCCTCGGTGCGCGCGTAGAGCTCGGCGTACATGCGCCCCGGGTCGGCGCCGCGGGCGAGCATGTGCCCGTGGCCCCGGTGCGTCGAGAGGATGACGTCGTCGGGCCTCAGGGCCGCGCAGGTCCCCACCGCCGACGCCTCCTGCCCGATGCACGGGTGCAGGAAGCCCGGGATGTGGCCCGCCAGCCGGTACTCCGAGGCACGCTCCTCGAAGCGGCGGATCAGCAGCATCCGCTCGTAGAGCCCGACGAGGACCTCGGCATCGAGGCGCTCGCCGACCGCTGTGGTCATCGTTCCTCCCATGGACAACTTGTAAGACGTCAGTCCAGTCTAGGCGGCGGTGAACCCGCCGTCAACCACCACGGCGGACCCCACGAAGAACGACGCGTCGCCGCTCAGCAGGAACGCCGCGGCCGCCGCGATCTCGTCCGGCTCCGCGAACCGGCCGATCGGGTGCTTGTCCGCGAACTCCTGCGGATTCGCCCGCTCGGCCATGAGCCGCTCCATGAGCGGCGTCATCGTCGAGCCCGGGCACAGGCAGTTCGCGCGCACGCCCGCGCGCGCGTACTCGACCGCGATCGAGCGCGTGAGGTTCAGCACGGCGCCCTTCGACGCGCTGTAGGCCGTCAGGCCGGGCGCGCCGCCCAGCGACGCGGTCGAGCCGAGCGTCACGATGTGGCCGCTCCCCTGCTCCAGGAACCGCGGCAGCGCGGCGCGGCAGCACAGGAACGTGCCGGTCACGTTGACGTCGAGCACGCGCCGGAACGCGTCGGGCTCCATCTCGTGCGTCGGGCCGGCCCAGTGGATGCCCGCCGCGAGCACGAGCGCGTCGAGGCCGCCGAGCGCGTCGGCCGCCTCGGCGATCAGGCGCTCGGCGTCGGCCGGGCTGGTCACGTCGCCGGCCAGGTGCGCCGTCGCCGGAGCGTCGCCCGGGGCGGCGAGGTCGGCCGCGGCGACGCGCGC